>CAZWPF010000029.1:0-29545 GCA_964636205.1 uncultured Chitinophagaceae bacterium | reverse complement strand
GGTATGGTCCTTCCGTTGTTGGAGGGTACCGATATGTTTATTACAGGAATAAAGATTAAGCCGGTTAATAATATAAAATTATTCCTGGATGCTGACAGTGGCTTGTCGATTGAGAAAAGTGCAAATGTAAATCGCAAGTTGTACAAACTGATAGAAGCTGCAGCAATATTCCCTGAGGGTGATTTTTCACTGGAAGTTTCAAGTCCGGGCATCGATGAGCCCCTGGTAAATGTTCGTCAATACCATAAAAATATTGGAAGGACCTTATTGGTTGCCCAAACTGATGGCGCTGAGGTGCTCGGGGTGCTTGGGGAGGTGACTGAAGAGGGTATTGTAATGGAGGTTGCCATTGGGAAGAAGGTGAAAAAGGAAATAACACAAGTAACTATACCATTTTCGAATATTAGTAAAGCAGTAGTGCAGGTAGTTTTTTAACTTTAGGTAAAGACCCAATAAATATGAAAGACCATGTCAAGTATTAATCTTATCGAATCATTCCAGGAGTTTAAAGAGGCTGAAAATATTGATAGGCCCACCCTGATGAAGGTGATTGAGGACGTGTTCAAAACATTGTTACGTAAGAAATATGGTGACGATGAAAATTTCGACGTTATTGTAAATGATCAGACCGGGGATCTGGAGATATTCAGAAGACGTGAGATTGTTGAGGATGAAATGGTCGAAGACGAAAATAAACAGATTGCTTATTCAGAAGCGATTAAGATAGAACCTGATTACCATATTGGTGAAGAGGTTTATGAAGAGGTGGACGTAACTGATTTCGGGCGGAGGGCTATTTTGGCTGCTAAGCAGACGCTGGCTGCTCGTATCGGGGATTTGAAGAAGAACCATTTACTAAAGAAATATGCAGATCGGGTGGGAGATATCATCACCGGTGAAGTATATCAGATTTGGAAGAAGGAAATGTTGCTGCTCGATGATGAAGGCAATGAATTGATCATGCCTAAGTCGGAGCAAATACCCTCTGATTTCTTCAAGAAAGGTGAAGCTGTTCGCGCGGTAGTGAAGAAGGTAGAGATGCGGAATAATACTCCTATTATTATATTGAGTCGTACGCACCCTTCGTTCTTGGAGAAACTTTTGGAAATCGAGGTGCCCGAGATTATGGATGGCTTGATTGTTATACGTAAGATTGTACGCGAACCGGGTGAGCGGGCGAAAGTGGCTGTAGAAAGTTACGATGACAGGATCGATCCGGTGGGTGCATGTGTGGGTATGAAAGGAAGTCGTATTCATGGTATCGTTCGTGAATTGCGCAATGAGAATATTGATATAATTAATTATACTAATAACATACAGTTATTAATTCAGCGCGCGCTTACTCCGGCAAGGATTAATCGGATGGATTTGAATGTAGAACGCAATCACGTTTCTGTATATTTGGATCCGGATCAGGTATCTCTTGCTATTGGAAAGAAGGGCGTAAATATTAAGTTGGCTCAAGATTTGACAGGATACAGTATCGATGTTTACCGTGACATGCAAGATGAAATGGGTGAAGAGTACGATATTGATCTGGATGAATTCAGCGATGAGATCGAAGGCTGGGTGTTGGAAGCATTCAAGAAAATTGGTTGCGACACAGCTTTGAGTGTGCTGGAATTATCGGTAGACGAACTTGAGCGTAGAACGGATCTGGAGCGTGAGACAATTGAAGATGTGCAGCGGATACTCCAGGCTGAGTTTGATAGCGAAGAGGAAGAAGAGACCGGAGCCAATAGCTGATGTGAGGTAATTTTCAATTAACCTCCGGTAGCATCAGTGAGGCTCGGATATATAAAGGCAGTTTACGTGTAACGCCCAAATCTCCACGAAATAACGTAGGTTTGCATGGAGAATTAGGCTGGTACATTGTATCCAGGCTATTTTTTTGACTAAAGTTTAGAATGGCAACATCAACAAAGACACCTAGATTACTGGCCGCAGCCAAAGAGTTTAATATTGGCAAGGAGACGCTTGTAGAGTTTCTAACCAGTAAGGGTTTTGAGATTAATGAGAAAAGTCCCAACACCAAGCTTACCGAAGAAATGTACGATGCGTTACAGGCTGAGTTTGCTCAAGACAAACTAGCTAAACGCAAAAGTGACGAGATAGCGTTACCAAAGGGTCCTTTGTTGGACAATCTGAAGAAGTCTAAAGAAGATCTGGACATTACCGTTCGTGATCAGAAAGAAGAAACTCCGGCAGCAGTAGTAACTCCAGCTCCAACACCTGCGCCCGCTCCGGCACAAAAGCCTGAGCCGCCGGCACCTCCGGTAGTAGAAAAGACTCCGGAACCGGAAGCTCCCGTGGAGGAAAAACCGGCACCTGCTCCTCCCGCTCCTGTGGTTCCTGAACCCGTTGCGGAGGCACCGAAGCCGGAAGAGAAAACTCCTGAACCTGAACCGATACCGGCCGAAGCTCCGAAGAAGGAACCTGAAGAGGCTAAGGAACCGGCGCGCACAGAGGGACCCCGTATTTTGGGTAAGATCGACCTCGACGAGTTGAATAAGTCTACAAGACCTAAAAAATCCGCTACAACAGCGAAAAAGCAGCCGGTTAAAACTGAAAAAGAGGAAGCTCCTAAGAAAGTAGAACCTCCAGTAGCTGAAAAGCCACAGGCACCGAAACCACCCGTACAGGAAGAAAAGGTTAAGGAAAAGCCCGCTGAGGAAAAAGCAACTCCGGCTCGTCCGGCAGCCGAAAAGCCGGCAGCGGAAAAACCCGCAACGCCGCCTGCACCACCTGCACAGGACGCACCTCCGGCTCATATCGAAGTAAGGGCTCCCAAATTGGAAGGTCCTAAGATCGTTGGTAAAATTGTACTGCCTACAACACCTACTCCAAGTTCGTCGAAAGATGATGACGGACGTAAAGAGAAGCGTAGCAGAAAGAGAATTCCAGTTCAAAAGCGTCCGGAAACCTTCCGTTCTGATAACAATAACCGTGGCGCCGGCGGTGCCCAACGTCCGGATAGAAATCGGGGTGGAGCCACACGTGGCCCAGGCGGACCACATCGTGGTGCGGAACGTCCGGGACAACAGGAAATCGACTCTAAAGAAATTCAGAAGAAAATTCAGGAAACACAGGCCAAACTGGCCGGCGGTGGTTCCCGTAATAAAAATCTTAAAGCCAGATACCGTCGTAATAAGAGGGAGGAACTGGCCGAGAAGAGAGCGGCCGAATTGGCTGACCAGGACAAACTGATCCAGGTAACAGAGTTTATCTCGGTTAGTGAATTGGCGAGTTTGCT
The DNA here is from genome assembly GCA_964636205.1 of uncultured Chitinophagaceae bacterium. Lineage (GTDB taxonomy): Bacteria > Bacteroidota > Bacteroidia > Chitinophagales > Chitinophagaceae > JBEBVQ01. Next base: position 26,292 of record CAZWPF010000029.1, on the reverse strand, counting down.
GGATGTAAATTTTACCGAGGTAATCAGTAAATGTATGGGTCTCGGTATCATGGTGTCTATTAACCAGCGCCTGGATGCTGAAGTGATCGAACTGGTGGCTAGTGAATTTGGATATGATGTAGAGTTTATCGATCTCCAACAGGAGTCCGATATGGAAGAAGATGAAGCCGCTGACAGCGAAGAAGATCTCTTACCCCGTGCTCCAATCGTTACGATAATGGGTCACGTGGATCACGGTAAAACTTCATTGCTCGATTATATTCGGAACGCTAATGTGGTTGCCGGTGAAGCAGGTGGTATCACCCAGCACATCGGTGCCTACCAGGTGCAAACTGCATCCGGAAAGCGAATCACATTCTTAGATACTCCGGGTCACGAAGCGTTTACCGCGATGCGTGCGCGTGGTGCTAAAGTGGCTGACGTTGCGGTTATCGTAATTGCAGCAGACGATGCAATCATGCCTCAAACTAAAGAAGCGATTTCGCATGCTCAAGCTGCGGGTCTGCCAATGGTTTTCGCAATCAATAAGATTGATAAAGAAAACGCCAACCCTGAGAAAATTAAGGAGCAGCTTTCTGCTATGAATATCCTTGTGGAAGAATGGGGCGGTAAATTCCAAAGTCAGGAGATTTCTGCGAAGAAAGGACTGAATGTGGATGTGCTGCTGGAGAAGATAGGACTAGAAGCAGAATTGTTGGAATTGAAGGCTAATCCTAACCGAGCAGGTGTCGGTAGCGTTATCGAGGCTTCTCTCGATAAGGGTAGAGGTTATCAGGCAACTGTACTGGTACAAAACGGTACACTCAACCAGGGTGACATCGTTGTCTGCGGACAATACTATGGTAAGGTCAAAGCCATGTTCAATGAACGCGGTCAGCGAGTAACATCAGTAGGACCTTCTTCACCGGTACAGATCTTAGGTCTGAACGGTGCGCCTCAGGCAGGTGAGAAGTTTAGAGTCTACGCCGATGAAAACGAAGCTAAGACCATAGCAACACATCGTGCACAAATTTTACGTGAACAAGGTATTCGTGCACGTAAGCACATCACACTCGATGAAATCGGTCGCCGTCTTGCACTGGGTAACTTTAAAGAACTGGGTGTAATCATTAAAGGTGATTTCGATGGTTCAGTAGAAGCATTGAGCGATTCACTGCAGAAACTTTCTACCGAAGAGGTGGCAGTCAATGTAGTACACCAAGGTGTAGGTCAAATCACCGAGAGCGATGTATTGCTGGCAACCGCTTCTGATGCAATTATCATCGGATTCCAGGTTAGACCTTCTATGCAGGCTGCTAAACTGGCAGAGCAAGAAAATATCGAAATTCGTACTTACTCCATCATCTACGACGCGATCGAAGAGATTAAGAGTGCGATGGAAGGTTTACTTGAGCCTAAGGTTGAAAAGAAAACCGTTGCGCATATCGAGGTTCGCGAAATATTCAAGATTAGCGGCGTAGGTACGATCGCAGGTTGTTACGTACTAGACGGTAAAATGTCCAGAAACACTAAACTGAATATCGTACGGGACGGTATCGTTATCTATACCGGAGAATTGGCTTCCTTGAAACGTTTCAAAGATGATGTTAAAGAAGTTAGCGCCGGCTACGAATGTGGTCTGTCTATCAAGAATTATAACGACATCCGCGTAGGCGATATCATCGAAGGATATGAAGAAGTGGAAATCAAACGTACACTCTAATCAATCTTAAAGAATTTGATTGAAAGCCGCGGGGGCTATGCTATCGAAATTTCCGAAATCGACAAAATGGATAACCCCGATTTAGATTAATTATTTCCGGGCCAACCATTGTAGCTATGTAATAGCTACAATGGTTGGCCTTTATATTTGTAACAATACACCAAGGCTGATACAGCCGATAATATAAATTAATAGCGGACAATGAGCTCAATCCTGAACAAACTGGAAGCACTCAAAGCAAAGTTTGATGATCTTGGTATCGCCCTTACCAACCCGGCTATCGTGGGAGATAACAAGCGGTATAAAGAAGTAAGTAGGGAATACCGAAAATTAGAACCAATAGTCGAAGCCTACCTAAAGTATAGGAAGTGCCTGGAAAGCATCGATTTTAGTCGGGAGGTACTTTCGACCGAAAATGACCCTGAACTTAGAGAACTAGCGAAGTCAGAATTGGAGGAACAAGAGGAACAAAAGGAACAGCTGGAAGCTACTATCAGACAATTGCTGATACCGAAAGATCCCCAGGATGAAAAGAATGCAATACTGGAAATCAGAGCAGGAACCGGAGGTGACGAAGCGAGTATTTTCGCGGGTGATCTTGCCCGAATGTACCTGCGCTATTGCGAAAGAAAGGGTTGGCAGGTATCATTGATAAGCGAAACCGAGGGTACAGCCGGAGGATATAAGGAGGTACTGCTACAAGTAGAAGGCGATGATGTTTATGGTACCCTGAAGTTCGAAAGTGGCGTGCACCGCGTACAACGCGTACCGGCCACCGAAGCCAGCGGACGAATACATACTTCAGCGGCTACAGTAGCAGTGATGCCCGAAGCAGCTGAGGTGGATTTCGAACTGAAGGAAAGTGATCTGAAAATGGAAACGGCACGAAGCGGCGGTGCGGGAGGACAAAACGTAAACAAGGTGGAAACAAAGGTTATATTGACCCACGTTCCCACCGGTACCGTGATTACCTGCCAAACAGAACGTACTCAGCTGGCTAACAGAGAAAAGGCTACACAGATGATGCGTACCAAACTCTATGAAGAACAGGTAAGAAAGCAAGAAGAAGAAATCGCAAGACAAAGAAAGAGTTTGGTCAGCAGCGGCGACCGCTCAGCTAAAATCAGAACGTATAATTATCCTCAGGGAAGAGTTACAGATCATAGAATTAATATGACCATATATAATCTCGATGATTTTATGAACGGTGAAATCCAAGAGATGATTGATGCACTGCAATTTGCCGAGAATGCAGAGAAAATGCAGGCCGGTGAAAGCTACTGAGTATATTAAAATCCTAATTTGAGGTTTCTCATTAAATTCTTGTTATTTTCGCTTGCGTTAGCGTTCTTCTTGTTATTTAAAATTTTGTAATTACATGACCCCCCGATTTGATCTGGTTGATATTGTCAAAGCACTGTATCAAAAGCGTCGATTATTAATTTTGATTTCACTTTTAGCTGCAGGACTTGGTGCTGTCGGCTATTTTCTACGAAAAGATAAATATCGTGCGAAATCCGAGGTTATTGTTGCTAATCCCATCTTCGCAGATAGAAATTACTTTTTCCGAACTAATACGGATCGCTATATCGACTATTTTGCGGGTGAAGATGATATCGATAGGGTAATGGCAATTGGAAATTCTGACCGGGTGCGGGATAAAGTAATTGAAGCATTAAACTTATATCAACACTATGGCCTGAACTCCGATAAGCAAGCCGATCAGATGAAAATGATGGGTATCTGGAAGCAGAACTTTAAATTGGTAAGAACCGAATACAAAAATGTTGAGGTGATGTTCACCGATGGGGATCCAAAAATGGCTGCAGAAGTGGTCAACAAAATGGTTTCCGCTATCGAAGAAGAATACAGGGGATTTTATCTCGAGATCAAAAACCAGCTTTTCAATTCTTTAAATATTAAGTTGCAGCAAGCGGATAGCGCGATTGCATTGCTTACAGATTCCCTCATCCGTCTGCGTGATGAATATGGTATCTACGATTTAATCAGTCCGGCGCGTACCAATGTGCTCGTCGGTAGTATAAAGAGCGGTGGACAGAAGCAATTTGGCAGAGGTGTTGAAGAAATCCAAAACTTGTCTGCAATCAAGGATAGATGGGTAATAGATCGCTCGAACTATTTATCACTGATGAATGAATTCTCAACAGGTACACAACCCGATGCGCTGTCATTCGTGAAGATCATCACTCCCGCTGTGCCACCTTTGAAGCCAACCGGACTTTCATTAATTCTTACAGTAATAGGTAGTGCACTGCTTGCATTCTTTGTTACAGCATTACTGATATTGCTTAATACATATTTGAAGGAGATATTGAAGGTGCAGCGTTAAGATGCAACAAGCTTTTGTTCCATATCGTAACTGGCTGTTGCCGGTAGGCCTCGTAGTGGCATTGCTGAGTATATTGCTCTTCGGACTGACTGGGCAGTATTATTGGATTGCAGTGCCGTTTATGATGATTTATATGGCATTGGCCATGATAAATTGGAAGACGGCATACTGGGTGTTATTGGCGCTGATCCCTTTTTCGATTCATCTGGAGTTTAATGGAGTTTCCCTCTCCACGTCCGTCCCCGACGAACCGATCATGTGGATGTTTACGGGCTTGCTGGCCATTTTATTGGCGGCCAATCCAAAGCTTCTGCCGGAATGGTGGTGGAGAAATCCTATCGTGTTGATTGTCGCGTTTCAATATCTCTGGCTGATCATTGCTGTAATCTATACCAGAGAACCATTAGTGAGCGCAAAGTTTTTGGCGGCAAAAACTTGGTTTTTAGCAAGCTTTTTTGTTCTGCCGGTACTCATCTTCTCTGAAAAAAAGGATTTTAAGATTGCATTTAAAGTATTCCTGATCCCGGTGATCATTACCATTCTGGCAATCATTTATCGTCATTCTCAATATAATTTTAATTTCCGTAAAGTTGAAAGAGCAATCAGTCCGATCTACTACAACCACGTAGAATACTCCTCGGTAATATCTATGTTGTTTCCGATTCTATGTGTTGCATTTGTATTGACGAAGGGCGCCAAGATTTGGTTGCGGATTATAGCCCTAGCGCTAATATTGTTTTTTTTACCGGTAATTTATCTGACCTACGCAAGAGCTGCTATGGTAGCCGTGGTGTTTGCAATGGCGGTTTGGGTGGCAATCAGAATGAGGATAGCAAATCTGGTTATGCCGGTGTTTTTTGCAACCATTATCCTACTGGTCGGATTTATGGTGAATAATAATAAGTATATTGATTTCAGACCGAATTACGAACGTACTTATATGCATGGAAACTTTACATCGCATATGATTGCAACGTTCCGCGGTCAGGATATGTCGTCAATGGAGCGACTCTATCGATGGATAGCAGCCGTTCGGATGAGCAAAGACGAACCGATCACCGGATATGGTCCGAATTCGTTCTACGAATATTATAAACCTTATGCTGTATCCTCCTTTCGGACTTATGTGAGTAGAAACGTGGAGCGATCGACTACGCATAACTATTTTTTGTTAATGTTAGTAGAGCAAGGATGGCCGGCCATGATATTGTATGGAATTTTGGTCATGATGGTATTTGCTCGCGGTCAGATGATTTACCACCGGTTCAAAGGCCGGGATCGCTTCTATCAATATGTCACACTGGGAGTAGTGATGATGTTTGCAGTCGGTTTTATCAATAATTTCTTCTCCGAACTTATTGAAACTCACAAAGTAGGCGCCATGTTCTACATTTGCCTGGCGCTATTAGTGATCCTCGATCGCAAAAGTAAGCTGATTGTAGAGGAAGAGGGGAAAACAGACTCTGTTAAAAATAACTGAATATTCCCGGATTAAGCTTATATTTTTTAGTCTATCTATCTGATTAATAGACTCATAATATAGGTGCATGGAAACTAATGATTGTCTGGATAAGGATGATTAGATTTCATAACGTAGCTTTGCAATATGGAAACTGAAAAGAAGCTGCTCGAAGAGCTGGCTAACAGTGAGTACGAGTTTGGTTTCGTAACGGATATTGATATGGAAATCGCCCCTCCGGGGCTCAATGAAGACACTATTAGGTTTATTTCTAAGAAGAAGAATGAACCCGATTGGTTGCTTGAATGGCGCCTAAAAGGCTATAAAGCTTTTTTGGCGATGGAAGAGCCGAATTGGCAGAATTTCCCTTTTCCGAAGATTGATTATCAAAATATTTCTTACTACGCCGCTCCTAAGCAACAAAAGAAATTGAACAGTCTGGATGAAGTAGATCCCGAACTGTTACGCACTTTCGAGAAATTGGGGATTCCAATTTCAGAACAAAAAGCACTCGCCGGGGTGGCAGTAGACGCCGTCTTCGACAGTGTTTCAGTTGCGACTACCTATAAAGAGCATTTGAATAAATTAGGCATTATTTTTTGCCCAATAAGCGAGGCGATTCAGGAATATCCGGATTTGGTGAAAAAATACTTGGGTACCGTGGTGCCTCAGACCGATAATTTGTTCGCCGCACTGAATTCCGCGGTGTTTACAGATGGTTCATTTGTTTACATCCCGAAAGGGGTTCGTTGCCCCATGGAATTGTCGACCTATTTCAGGATCAACGCTGCTAATACCGGTCAGTTCGAAAGAACTTTGATCATTGCGGACGAAGGGAGTTATGTGAGTTATCTTGAAGGTTGTACCGCTCCAAAAAGGGATGAAAATCAATTACATGCCGCAGTAGTGGAATTGATCGCACTGAAAGATGCAGAAATCAAATATTCTACTGTACAGAATTGGTATCCCGGCGACAAAGACGGAAATGGGGGGATTTATAACTTCGTTACCAAACGTGGTGTTTGTAAGGGCGAGAGATCCAGAATCTCTTGGACACAGGTAGAAACAGGTTCTGCAATCACTTGGAAATACCCAAGTGTACTGTTAGTAGGTGATAATTCTTACGGTGAATTTTATTCAGTAGCAGTAACTAAAGGTAAACAGGTGGCCGATACCGGTACCAAAATGCACCATATCGGGGCTAATACCCGTAGCAGAATTATTTCGAAAGGAATTTCTGCAGGAGAAAGTGATAACAATTATCGCGGTCTGGTGCAGGTAGGTAGCCGGGCTGACCTTGCAAGAAACTTTACACAGTGCGATTCCTTGTTGATCGGTAACCGCTGTGGGGCACATACATTCCCCTATATCGAATCTCGAAACAACACTGCCACTATCGAACACGAAGCTACAACATCCAGAATCGGAGAAGATCAAATATTCTACCTGAATCAAAGAGGTATTGATACCGAAAAAGCGGTAGAACTTATCGTAAATGGATATGCCAAGGAAGTACTCAACCAATTACCCATGGAATTCGCTGTAGAAGCTCAGAAGTTATTGGCACTTTCTTTAGAAGGTAGCGTGGGGTAATCCACTTTTTAAAAAATTAAAATTTCATAAACTCAAAACAAAGTATGCTGACAATAAAAAATCTGCACGCGTCTGTGAACGGGAAGGAAATATTGAAAGGGATAGATCTGCAGGTACGTGCCGGTGAAATACACGCAATTATGGGTCCCAACGGTTCAGGGAAAAGTTCCCTGGCTTCAGTACTGGCAGGCCGCGATAATTACGAGGTTACCGACGGGGAAGTTTGGCTGGACGATAAAAATTTGTTGGAAATGAGCCCTGAAGATCGTGCAAGAGAAGGGGTGTTTCTTGCTTTCCAATATCCGGTAGAAATTCCGGGGGTATCTAATATCAATTTCTTGAAAACCGCATTGACAGGGGTAAGAGAATATAGAGGTCTGCCTCCGCTGAGTGCGAAGGAATTCATGAAGCTTATTAAGGAAAAACAAGAATTGGTAGGTTTTGAATCCAAACTTGCAAATCGTTCATTAAACGAGGGCTTTTCCGGGGGTGAAAAGAAAAGAAATGAAATTTTCCAACTCGCCATGCTGGAGCCCAAACTGTCTATCCTGGATGAAACCGATTCAGGACTGGATATCGATGCACTTCGCATCGTTTCAGACGGTGTAAATAAATTACGTAACTCCGACAATGCATTTATAGTAATTACGCACTATCAAAGGCTACTGAATCATATAGTTCCGGATTTTGTTCATGTACTCTACGATGGTCGCATCGTCAGGTCAGGAGATAAATCACTTGCCCTCGAACTGGAAGAAAAAGGTTACGACTGGCTGAAGGAATTGTATCATACAGGAGCATTAGAAACATCATGAGTTTACAAAAACAAACATCGTTATATAGCATATTGTCCAACGGAACAGCAATTCCCGGACAACCGGAAGCGGAGTCCATAAAGGAAATCCGTAACAGTGCCCTGGCTCTTTTCAAAGAAAAAGGGTTTCCTACTTCGAAAAATGAAGACTGGAAATACACCAGTCTCATTCCATATTTGGACGCCGAATTAGGTCTGAATACAATCGAACCCGACGAAGAGCGTATCAGAAATTGTATCAACGAGACAGTAATTCCAGACATGGATACTTATCTGCTCGTATTGGTAAATGGTACCATCAGAACAGATTTGTCGGATTTGCCCGATGCAAATCTGATATCTGTACAACCGATCTCAGAAGCAGTTGCTAATGGCAAATTCGCTGAATACCTGCATGCAAATACTTTCACAGGTAGTGATGGCATGCTGGCGTTGAATACTGCCTTATTCACTGATGGCTGCTATATTCATATTTTTAAGAACGCTGTCGTTGATAAGCCTATTAGACTGCTGCATATCTATAGCGCGCAAGAAAACGTATTCGTGCAACCACGCCATTTATGGGTAGCAGAACGGAACTCACAAGCCGCTATTTTTGAGCGCTCAGTAGTTCTCAAGGACCTATCTGTCGTTGCCGTGGCCAACGTTGTTTCACGGATCGTATTGGAGGAAAATGCGCGTTTAACACACTACGAATTACAAGAGCATTCCAAAGGTGAAAGATGGATTCATTATAATCGAGTTTCTCAATTGAGAGGAAGCCGCTATGATAATTTCACTTTCAGTTTCCCCGAAGCAGATCTGATCCGTAATAATATGGAGATCGCCCATGATGATTCCGGTTTGGAAACACATCTGTATGGCTTGTATCTCGTAGGGGATAATCAGCTGACCGATAATCATACGGCAATTGCCCACCAGCATCCTTCTTGTGAAAGCAATCAATTGTATAAGGGGGTTATTACCGGAAACGGTAAAGCTGTGTTTAATGGGAAAGTGCTGGTGTCTAAAGAAGCCCAACTCACTAATGCCTATCAGCAGAACAATAATCTCTTGTTGAGCGATAAAGCGAGAATGTATGCTAAGCCTCAGCTGGAAATTTACGCCGACGATGTGAAATGTAGCCATGGTTGTACCATTGGTCAGTTCAATCCGGAATCGCTGTTTTATCTGAGATCCAGAGGTATTGACGAGGATGCTGCAAAGAGTTTGCTGGTAGAGGCATTCGCGTATGATATCACTGAAAAAATCGAGGACCCGGCTATTAAGTCGTATATCCAGCAAATTATTCATAACAAAATGGCTATCGCGGTAGTCGGTTAATCATAAACTATGCAGCCGCTGTTGAATATTGAAGAGATTAGAAAGGATTTCCCATTGCTGAATACAAAAGTGTACGGCAAACAACTGGTATATCTGGATAATGCGGCAACCACCCAAAAGCCTTTAGCTGTTTTAAATTCGATCGACGATTACTATCGAAAATATAATAGTAATGTCCATAGAGGTGTTCATTTTCTGAGTCAGGAAGCCACTGCAGCTTATGAAGGAGCCCGGCAAACCGTTGCCGCCTTTTTAAATGCAAAGCATTCACATGAAATCATTTTCACCAGAGGTACCACCGAAGGCATCAATCTGGTAGCTGCCTCATTTGGTAGAGATCGGTTGAAGGCGGGGGACAGTATCTTGATCTCCGCCATGGAGCACCATTCCAATATCGTTCCTTGGCAGATGGTATGCATGGAGAAAGGCGCAACCCTTAAGGTGATTCCCATGGATCAAAAGGGGGTGCTGGAGATGGATAAATTCGCCGGTTTACTCGATGATACGGTTAAATTGGTTGCAGTAACTTATGTTTCTAATTCACTAGGGAGCATTAATCCAATCCGGGAGATCATCGCTCAGGCACACGCTCGCAATATTCCGGTATTGGTAGATGCAGCTCAAGCCGTGCAACACATGCCGGTAGATGTGCAAGAACTGGATGCGGATTTTCTGGTTTTCTCCGGACATAAAGTATATGGTCCTACAGGGATCGGGGTCCTCTATGGGAAAGAACAGATGCTGGATAACATGCCGCCGTGGCAAGGTGGTGGCGATATGATCAAGACCGTAAGTTTTGAGAAGACCGAATACAACGAACTGCCTTATAAGTTTGAGGCAGGAACTCCGGATATGGCAGGAGCCATCGGACTGGCTGCGGCATTGGATTATATTTCCGCCATCGGTTTGCAGCGTATTGCGGAGACCGAAAAGCAATTGTTGGACTATGCATTAAATGCATTGAGCGAAATTGAAGGTTTGAGATTTATAGGAAAATCTCCGCAACGCTCAGGTGCAATCTCTTTTTTGATTGATGGATTACATCCGTTCGATACCGGAGAGTTATTAGACAAACAAGGAGTCGCAGTGAGAACGGGCCACCATTGTACACAGCCTATAATGGATTTCTTTGGGATTCCAGGCACCATACGTGCTTCGTTCGCGCTTTATAGCACCAAAGAAGAAGTAGATATTCTGATAGCAGCAACCAAAAAGGCAGTGGATCTTTTGCGCTAATCGATTACAGCAATATGACGATTAAGGAAAAACAAGACGAGATCATTGAGGAGTTTTCCATGTTCACAGATTGGATGGAGAAGTATGAATACATCATCCAATTGGGAAAGGATCTCCCGTTAATAGAGGATCAATACAAAACAGATGATCACCTAATCAGAGGATGCCAATCGCAGGTTTGGTTGCACGCAGATTTCAAAGAGGGTGAAGTGCACTTTACGGCCGATAGCGATGCGCTTATCACAAAGGGATTGATCAGTATGGTCGTGCGGGTATTGTCAGGTCATCCTCCCAAAGAGATTATCGACGAGGATATTTACTTTGTAGATGCCATCGGTTTGACCAGCCATCTATCACCCACCCGCTCTAATGGATTGCTATCTATGCTGAAGCAAATTAAGGCCTATGCCTTGGCTTTGCATTTGCAGCAGACAAATTCTAATAAGGGTTAAAAAGCTTGGCTTATGTTGAGAGATAAAGTGGAAGATGCACTACGAAATGTGTATGATCCGGAGATTCCGGTTAACATCGTCGACCTGGGTTTGGTTTACGAAATTAAAATTAGTGAAGGTGGAAAAGTGAATGTGACCATGACGCTCACAGCACCTGCCTGCCCCGTTGCCGGTGATATTATATTCGATGCGGAAACAAAGGTTAAAGCAGTAGAAGGTGTAACAGATGTACATATACACCTCACTTTCGACCCGCCATGGAATAAAGAAATGATGACCGAAGAAGCCAAGCTGGAATTAGGCTGGCTGTAATCTGCTATCTAGGTTTATACTTCGCCTCCTGCAATATTTTTTGTCCGTCATCCAATACCAACAATTCTGCTAAACTCAGTTCAGGATGACGTTTCATATAGTCTGATACAATTCTATAGCCTAACCAACTTCCGATATTTCCCGGACTTTCGATCGGCATACCGGTACTGGTAGGTCCATCGTTTACATAACGTAAGGTCTTTTGCCAATTGGTTTCATACAAGAGATTCTCACGGATAAAGAAATTGTACACCATTGCTTCGTTTTCCTCACACCATTTAAGCTGCGCGCCTGTATAGCCAAAGCGAATCGTGTCCGGTACAAACGGAATTACTTTGCTTAAGAAATACTGCGCCTTTCCCCGCTGAATCATCATGTCCAGCAAGGTTTTTTCTTCTGCTGTGAACGGCACCAAATCTTCATAAATTGCACGGAAAGCATGCGCAGGAATAGAAGCCGGCAGCAATCGCTGGGTCATATACTGAGGTACACCCACAGAAACATAAAAAGGATAATTTTCCCCAAAGAACATATCTAAACCAATTCCCAAAAACTTACGATCATCCTCATAAGTAATAGCGGTCCAGCTATTTAAGCCCGAAGCGAAATACACGACTTCAGGAACTTCATATTCGGGTAAGTAGTGTTTTAAATATTTGAATCCCTTCACCAGTTCCTGATTGATCGGTTCTACATCAGGAAAATGAGCCTGAAGTGTATCAAACACTCCTCTGTAATCTTTGTCTGTCAGTAAATACCCAATGGCCTGCTGCATATGTTGTGAAGGCTCCATCGACGGGTCATTCACCGCAAATGGGAGCAAGCGGGCTACATAAAAGGGAAGAAAATCAGGATACTTATTGTAAAGCTCATCCACGTCCTCCGCCAGCCGATTAGTATCGATAGCGGCCACAGCCTGATCGAATCTATGGACCGTCAGTTCTACAGGAATATCAGGTACTCCGGGTTGTTTGTCGCCACTGTTACAACCCACCAATCCTATCAAAAAGACACCTAAAATTATTTTGCCCAAACCGGCAGAATCTTTTAAAAAACTGTGTAACATGCGATGAGGTTTTTACTTTTGTTTGCAAAAGTAAGGACTATGGTTTAACCATTCCATTATCTATTGGTTTTAAAATAGATTGATCAAGGTTCTGTTTATTATTATTTTTAGCATGTTTTTTCGAATTGCATAGATTTATTGGCTTATTGGAGCCTTATTAAAAGAATGATTCCAATAGCGGATTATCTTAAAATAAATTAACCCACTGAATAAATAACTTGTTTATGAAACGCATTTTGGTTTGCCTTTTGGCCATTTCCGGAACTGTCAGTTCAGCCTTGGCGCAGGACGATTATCAATCCGGCTCTTCTTCAAAAGTTCGTTTCGGAGCTTATATCGCACCTAATTTGTCATGGTTACAACCGACAGCGGGTAAGAGTGATGATGGACAGTTTACCGTCAAAGGAAATGGGAGCAAAGTTGGTTATAGCTGGGGACTTGCAGCCGATATTTATTTTGCAGAAAACTATGGGATTGCAACAGGGTTCCAGCTGACGACAACCGGTGGTAGCCTGCTGACCAATAATACAGACTCCGTACGTACACCACGTACCGTTCGCTCTACCGATTTCACGTATCATGCCCAGTATCTGGAAGTACCATTTGGATTAAAACTTCGTTCCGATGAATTGGGTAAAATGAGGTTTTTCGGACAAATCGGTTTAGCGCTAGGATTCAACATTGGCAAGAAAGCCGATTATACTGTTATCTATCAAGATGCAGATAATCAAGAACAAGAGGTATCTGGTGAAAAGGAAAAAATGGTGGGCTCACTCACGATGGCACCAATTATGTTACAATTAAATGTAGGCGCCGGTATTGAATATTCTATTTCCGGTAAAATGGCCCTGTACACGGGGATTTTCTTTAACAACGGATTTTTACCCGATGCGGTGAGACCAGATAAGTTTAGTTTCCCTTATGAAGGCACCTTCAGTGACGGAAATACAAGAATGAATAATTTGGCATTGAGGGTAGGTCTGTTTTTTTAATTGATAGCCTGGGAGAAGTTGGTCCGTGGGGCAATAAAATTTGATGATTGTGAAAATATTTCTGGCGCAACAAAATTATCATATCGGCAATTTTGAGTCTAATGCCGAAAAGTTGATAAGCGCTGTGCGCGAAGCGAAACAAGGGGGTGGTGATCTGATAGTTTTTCCTGAATTGGCAGTCTGTGGTTATCCTCCCAGAGACTTCTTAGAGTTCTCAGATTTTATTGATCAGTCGTTGGCGGTTATCGAGAGGTTACGTAACGAAGCAGAGGGTATTGCAATTTTGGTGGGTGCCCCCGCACGTAATCCTAAACCCGAGGGTAAGGATTTATTTAATGCCGCATACTTCATCGCCGACCGGAAAATTCAGTCGGTGGTGCATAAGACTTTATTGCCCACATACGATGTTTTTGATGAATACCGTTATTTCGAACCCGCGAATCAGTGGGAGGTTGTCCAATTCCGCGGTATCAAAATAGCTGTGACGATTTGTGAGGATATTTGGAACTTGCAGGACAATCCCTTGTATCCCTTTTCACCTATGGAGCGATTGGCTTCTCAGCAGCCTGATCTTATCATCAATTTAAGCGCATCACCTTTTGACTATCTTCAATCAGAAGAGCGGGGCGCAATCATAATGGCAAACCTGGCTCAGTACCGTGTTCCATTGGTTTATTGCAATACGGTGGGTGCACAGACAGATATAATTTTCGATGGAGGTTCGGTTGTAGTAGACGCGTCCGGGGAGGTGGTGATGCAACTTCCATATTTTCAAGAAGCGTTGAAATCGGTTGATCTGGAATTAAAATCTGTTTCCGATTTTCAATTGGGGCGAAGAAACGAAGAACAAGAGATTATCTACGATGCGTCTCGGAATATTGAATCGATTTATGAAGCATTACTGGTAGGTATACGGGATTATTTCAACAAGATGGGATTTCGGAAAGCCGTTGTGGCTTCTTCCGGTGGAATAGATAGTGCGGTTGTGCTGGCATTGGCTACAGAGGCATTGGGTGCAGAGAACGTGCAAGCAATTCTGATGCCTTCTCCCTATTCATCTTCTCATTCTGTTGAAGATGCTAAGCAATTGTCGGAGAATCTGAAGAATCCCTATGAGTTAATCAGGATCGATGCTATTTTTCAGAGTTATTTGGACACGCTCCAACCCACTTTCCGCGACTTGCCCGTGGATGTGACAGAAGAGAATTTGCAATCGAGAATCAGAGGTGCCATAGCGATGGCATGGGCCAATAAATTCGGAGCGATTTTGCTGAATACATCGAATAAAAGCGAATTGGCAACCGGGTATGGTACTTTATATGGTGATATGGCGGGGGGATTGAGTGTGATTGGGGATTTGTATAAAACCCAGGTATATGCGTTGGCGCGTCATATAAACCGAAATCAAGTCATAATACCTGATAATATTCTTACAAAGGCGCCCAGCGCAGAATTGCGGCCGGGTCAGAAAGACAGTGACAGTTTGCCCGAATATGAAATAATGGATCCTATCTTATTCGAATATATCGAAAAATGTCGGGGTGCACAGCAGATTGAAACTAAAGGTTTTGATCTGCCGGTTGTCAATAGAATATTGGCTATGGTGAATAAAAATGAGTACAAACGGAATCAATTTTGCCCCATATTGAGGGTCTCACCAAAAGCGTTTGGATCTGGCCGGAGACTCCCTGTGGTAGGGAGATACCTGTGGTAGCAGAAATGTTATTTATTTCCCAAAAACTTAGCGTCTAATCTAGGGATTCCTGATAATTGTGTTATTTGCAGGTTATGAAGAAGTTTTTTCCTTTAATGTTTTTCGCGGCAGCTATCACCGGTTCGGCAATGGCTCAGGAAAACAATTCAGAAGTTAGTCAGATCGGTTGCGCTACAGTAACCACCGCTGAAGAATTACAGCGAATTTATGAGTTCAATCAATTACCTCCGGCAGTTTTAAGAACTACGGAGTCGGTTGATACGATTCCTCTTACCATACATTTAGTAGGTAGGAACGACAGTACAGGGTATTATTCTCTTGATCAGTTATTTCAGGTGCTTTGCGAATTAAATGAGCGATATGCACCTGTCAACATGTATTTCAATATTAAATGGCCGATTCGGTATATCAATAATTCGGCTTATTACGAGCATAACAATTCTACGGGGTCTACAATGATGGCAAATCATAATGTTGCCAACACTGTGAATGTCTATTTCGTTTCGGATCCAGCCGGTGCATGTGGTTATTACAGTCCTTATAGAGACGGTGTCGCAATCGCTATTAAATGTTCCGCTCCTGCAAGTACTACTTTAGTACATGAGTTGGGACACTTCTTCGGATTGCCTCATACCTTCGTTGGTTGGGAAAATAATACCACGCCTCCTTTAAGTAATCAAGAAAGAGTAGCTCGGACCGGTCCGCAGGCCAACTGTACCTCAGCGGGAGACGGCTTTTGTGATACCGATGCCGATTATATTTCTGAGCGTTGGAACGACTGTAATAATTACCCGGCACATACTGATCCGACAGGAGCAGTGGTGACCCCGGATGGCTCTCTTTATATGAGCTATTCTCCCGACAAATGTATGTCGAGATTCAGTCCTTCTCAGATTGCCTACATGCGCTATAATCTCAATAACGATCCGCGCAGAGCGGGATTGAGGAATTATACCAAGCCTGATGAGTGGCAGACAATGGCTCAGCCGGATATCATTTATCCCGGCGACTATCTTTATGCAAACTATAAGAAGGTAATATGGCGTAAGGTTGCAGGCGCAGAATTTTATCATGTAAAAATTACTACCAACAGTGTGTTCTTGACCGTATATCAAGAAGCTGTGACTGCAGATACATCGCTTGATTTGAGTGTTGACTTCAGAGACAGGGCAAGTTTGAAGGTAACTGTTACTCCAATGAACAGTCGAAATGTTTGTGGCTTGACTAGTCAATCGCACCCCTTCCTGGCTACTGATGAACACGTTAAATTGGATGTTGCTGATGTGGTTGCTAACAATGATGGTACCATCCGTGTGGCGCCTAACCCTGTTCGCGGTGGTAATAATATCCGGGTATATACCGGAGATATGACAGCTGGTGATTATCAGATTTATTTGTACAACATGAACGGGCAGACCGTTTTACAGCAAAGCTATAGCGCGTTTAATGGTGCAGAGTATTTCGAACTGAGTACTCAGTCTATGCCGGCGGGAGTTTACTTCTTAAAAGCCATTGGAAATAATGGTGTTCAGCTGGTAGAAAAGCTGGTTATTCAAAACTAATTCGTCCTCATGAAGGCTATAATAAAAAAGCGGTTCCTCCTAGGGCCGCTTTTTTTATGTTTGTTAATACAATTAAAAGCTTTTACTCTGAACGCAAAAGAATACTATTTTGTAACCCGCTGGCAGTTTGCCACTACTGCCGACAAGATCTGGCCAGTGATAATGGATGTAGAAGGTTGGCCGAGTTGGTGGAGGGGTGTTGATGTGCAGTTGCTTGACCGTGGTGACCCAGACGGCAAGGGGGCGGTGGCGGCCTTTACCTGGAGGGGCTTTGCAGGATATAAATTACGTTGTACCATGACGACTCTTAATGTTGTGCACTTGCGTTCTATCGAAGCGCAGGCATCAGGTGACTTGGAGGGCTATGGGGAATGGACTTTCGGGCAAGTGGGGGATGATTCAGTGTGGATTGAATACCATTGGCAGGTACGCACGACTAAGAAATGGATGAACGACTGGGCATTTTTATTGCAACCCATTTTTCGCGCCAGCCATAACCAAGTGATGCGCAAGGGTTATAAGGGGTTACAAAAATATCTTTCTGTAGAGGTGTTTTAAAAATAAGAAGCCTCAGTGTACGAACTTTTAGATGCAGCCTGTTTTCCTGAACGTTGGCGTTATAAGCGTTTGACCGCTTCGTGGTAAGGTCGCTTTCAAATCAAATCACTTGTGTGATATCCACGCTTTAGAATTTACACGTAATGCTACCCGGCATAGATCGACCGGAAAACATGTAATAGCTCGGGCGGATCCATCACACATAAGCTATGATGATCTGCAGGTAATATCTATGACCATTTATAAGTATTTCGGTCGTAAAGTCAATACCCGGTTTTGATAAGCGCGAATAGCGTAACCCGCCTCATCAGTGGTAAAGAAAATAAAATTCACATAGGAGGTCGTAAACTACCACGGTGTATGTAATTCTACCGGTTATATCTCGATAAATGTAGCCTAAAACCCTCCATCTTCATCATTCTTACGGATATTATCTCGGTTGGGTAGTGTGCGCTCAGCGCCCGAATCTCTTCTCCTGCCATTGAACGCTCTGGTATCCGAGCGACCGATTCTCCAGGATAAAGTAAGCGTTGCAACTCTGGTCTCACGATCCCGGTAGGTGGTCTGGTAATAAACCGGTAAGTCGAAAATATTCGTGTATTTACGTGTGTTAAAAACGTCCGTAACATTAAACACAAGTGTGCCACGATTCGCTGCGAAGTTCTTCCGAATCGCTAAATCTATCCACCAGAGCGAACTGGTAGTGTTCTGTAAAGATACGACCGGGGCTTCATAGGTACCGTTGAGTTGAATAGAGAATTGTTTTGGCAAACGAACACTTGTATTACCCTTTGCAAACCAGCTCAAGCCCTGATTGCTGACCTCGGGTGCGATATTCTCACCGTTGATAATATTCTGAAAGAAATTAAAGTTGGCAGTCGCATCCCAAATAGGCAGGATCTGCGCTCTGGCTGTCAGTTCCAATCCATAGGTAGTACCATTGTTCAGATTGCGAGGTTGACGGAATGAGGTCCCATCTTCATAAAAAATACGGTACCGCTCGATTAAATTCTTAGTGTGTTGGTAATACATGCTCACCAAAACATTGTGCCCTTTGTTGGTCTTGTGATTGACGCTAAGCTCGATATGATCTATAAACTCCGGCAACAGACCGGGATTACCCATGCTGGTATCCTGAGGATCAGACAAGTCTACAAAGGGCATCAAATTCCAAAAACTCGGCCGGTTAATTCTACGCGTATAGCTTGCCTGCGCTTGCTGCGCGTTGTTTAAGCGATACGACAAGAACATCGAGGGGAATAAATTGAAAAACTCATTGGAATACTTTGCGCCATTGGCAGACTGAGTGGTGCCACTATAAGTCGCATATTCTGCTCGTAACCCACCCTGGTATCCAAACTTGCCGGCCTCACCGCTCAAACTAGAATAAGCGGCATAAACATTTTGATTGTACTTAAAATCATTGAGCAATACCGAGTCTACGACCGGTGTCTGACCGGGATAACTGATAGTAGGATTGTTGGCAGAACTGAAAGAATAAAGCTGCGCTTTTCCACCTGCATCAAACCTGCCTTTAATGCCAGTTATCGGTAGTGTATAGTCAACCTGAGAATTTAAACTATTATTACCACCGTCGCCGGGTGCATTCTGTAGCACGGGACCGAATATAGGTTCACCGCGGCCATCCAAATAACGGGTGGTGTATTCTTGTTCCCGATCTGTGTTGCTGTTAACATAAGTGACATTCGCAGTCAGCTCTTCTTTTTCCCTTAAGAATTTGTGTTTATAATCTAAGGAAGAAGAAATCGAGAAGTGTTTGATGTCTGATAAAGAGTTACGCAGTTGTTGCTCCACCAGTTCTCCACCACCCGAGTATCGATTATAATCAGCGAGATTATCATTTTTCCAGCCATGGACGTTGAAGTTCTCGGTAAGTGTAAAGCTGTTTCGACTGTTCAAATTGTATTCCACACCTACGCTTGAGAAGGAACCGAAATTTTGACGGCGGCTGTTTTCTTCTGTGCGGAAAAAAGTATCATTGACTAATACCCCCTCGCTGTAAAGTCGGTTCTGACGCTCAGTGATATTGGTGCTAATCCGTCTTTGTGCACGAAAACTACTGTTGATAAAGAAGTTCCATTTTTCATTTCTCAGGTTGAGGTTGATGCTTGCATTGTACTTATCCCGAGTTCCTACCCCGACAGATGCACTCCCGTTCATCCCAAATCGGCGATCTTTTTTGGTGACGATATTCACAATACCACCCATGCCTTGCGCGTCATATTTGGCCGAAGGATTGGTAACGATTTCAACGCTTTCGATACTGGAGGAAGGTAATGATTGTAAAGCAGCAGCAGCATCACTTCCTAGTAACGTAGCCGGCTTGCCGTCAATTAATATGGTAACATTAGATTTCCCTCTCAGACTTACATTCCCGTCATTGTCTACTGAAACTGAAGGAATGTTTTGCAGCACATCCGTTGCGGTTCCACCAATGGCATTCAGATCTTTATCTACATTGAAGGTCTTTTTATCCATGCTCAATTGCATGGCCATTTTTTCGGCAACGATCTCAACAGCATCCAGACTGGTAGTAGTGCTTTCCAGAACAATCGTCCCCAATTTCTTATCCATCGCCGGTGGAAGGATGGCGATATTGTCTAATGTTATTTCGCTATAGCTAATAGCGCTGATACGAACCTGAAATGTTCCCGTACCCGTTGGTGTAATTTGGAAGAAACCCTTTTCGTCAGAAAGATTACCATTTACCACACTCCCATCTTGCTTAAGCAGGGTGACGGTGGCATACGCAATAGGCGCATTTTGCTTGTCTTTTAGAAAGCCACTTAAACTACCTGGTGCATTCGTGGGTTGTGCTCCGGCCTTGCTGAAGAATAGCAGGGGTAATGTTAGTAAAAGAAAAAAAAACGTGCTTAAATTATTCATCTAAATCGGCTTGCGCAAAAATGCGAAAGTCGCGAAGTTAATTCTTAACCCTCATAATTTCGGGTTCAGTATTATGGAAAATCGCAATCCAACAATATTTTAACACAAATTCCTAGTTACGACATGATTAAGTGGATTTCAAACATGTGTAATTTTATTAATTAGAAAGTTAGGATGGAAAATGGTGAGTTACCATCCAATCTTTTCTTCGACCAAGTAAACATTTCTATCGGCGGCGTTCCGCACCACCAATTCTGCTACGAACCCGGTCAGGAAAAATTGTGTACCAATTACCATTGTTGCCAGGGAAATATAGAATGACGGGCGATTAGAAAGTCCATACTCGGGGTTGATCAACTTTACGATAATCATATAGGCAATAATTACAAAGCCGAGTAAGAAGGTGAATGTGCCTAACAATCCGAAAAAGTGCATTGGTTTTTTGCCAAATCTGCTAATAAACTGAATGGAGAGAAGATCCAGAAATCCGTTTATAAATCGTTCCCAGCCAAATTTAGAATAGCCGTACTTGCGGGGTCGGTGTTGCACTACCTTTTCTCCGATTCTATGAAAGCCCGCTCCTTTCGCCAAGACCGGAATGAAGCGGTGCATTTCCCCATACACTTCAATACTCTTAATTACCTTCGACCGGTAGGCTTTCAGTCCGCAGTTCATATCGTGCAATTTGATACCTGATACAGAACGGTTGACCGCATTAAAGAATTTGGAGGGAAGGTTTTTAGTAACGGCGTTATCGTATCTTTTCCTTTTCCAGCCGCTCACCAGATCATATTCTCCGGAATTAATCATTTGATAGAGTTCAGGAATTTCGTCGGGACTATCCTGCAAATCGGCATCCATGGTGATGACCACTCTGCCTGAAGAAGCTTTAAATCCCTCGTTTAATGCTGCACTCTTGCCATAGTTTCTTTGGAATCGGATTCCTCTGATACGGCGGTTAGATTCGGAGAGCGATTGAACAACCTCCCAACTATCGTCTACACTACCATCATCAACCAAGATTACTTCATAATTGTAATCATGTTCCCGGCAAACACGATCGATCCAGTCGGTCAGCTCAGGCAACGACTCTGCCTCATTAAATAAGGGTACTACAATTGAAATATCCGGTTGCATCTATTTATTTTACTGAGGGAATACAGGTTTTTTTCTTCTAACGATCAGCGCACAAATAAAGCCCACGATGCTATACCAAATTAAGTTGGACGCAAAAGAAAAAATCAGGGTTAATGGTTTTGTGCTGTTTTCTATGGTCGTTTCAAACGCTGCTACACGCTCATCTATGACTTCATCGGGGATGCCTCTGCTTTCCATAAACGCTACAGTGCCCTCTTTAATTTTATCATTCACTTGAGGATCGATCGTCTTCGCGTATAATAGTCCATAAACTGTAGTCATGACCAAGGTTATTAGTATGACTTTAAATATGGCACTAAACGCTTGTCGTATAGAAATATAACCACCTAATGCCTTTCTCTGTTGAGCGCCGGCAATACCAAAAAGTATCACAGTTACTAAAAAGCTAATAATATTAAAAGCAATGAACAACATATAAGAGCTACTGCCAAGGATAAAGGTGAAGCCAATGGTGGTCATTAAAATTGAGATAAAGCCGGTTAGCAACCCCCATTTTAAAGGGATACCGGTATTGGGAGTTTCGTTGGGGGTATTTTGAGGAATAGCATTATCTGTCATACACTATTGATTTATGTGTACCAATGAATTGTTTATAGTTGCGATCACATTACCCGACAGAGTGCTTCCGTCGAATGGATGGTTCCATGATAATGATTTATTAATCTCTCGTGTAACCTTTGTTTCCGTTCCTTCAGTAAATATAGTGATTTCTGCTGGTGCTCCGGGCTGAACTCCTTGTCGCTGGATGTTAAATATTTTTCCCGGTGCAATCGCCAAGGCGTTGAGAAGTTTTTCGACAGGAACCTTGTCTTTCAGACTATTCCAAGCAATAGAAGCAGCAAATTGTTGGATATTCATGCCATCGGCAGCGTACTCAAATTCTTTCGCTTTGGAATCCCATTCTTGAGGCCTATGGTGCGAACATATGCAATCGATAGTGCCATCCAATACTCCGTCTATCAAAGCCTTTCTGTCCGCTTCTGTTCGGAGCGGAGGCATCACCTTATACAAACTATTATATCCACTCAATGACTCATCAGTCAGCGCCAAGTGATAAGGTGTTACAGAACAACTCACATCCAGTCCCTCCGCCTTCGCCTTTCTGATCATCTCTACAGAAACAGCAGAGGATATCCCGGTAAAATGGATTTTCGATCCTGTATATCTTAATAATTCTAAGTCGCGATAGACCATCAAGGATTCGGCCAGGTCTGGTATTCCCTGCATGCCCAGGCGGGTAGACACAACCCCTTCGTGCATCAGTCCGCCGCTACTCAAAGGAGCGTCTGCCGGAATTTGCACAATCATACCCCCGAAAGCTTTTACGTATTCCAGTGCTTTCAGCATTAATCCTGCCGATTGTACGGGCTTCCATCCATCCGTAAAGGCAATGGCGCCATAATGGTACATATCGAGCATCTCAGCCAGATCTTTTCCCTCAACCTGTTTAGAAATCGCACCCATCGGATGCAAATCGGTTAAATGTCCTTGAGCGCGTTGCTGCACGTATTGAACAACTGACTTCTGGTCTAATACAGGTTGGGTATTCGGTGTAACCAAAACCCGGGTAAACCCGCCCGCTGCCGCTGTAGATAATCCGCTAGCAATAGTCTCTTTATATTCAAATCCCGGCTCACGGTAATCTGCAAATAAATCAATCCATCCCGGACTGACCCAAATACCGGAATTTTCGATCACAACGGTATCTGAAGAGACATTTTCAGAAAACACACCCATTTCCTGAATGATGCCATCTTTTATGATAATGTCGACCACCTGATTATGGAATGATGACTGAGGATCGTAAATCTTTGCCTGTCGGATGAGCACCTGCATCATAAGTCTATTGTGTAGCAACGTTTTGCTTGAATATGCGGCCGGAAAGAATTAGGGTTTCTACCAGCAACATAAACAGGGCTAAAGTAATACAAACTTTCCAAAGCGGAAAACGAATGCCTTTGACTGAATTTTCAATTTCGCTAAGCTGCGACGACTTTATCCATACTGCGTCCGGCCATTGCTTTTCGAGCTCAGCCGGTGTCCACACCGCTAAGTCAGATTCTTGCCGACTGGTATTTACAGCAATGAGAACCGTATCAGTTTGATTTCCAAATAAAGTATAAAATCCGGGCGCGGTCGCTACTTTGTCGGTAAACACTTCCAGTCCGCCCACAGCCGCCCTTTGTGGTGGAATAGCATTGATATTTTCCCCTTGTATATGAATGATATTTCTTTCACTATGTTGTTTTAAAGGGATAAAGACGGGTTGGGATTGACCGGCAGTGATGGCATATGCCATTGCTGAACCGGAGAGCACGCCCATTTGATAGAGGAAGGGCGCGAAAAAATAACTGGTGGCGAAATTGCCCGAAAAAAGATCGGCAGCAGAAGAGAATACGTAAATGCGTCCCTGCCCTGCGCTGTATCTAGCCAAAAACGGATGTCCGCTGCGGAAATTCATGATACTTTCCCGGTTCGCATCCAGGGTGGCTTCCATGGCATAATGCCAGTTTACCATTGGAAGTTGGACATTTTCCGGAATGTGTTCAAATACATCCTTCACTAGTTCGCCCGCTGATTGTAACTCTGTTACCGATTGCATCACGGTGTCTAATCCGGTGATTTGCACTTTAGCTAATTGCATTAAACCCTGACTGAGCGAACTATATTGTTTGGTTTTTCCGGGAAACAGGCAGATTGTTTTTCCTTGTTGTAGCGCTTGAGCCAGTTGCTCAGTAAGCGCTGCATCAAGTTTGGTGATATTGTTAAGAATGATCAGATTGTAATCATTGTTTATCGAACCGCCGGCGACGTTCATCTGAGTCAACCGGAATCCCCGAGAAGCATGAAAAGCCGCTTGAATGTACGGGTTCGGTGCACCCTCATTCAACACCAAAACAGAGAGATGGGGCATAGTTCGAGCGGCAATTCTGAAGGTGTCATCGAATTTTACCGAAAGATCGTTTACAGTAAGGGTAAGGTCTTGCCACCCGGTTTCTGAAAGATAAAATAAAACTGTGTCGATTCTTTCCTTCTTAT
The DNA here is from genome assembly GCA_964636205.1 of uncultured Chitinophagaceae bacterium. Classification (GTDB taxonomy): domain Bacteria; phylum Bacteroidota; class Bacteroidia; order Chitinophagales; family Chitinophagaceae; genus JBEBVQ01. Next base: position 2,055 of record CAZWPF010000029.1, on the reverse strand, counting down.
CCTCAGCAAATGAAAAGATAGTGGCGGTTTTCATTTTGCCATTGATGTTCAATTGCAATACCTTCTCTGAATCTGCTTTATTTCCTTGCCTGCGTGTTCTGATAATTAATTTGTTTTCATCCGATGTGCTTAGGGTGGTGTTGGCCAGCCAAGCAGTATCTATATAGATATTATCAGCATCTTTGTTTTGGATCGGAATGCCAAAGAGTCGAATGCTTTGGGTAAGGGAGCTGTCAGTGACTGAATTAAACGCTGATTTTTGAAAATCAGAATAATAATAGAGATCCGCACCCTTATTATTCTCATTTCTAAGAATGAACTGGACCCGAGATAAAATCTGATCTGCAGTTTGCGGGATTGGTGAAATGACAATCTCATCCAGTTTTTTTCGAATGTTTTCAGCCCGATCAGGACGGTAGGAGTGAACCTGTTCATTGGTCAGAAGAATCCAACTTGTATTCTGATCCTTATTTCTTAGTTGCTCTCTGATGGTGTTTTTTGCCCGATCTAATAGCGACAATTGTCCTTCTTGCAATGACATGCTTGCGGAATTGTCGAGGTAGATGATTTGAAGGCGTGAGCCATCATCCGCTTTGTCGGAATCGCGAACGAAGGGTTGAGCGAATGCCAATACTAGAAATGCCAGCAAAAGGAGGCGTGCAAGCAACAACCATTTATATCTAACCTGCCTTTGCTTGCGCGAGCGAGTTTCGATATTCTTAAGGAACCGTGTATGTGGGAACAAAACCGTTTTGTACCGGCGCAGATTAAATAAATGAATCAACACCGGTATTAACAAAGCGATTCCTGCTATAAGAAATAATGGATATAAGAAGCTCACCTAGCAAATGTATTAAAGTACTAGCAGAATGTGAATTGAGTCATTTAGAGCTGTTGCTCATGAACTGTGAATATGCAATTTACCTGTACATATCTCCATTACGTCCTCGATTTGCGGTTTTCCGGTATTCGGAAAACAATGATAACCTATTCAATCGTTTGGAACTATCCTGAGATGGTATCAGAAAAGGTTCGGTATCTAAAAATTATTATCAATGCGCTTCCAGCCAATTGGAACCGGTGCCAGCTTCGGCTCTGACGGGTACATCGTGAGGTAAAGGCATGGCTTGTTCCATAGTAGACACGATGATCGGCATCACCAACTCAATCTCATCCTTAGGCACATCAAACACCAATTCGTCATGTACCTGCAACACCATCCGCGTCCGAACTTGTCGCTCCTGAAGTGCCCGATGCACCCGAATCATAGCGATTTTGATCATGTCCGCAGCAGTTCCCTGTACCGGCATATTAATGGCATTTCGCTCCGCATATCCGCGCACGGTCGGGTTGGATGAGTTGATATCCCTGAGCCATCTTTTCCGTCCGAGTATGGTCTCAACATAACCCAATTTTTTGGCCGACTCAATCTGATCGTCCATGTACTTCTTAATAGATGGATACTGTAGGAAGTAATTATCTATTATGGATTTGGCTTCAGTTCGACTAATCCCAAGGGAACTTGCCAGTCCAAAGGCCGACTGCCCATATATGATACCAAAGTTAACAGCCTTTGCATTCCGGCGCATCGTCGGGGATACCTCTGTTTCGGTAACACCATATACTTTTGCGGCAGTGGCTGTATGGATATCTTTATTCTCCTTAAAAGCTTGAATCATGCTTTCGTCCCCGCTGATAGCGGCAACGATCCTTAACTCAATTTGAGAATAGTCAGCGGAAAGTAGCGTCCAATCTGCGGATCGGGGGATAAAGGCCTTTCGGATTTCCCTTCCCCTTTCTGTGCGAATAGGGATATTTTGCAAATTAGGATTGTTACTGCTCAATCTGCCTGTCACCGCAACCGTCTGATTAAAACTTGTATGTACCCTTCCCGTGCGGGGATTAATCATTTGGGGTAAGGCATCTACATAAGTGCTTTTTAGTTTGGTGAGCTCCCGGTAAATCAAGATATCCTCAACGATCTGATGTTTGCTTCTCAGCTTTTGTAAAACATCCTCGCCGGTAGCATACTGACCCGTTTTGGTTTTTTTAGCA
>CAZWPF010000028.1:0-30024 GCA_964636205.1 uncultured Chitinophagaceae bacterium | reverse complement strand
GAACGCTTGACATAAGTTTAGTTCTATGCTATTTCCGACTCCAACTCCACCAACCTTTCCAAATCTTCCAAAAAATGTTTCGAGATTTGTTCGGTTTCGGCTACCAAACTGGACAAGGTTGAAGTATTCACCTTGTCTTTTTTTATGCCCTTCCAACTCTTTGCCTATCATACTTATTGTCCTAACTTTCTCATTTACCGGTGTAGTTCGAACTCTCCTTATTTCAAAACGCAGTTGTTTCGAAAGACAGCACCTGCCCACTTCGCCAAAGCTTGATTAGCAAAAAAGTAAATTTAGGCTATTAAACCATCTTTGGATTTTTGAAACTACAGCCCAATTGGCATTTGTTAAGGCTTGGTGATTATTATACAATTCTGCCGCCTTGAGCCAAAAAATATTACAACTGGTCGGAAAACAAAAAACCCGACTAAAAGTCGGGCTTTTTTCTGTGACCTCGTCAGGATTCAAACCTGAAACCTTCTGATCCGTAGTCAGATGCTCTATTCAGTTGAGCTACGAGGCCGTCCGTCAGAAACGGAGTGCAAAGATAAGAACCGAGAATAAAACTTGCAAAATCTTTTTAGAAAAATCCGCTGAGTTTTTACAAAAAAACTCCTGACTCCTATAAAAAGAACCGCCGAAAACCTTATTGGTCTTCGGCGGCAGCACACAGATTAATTCAACTTCTATTTAACCATTGAACGAAAAACTTGTTGATCAACGTTTACAGGGTATTTGCTGCGAAGCGCGGCATTCCACTCTTTCTCAAGATAGTCCTGATACTCTGCTACAACATAGCCACGAGCCTCTTCAAGTGTTTTCGGACTAGGTTCATTAAATACTTCAGCAGCACGCACCACAACATATGAACCGTCTTCCAATTTTACAGGTTCAGATAATTTACCTGCAGCAATTGCCTCCTTAGACACGTCGTTGAACCTTGAGAATTCGTACCGTCCCGATTGAATATTCACCATTCCCGGAGTCTCCTTAGTATTCATTTGCTTCAACAACTCCTCATCTGTAACAGCCTTCTTGCCCTTTGCACGCAACAATTTCATACCTGCATTCTTCGCGGCTTCATCTTTGAATCTGTAAACAGTGCCACGGAAACCCGCTTCCCAGAGGTATTTTTGCTTATTCTTCTCGTAAAACTCTTTCAAACCAATAGTATCTCTGGTAGCCTTGCCCCAAACATTTCTATCCATCAATTCAAACAGCATAATACCGTTGCGATATTCTTCCATCAAATTTCTGAAATCCACATTCTTCTCCATCAACTGTTGCTCTTGGAAATCATTAACCACAGTACGCACATAGAGGTCATACAGATCTCTTGTCACAGCCCCTTTAGGCCCCATAAGTTTTCCTCTGGTGGTTGTTTCGGCAAAACGAACAAAATCGCTTTGCAGATAATTTTGTCCGGCCAAAGTAAACATGGTCTCAGTCATGTCTCTAAAATCATCTGCCTTAAACATATTAGCTGCTGCACCGGTATCGGGGATACTACTAAAACGCGCAGCTATTGCATCGTAAGCAGCTTTGTTTTCCTTAAAACCATTGGACCTTTTCACGTTTTCCAAATAGGCATCACGAGCCATCTGCGCCCTAGAATCATTTTCTATCCTTCTCTTTAAAGTGGGCAACAATGTATCATAAGGTTGCAAAGGCATCTTCCGAATCAACTTAATGATATGGAAACCGTAATCGGTCTGAACCGGACGTGAAACATCCCCCGGATTTTTCAATGCAAATGCAGCATCTTCAAATTCGGGAGTCATCCGACCTACGCCGAATGGTTTCATTACCCCACCCTGATTTACAGTAAATCTGTCATCAGAATATTTGGTTACCAGTTCTTCGAAAGGCACACCTTGTTTCAAAGCAGACTGGATAGAATCGATCTTCAATTTCGCTTCGCGAACCCCTTCATCTCCTTTGACCTTGGGTGTGTTGATCAAAATTTGTGCGACTTCCACTTCTCCTCTTGCAGGACGGCGGTCGATAACCTTAAGAATATGATATCCAAATTGTGTACGGAAAGGTGCAGATATCTTACCCTTCGCTGTATTATAAGCTACGTTTTCGAAAGGATAGACTGTTTGCAATGCTGTGACAAAACCTATATCCCCGCCCTTATCCTTGGATCCCGGATCCTCCGAATAAATCTTGGCCAACTCCGCGAAATCAGCCTTGCCCTTTGTGATCGCCTTGTAAATGCTATCAATTTTATTGTAAACGGCTAATGTATCGTGCGGCAACATAGTATTAGGTGCACGAAGTAGAATATGCGCCACCCTCACTTCTTCCTTCATTCGCTCGTATGCCTCTTTATGCAACTCCTTTACCACATCTTCATCAGAAAGATAATTCTTGGCTAACTGTCTACGATAATTATCCAACTCTTGTTGAATGGCAACTACCGTATCCATACGTATCAGCTCGGCTTCTTTCACCTTCATCCGGAATAATGAGTAGAGATCCAAATACTCCTTCAATGCTGCCTCAGAAAGATCCGGAGCCTTATTCAAACTATTTTTCTTGTAAACCCGGAGGAATTCTTCTTTGTCAACCGGATTGCCTCCAAATGTAAAAAGTGTCTGTGCAGTACCGGAAGTGAAAAGTGCTCCCGATAAAATACAAGTTAAAACCAGCTTTCGCATGTGTGAATTTATTTTAGTTATCATTTATTTTCCTTCTTTCTTTCTACGTTCGATCATGTCGATCACCTCAACAATGTTCGAATGATCCAGTCGTTTACCGCGAATTATCTTGTTCTCATCCAGGAGATAGATAACCGGTGTACTGTAAACATCGTACTTCGATCTGTAATCCGATTTGTATTCAGGATCGTAAACATGAATCCAATCATTCAGTTGCTTCTTTTGAATGAAGTCATGCCATGACTCCACCGGCCCCTCAGTACGAACCGCAAAAATCTTGACCCCTCTTTCTTTCAAAACGGCCTTGTAAACCGAATCGAGTTTCGGAGCTTCCGTGGTACAATGTCCGCATGTAGGATCCCAGAAAAATAATACGGTATATGGAGACTGCACACTACTCAACGCTACTTTTTCCCGTGTTTTATAATCCTGCATGATAATTTCCGGAGCCAGATTTCCGATAATATTAGGTGCGATCTTCGAAATTCTTTCACGGTAGCGCTCTACCCCATCATGATCGAGCCAATAAGCATCCCCACGCAAGATGTATTGTTCCACAAAATAAACAAAAGCCTGATCCATGCCCATAATCTTACTGCTCTCCGTATTTCTAGCCAACCACCAGAGGGTATATTTGAACAGTTCTTTACGTCCACGAGTCTTAGCCAATAAGGAATCACCCTCTCTGATAAAACTATCAGGAACCGGCACTACGAGTTTATTGAAGTATTCATCCAATTTACCATCGTAAATCGGGGTATGAATCAAACGGTCATCAGTGAAATCAAATCCGTCCCAATAGTGTGCCTTATAGTATTTATAAGCAAAACTGGAATCAACGGTGCCATCGGGCAAATAGTGCTGTCCTTCCGGAACCTGTGGCACTTCCAATGCTTTAAAGATACTGCTGAGTAAGGTATTGGGGTATTTCTGACTGTAATTCTTTCTATAGTCGATCAGGGTTTTGCCATGTGTAATGATTTGTTCTCTGAGCGCGGCGGAATCCTCCGGAGAGTTAGCTTGCTCCATCGACTGCTGCATGGATTGCTGCTTAGTTCCGAACTCTTTCAGGAATGCTACATATTGCTGGAAACGTTCGTTTTCAGGAGAGCCTTTAAACTTCACACTTTCGGGCAGTTGCGTAGCAGAAGCGGTAATGGTCATCTCATCGCCATTATTCAGCAAAAACTCAAAATAAGTTTGCTTGTCAGACAACAATAACATGTAAATTCCACCTAGCGTTTCCGAATCACTTTCCAGTATAGCTACACCCTTCTTATCAAAACGTGCCGAATCAGTCTTATAAATGGTTGGCAATGGCTTTCCATAATAATGAGCCAGATAAACCATCGTATCTTTGAGATCGGTAAACTTGACCTCAATACGATATCCATTGCGCGCGTGACTGGCTGGGATAATCGCAACCAGTAAGAGTAGAACCAGTAAAGAAATCCGTTTCATAGTGTTGTTTTATAACGGTAAAATTTAATTTGTTAGAAAATCATTAATTTTTACAATCTGTTAATTTCCCAAAAATACGAGTCGCAATGCCTAGTTAGGTGATGCGAGAGTGTAAATTTGCATTTTATTAACTACATAACCAGAAATTTTGTCGAGAAAGAAGAAACCCCTGATCTCTGAAGTTACGATTGAGTCATACGCTGCGGAGGGTAAAAGTATTGCAAAGCTGGAAGATGGCAAGGTATTATTTGTAGAAAATGTAATACCCGGAGATATCGTCGATGTTCAGGTCACAAAGAATAAGAAGAGTTATGCAGAAGGACGAATGACCAGACTGATCGCTCCGTCACCTTTGCGTTCCGAACCTTTTTGTATTCATTTTGGGATTTGCGGGGGTTGTAAATGGCAGATGCTGCCTTATTCCAAACAGTTGGAATACAAGCAACAACAAGTCGAAGACCAACTCAAGCGAATCGGGCATATCGAGCTGCCACCTATAATGCCAATTCTGGGTAGCCAGTCTGAACGATTTTATCGTAACAAACTTGAATTTACCTTTGGAAGCAAGCGGTATTACAGTTTTGAAGAAATTGCTGCTGCTAATGGTGCCGAAATCCCTGTCGAGCCGGCTCTTGGGTTTCATGCACCGGGTTTATTCGATAAAATTGTGCCGGTCCGAAATTGCTTTCTACAACCGGATCCTTCTAACAAGATTCTCAATGTCTTGCGGGAATATACAAAAGTGCACCAGTTGCCGTATTATGATTTCAGGGCACAGGAGGGATGGTTGAGGAACGTCATAATCAGAGTAGCCACTACGGGAGAAGTATTGGTAAATCTTGTAATCCACCACGAAAGAGAGCAAGATCGCATTGATTTACTGGATCATCTGCTGCGAGAAGTACCAGAAATTACCACGCTCCATTACACTATCAATCCCAAAGTCAATGATACCATCTACGACTTAAAAGTCCATTGCTATTACGGTAAGGGACATATAATTGAGCACTTGGAAGACTTTAAATTTAAGATCTCCCCAAAATCTTTCTTTCAGACGAATACCCGTCAGGCTGAAGAATTATATCGGGTTACCAGATCATTTGCCGGACTGACAGGCAAGGAAACCTTGTATGATTTGTATTGTGGCACCGGGAGCATCGGCATTTTCTGCTCCAAAAACGCTGGAAAAATTATAGGTATCGAGGTTGTCGAAGATGCCATAGTAGATGCGAATGAAAATGCCCGGATGAATAATCTGGATAATTGTCTGTTTTTCACCGGCGATGCAGCGGAAATTTGTACCGATGAATTCTTTGCTGAACACGAGAAACCGGATGTGATCATCACCGACCCTCCAAGAGCAGGTATGCACGAAAAATTAATTCAGCAACTTATCCGGCTGAAAGCACCGAGGGTAGTTTACGTAAGCTGCAATCCGGCCACTCAAGCTAGAGACCTGCAGTTGTTGGACGAGGTATATAGGGTGACAAAACTCCAGCCGGTGGACATGTTCCCCCATACCCATCATATTGAAAATGTGGCATTGTTGGAATTACGTGAGCCGGACAGTGTATTGTAGATCGAACAAATGACAATAAATCCGCTAAGACTTTAATTTTTAAACTATCTTCGCATCCGAAACCAGCAGTTGTAACGCTATTTTATCATATGAAATTCTTTATAGACACCGCGAATCTCGACCAGATTAAAGAAGCTAACGATCTGGGCATTTTGGACGGAGTAACTACCAATCCATCATTGATGGCCAAAGAAGGCATCAAGGGAGCAGCCGCCATTCAAGAACACTATCGCAAAATTTGCGAATTGGTAGACGGACCAGTGAGCGCGGAGGTATTCGGTACTACTTTCGAAGAGATCATCGAAGAAGGTCAAAAGCTAGCGGCTATCCACGAAAATATCGTGGTAAAAGTGCCGATGATCAAAGACGGTATCAAAGCCATCAAATGGTTTACCGACAATTCGATCCAAACCAATTGTACTCTTGTTTTCTCTGCCGGTCAGGCAATCCTGGCGGCAAAAGCAGGCGCTACTTACGTATCTCCCTTTATCGGTCGTATTGATGATAGCAGTTGGGACGGTGTTCAACTGATTGAGCAAATTGTCAGCATCTACAACGCACAGGGCTTCATGACCGAAGTTTTGGCAGCGTCCATCAGAAATCCGTTGCATATCGTTCGCTGTGCTGAAGCCGGTGCCGATGTTTGCACCTGTCCGCTCAGTTCAATCCTGGGATTGCTCAAACACCCACTTACAGATCTGGGGCTGGCACAATTCCTTAAGGATGCAGCTTCTATGAAAGAAGATTAATTTCTCCAATCATATCAAAAAAGGAAACTTACTTTACCAGTAAGTTTCCTTTTTTTTATGATAAGTTCCAGAATTACCCGTGCATACCTATTGATACCGCTCCAAATCTAGCAACATAGCACGCGCCTGCGCATGCTCCGGTTGCTTCTTTAATACTTGTCGCAATAGCCTACCCGCTTTGTTATACTGCATCTGAGCGTGGTGCCAGACAGCCAGATTGATTAATGTCTGCACATTATCAGGATCCAGCACTTGGGCCCGACTTAATAAATCATAAGCCATCACAGCATTTCCTTGTTGGAGATATAAGAAACCCAAATTAGTGTTGGCAATGGTATAGTCCGGTTGTTCTGCCAGAATAAACTCATATACCTTTTTAGCTTCCGCGTGCTTGTTCAAGGCTAATAAACAAATACCGTACTTATTCTGAAAATCCAATGTGTACTTTTCAATTTCTGTAGCCCGTTTGTACCAAGGCAAGGCTGCTTCGGCTTTGTTCGACTGAAAAAAAGCTTCACCGATCCGATAGGCAGTCCAAGCCTTCTCAATCTCTTCCGGTTGCAAGTTAGCAGCCAGTTCCATCACCTTGTCATACCGCTCCATTAAATAATACACCCTAATAAGATTCTGATTTTTCTGTACTACCCGCTCCTCATCTTGCTGTTTATTAAGATAGTATAACGCAGAATCCAATAATCCCTTATTCGGATTGTAACGCTCGAAAAACTCCATATAAGCCCGCGCCACAGTGATTGGAGAAGGATTGTCATCATTATAAGATCGCATCCCCAAAAATGCTCGGATTTTGCTATCGGTAGAATCTTTGAACGGGGGCTTTCTTATAAAATGGTCAGTTACGGCAACATGAGGTATGTCTATACTTTCATTTTTGGGCATATGACAGCCAACACAATCGTCACCATTTTTCGCCCTTACCGCTTTTTCTTCCAGGCAAAAACTCTGTTGCGCTCCCCCGTGACAGTTCATACATGCATTATTGAAATGCACTCTCGGAGTGAATTTTACACTACGATGCGGATCATGACAACTAATGCAACTCATCTGGCCGGAGTTGATATAGCAGTCGCTCTTCTTCATCCGTTCCACATGAGAAGCCATAATCATTTTATCAGCGGCTCCCTCATATTCCGGCATAAAGACCGACATCACTTCACTCAATTGCATTCCCGGATGGAAATCAAAAAACGTCTTGTTATCATGCAATACAGAGATTCCCTGCAAGTGGCAACGCTGACAAACATCATTCTGTAAAGAAACCGGGAGTCGTCTTGGATTGACGATACTGTAATCCGGACCTTTAGAAGTGTCTACGATTATGCCCGACTGCTTTTCGGCAACATGCAGGCTTCCCGGACCATGGCAACGTTCGCAATCGATACCTGTTTTGAGAGTGATAAATTTATTCTGACTGCCAGGAACGAATTCGGGATAGCCGTTATGGCAGGTCATACATTCCGTTTGAATAATTCTTGAGAACCTGCTACTCGCGCCTTCTTCATATCCCGGAGCCAGATCCCACTTCCCTTTTTGTGTATAAAATGTAATGGGCGCCTGATAGAGATATCCATTCACCTCAAAAATATGCGAGTTGGTATGCTGACCCGAACCGATGATATAATTTATATGCTGTACTCTCTTATGTACCGTATCCTTTCCATCGATCCGGTACTCCAATATAAATAGAGAGTCTCCCTGCCAAAATGGTTTATAATAAAAGTCCAAATCCTTATCATAAACCAGTGCATGTGCCGAAAAATCCGCAGCAGATTTTTCTTTGGTTGCGTAGTGAAACGACTGACCCATGCCGGTTTGAATAAAATTAGCATATACCTCTTCATGGCAGGTACGGCAGGTTTGCATACCGACATAATGCACGGATGTATCATAAACGTTTCGCCAAGCCGACGAAGGCTCGTCTTCTTGCTCCGCTTGATGAGAGGGTGTGCAGAAGAAAACAACCGTCAGCATTCCTGTAAAAAACAGGAATAGCAATATATTTCTAAGGATACGTACAGGCATGTTTATAAATTAGAAGCATCCGGCAAATTCATTAAAAACAAACCGCCGGATTCAAAAGCTGCCTTAAAAATTCACCAGATTGCGACTTCGTTATTCAAAGATAGCCAAGGTGTATTTTTTTCCTTTTTGAATCAGCAGGTACTTTTCATTCAGTAGCAGTCCCGCGTTCAACACAAAAGCGGCATCAGTTATCTTCTCCTTATTGATACTAAGTCCGCCGTTTTGTATCATCTTCCGCGCTTCTCCTTTTGAGGGAAACACACCTGAATCTGCCAGAAAGCTTACGATATCAATCCCCGCTTCGAGAGAGGATTTAGCGGCTACCACCTGAGGCAGGCCGTCCATAATTTCCAACAATTCCCGCTCACTGAGTTGCTGTACCGCTTCCACCGTTGCTTTCCCGTAAAGAATTTCTGAGGCACGCAATGCGCGTTCCAGATCCTCCTTACTATGTACCAGTATGGTTAGTTCTTCTGCCAATGCCCTTTGCAATTTCCGCAGATGCGGCGCCGCCTTATGTTCTTCGGCCAATGTCCGGATTTCTTCGACAGGGCGGAAAGAATAGATATAAGACATACGTTCTGCATCCGCATCATCCTGGTTGAGCCAGAATTGGTAGAATTGATAGGGTGAAGTTCGGTTAGGATCCAACCACACATTCCCGGATTCTGATTTCCCGAATTTGGAACCATCGGATTTAGTTACGAGGGGGCAAGTAAACGCGAATGCTTCGCTGCCACCCATTCTCCTGATGAGCTCGGTGCCTGTTACCATATTTCCCCATTGGTCGGCGCCTCCCATTTGCAATTTAACCCCCATATGGCGGTTGAGATAGTAGAAGTCGTATCCTTGAATTAGTTGGTAACTGAATTCAGTAAAGGAAAGTCCGGTCTCCAGTCGCTTTTGCACTGAATCCTTCGACATCATGTAGCTAACGGTGATATGTTTCCCTACATCGCGGATAAAATTCAGGAATGAATAATCCTTTAGCCAGTCGTAGTTGTTTAGAACTTGTGCAGCATTCGGTCGTGCCGTATCGAAATCCAGAAATTTCTCTAATTGTTTCTGAATCCCTTCGCAATAATGTTGAATGGTTTCTGTGTCTAGCAGATTTCTCTCTTGTGATTTACCGGAGGGGTCACCGATCATACCGGTAGCTCCTCCGATGAGGGCGTAAGGCTTATGACCAGCTTGTTGCAAGCGCATCAATAATGTGATAGGCAGCAAGCTGCCCACGTGTAAACTATCGGCGGTAGGGTCAAATCCAACGTAGGCGCTGGTAATTTCCTTTTGTAGTTGCTCTTCAGTTCCGGGCATGATATCTTGTATCAACCCTCTTTGTTGTAACGATGCGATCAAACTCATGTACAAAAATGTGCTTTTACGATACCGGCAAAAGTATTAATTAATTATTATCGCAGCGCTACCGATTGCCCTTTGTCATTCGAAACCACTGCCATTCTCAAAGTTTTTGTATTGTTGAAAAGTCTTAAAACGTTCAGAGGCCACCCTTTTGGGGTAGCCTCTGATATATTTCATTTGACTGATATTGTGTTTGAGCAATATCAGTCTGGTTTGTCGGATTAATAATCCATTCCCATTCCGCCGGGACCACCGGGCATTGCAGGACCTGAAGATTTGGGTTCAGGTTTATCGGCAATAACACATTCGGTTGTCAGCAACATACCTGCAATAGAAGCGGCGTTTTCGAGAGCTACGCGACCAACTTTAGTTGGGTCGATAACACCGGCAGCCAACAGATTTTCGTATTGTTCAGTACGAGCGTTGAAACCGAAGTCGTCTTTACCTTCTCTAACCTTTTGAACCACGATAGATCCTTCCAGGCCGGAGTTGGCAACGATTTGGCGCAATGGTTCTTCAAGTGCGCGACGGATGATGGCGATACCTGTAGTTTCGTCAGAATTTTCTCCTTTCATTCCGTCGAGGCTAGCGATAGCGCGGATAAATGCAGATCCACCACCCGGAACGATACCTTCTTCAACAGCAGCGCGAGTAGCGTGGAGCGCGTCATCAACGCGATCTTTCTTCTCCTTCATTTCCACTTCGGTAGCAGCACCTACATATAATACTGCAACCCCGCCGCTCAGCTTAGCCAGGCGTTCTTGTAATTTCTCACGATCGTAGTCAGAAGTAGTAGCTTCAATCTGAACTTTAATTTGGTTGATACGAGCTTCGATATTAGACTTTTCACCTTTACCACCAACGATGGTTGTGTTGTCTTTATCGATAGTAATGCTTTCTGCTTGACCGAGGTGTTCCAGAGTAGCATTTTCCAGTTTATAACCTTGCTCTTCACTGATCACAGTACCGCCGGTCAGCACAGCGATATCCTGGAGCATTTCTTTGCGGCGGTCACCGAAACCGGGAGCTTTAACAGCTGCGATTTTGAGTGAACCACGCAATTTGTTCAGTACCAGAGTTGCCAATGCTTCACCGTCGACATCTTCTGCGATAATTACCAAAGGACGACCGCTTTGAACGGTGCTTTCCAGAATTGGGAGGATATCCTTAAGCGTGCTGATCTTTTTATCGTAGATCAGGATATATGGATTCTCCATATCTGCATGCATCTTCTCGGTATTGGTCACGAAGTAAGGGCTCAGGTAACCGCGGTCGAACTGCATACCTTCAACCACTTCTACTGTAGTTTCAGTACCTTTTGCTTCTTCTACGGTAATTACCCCTTCGTTTCCTACTTTCTGCATCGCTTCAGCGATCAGCTTACCTACTGTATTATCATTATTTGCAGATATAGTAGCAACTTGCTCAATCTTTTTATTATCGTTGCCCACGGTTTGACTCTGTTTACGCAGGGCTTCGATTACAGTAGCAACTGCCTTATCGATACCGCGTTTCAGATCCATAGGATTAGCACCGGCAGCAACGTTCTTCAAACCTTCACCGATTATGGCTTGTGCCAATACAGTAGCGGTAGTAGTACCATCACCTGCAACATCAGCGGTTTTGGAAGCTACTTCTTTCACCATCTGTGCGCCCATGTTTTCAATAGGATCTTCCAGTTCAATTTCCTTCGCAACAGACACACCGTCCTTAGTGACAGCAGGTGCGCCAAATTTTTTCTCGATAACCACGTTACGACCCTTGGGCCCCAGAGTTACCTTTACTGCATCGGCAAGAGTGTCCACGCCTTTTTTCATTTTATTGCGGGCCTCTGTATTAAAAAAAAGTTGCTTTGCCATAGATATTCAATTTGAAATTTTGGGAGTTTTAAAAATGGTATGAATCAATTAAAAGATCAACTACAAGCCAATCAGATAATTGCCAAGATGTCACTTTCCCGCATAATCAGATAGTCGGTACCATCCAGAGAGATCTCTGTTCCGGCATACTTTCCGTACAAAACAGTATCACCTGCCTTTACAGTTACTGGTTCATCCTTTTTACCTGGACCTGCAGCGATTACAGTGCCCCTTTGAGGCTTTTCCTTAGCCGTATCCGGAATAATGATACCACCGGCAGTCTTCTCCTCTGCCGCAGCGGGTTGTACAACTACCCTGTCGTGGAGCGGCGTAATGCTTACTTTGTTAGCCATAGTCGTTTGTATTTTTAAAAGTTAAAAAGATGATGATTTATTCCGTATGATTACCTTTTAAGAATAATAACTGAACGACTATACTGGTAGCATGTTTTATGCCAGCTATAAATGTCCGACAATTTTGCAGGCATAAACTGAATTAATCTCTAAACCCGCCCTACTGCCGTCATTTTTTCATAAAAGCATCTCTCATTTTGTCAGACTCCCGCAAAAAACCTCTAAATTTCATATTAAGTTTTCAGAAATAGGCAGCTGTACAAATGTAATTTAATATTTGGCGTAAAACTTCCATTTTTTGTTTTAAATGTTATCTTTGCCCACTATTTTTTTTAACATTATCATAGATAATTAGGAACCTATGCAATTAAAAGGTTTGGTTAAATTCCTCACTGCAGCGCTTATTCTTATTTCGCTGTATCAGCTTTCTTTCACAGTTGTAGTACAAAGTGTGGAGAAGAAAGCTCGTAACAAGGCTCGCTCTGAAATGCTGGCTGCAAATCCGGGCGTGGGCGCTGAAGCTCTGAATGAGCTGATTGAATCCCGCTACGAAGCAATTTCTGACAGTCTGCTTGGTGAGACGGTGTACAATTTGGTATTCAAAAAGTTTACCTTACAACAAGCGAAAGAACAAGAGCTGAACCTCGGTCTGGATCTTCAGGGCGGTATGAATGTTACCTTGGAAGTAAGTCTGGACGATCTTATCCGGTCTATGTCTAACAATCCGAAAGATGTAAGACTGAATAAGGCCATTGAAGAGGCAAACCGTCGGAAGGTGAATAGCCAGGCAGATTTCGTTACCCTTTTCGGGGAGTCGTTCCGCCAGCTGTATCCTAACGAACAAATTGCATATTTGTTTACCAAGCCCTCCGAGAAAGACATCACTTTGTCTTCCACTAACGAACAGGTATTGAGTAAAATCAGTGCAGAAGCAAGCAGTGCGATCGATCGTACTTATAGCATTCTGCAAACTCGTATCGATAAATTCGGGGTAGCTCAACCGAATGTCAATTTAGACAAAAGCAGAGGCATTATCACTGTAGAACTGGCTGGTGTACGTAACCCGGAAAGAGTACGTGAATACCTGCAGTCTACTGCCAAATTGCAGTTTTTTGAAACCTATACCAACGACGAGGTCATTCAGTATATGCAAGCGGCCAATGATGCGTTGGCTGCATATTTGTCTGGTGACGAATCGGAATCTACCGAAGCAGAAAATAGAGAGGAAACTCCTGCAATTGCTGCTGCTGAAACCACCGAGTCTGCTACAGCAGCCGGAGATACAGCCAGTCTTTCCAACCTGTTGGCAAATACCGATACTGATGCTGATGCGTCAGAATTGAACCAAACGGATATGAAAAAACTGCCTCTGTTTAATGTATGGAATCCATACATTACCCAACAGGGACAGGTTATTCCAGGCCCCATCGTGGGTGTCGTATCTAAAAAAGATACTGCAGCTTTCAACCGTTATCTCAACCTCGATGTTGTTAAAAGTAAGTTCCCTCCAAATGTGAAATTCATCTTCGGTGCTGAATCTCAAGGTGCTAAGAACGATCCTAGCGCGGCTTACTTTGTATATGCTATTAAATTGGCTCCGGGTGGAGGCGCTCCTCTGGAAGGAGATCGTGTGGTAGATGCACGTATGGACTTTGACCCGCTGAGTGGTCGTCCGGAAGTGAGCCTCGAAATGGATATGGCAGGTGCCCAAATCTGGCGTAAAATGACCGCCAAAAACAAGGGCCGTTATGTGGCTATCGCTCTGGATGACAAAGTTTATTCCAGTCCGATCGTTAACGACGAAATCGGTGGTGGCAGAACATCTATCAGCGGTAGTTTCACCGTTGAAGATGCAACCCAACTGGCCGATATCCTGAAATCAGGTAAACTGCCTGCACCAGCCCGTATTGTACAAGAACAAGTGGTTGGTCCTACACTCGGTGCTGAAAATATCTCTGCAGGTATCAACGCATTGGTGCTTTCTTTTATTGTGATATTCGCCCTGATGTTGATCTACTTCAACACCGGAGGTATGGTAGCTAATATCGCCCTGATCCTGAACGTATTGTTCACCATCGGCATCCTTGCTGCATTGCATGCTACCTTAACTATGGCAAGTATCGCCGGTCTGGTACTGACAATCGGTATGGCGGTGGATACCAACGTATTAATATTCGAGCGTATAAAAGAAGAACTTTCAGGTGGTAAGGCCTACTCAGAAGCAGTCGTCGATGGCTATAAGAGATCTTACGCACCCGTTCTCGACGCTCATATTACCTCTTTAATAACCGCGGCCATCTTGTTTATCTATGGTCTTGGTCCTATCAAAGGATTTGCAACTACCCACTTTATAGGTTTAATCCTTTCGATGTTCTGCGGTATTCTGGTGTCTCGTTTGATCACCGACACTTATATGAAGCGTGGCAAACATTTCAATTATTTCACGGGACTGTCTAAAAAGGTATTCCAGAAAGCAAATTTCAAGTTTATTGAAAAACGTAAATACGCTTATATCTTCTCAACTATCATAGTTGTTTTAGGAGTTGCGTCTTTCTTCAACGGGTTTGATTATGGTGTGGAATTCTCCGGTGGCCGCAGTTATACCGTCCGCTTCGATGAAAAACATACTGTGACTGATGTGCGTGAAAAACTGAAACCTTATCTCGGTGACGAAGCTCCTGTGGTAAAAACCATTGGGACTGAAAACAACCTGGTAATCACCACAGGACATATGATCGAAATAAGTGGTGTTGCTGCAGACAGTGTGGTACAACATAAGATATACGAGGGACTGAAAGCTAGCAATTTGCTGAAC
Source organism: uncultured Chitinophagaceae bacterium (assembly GCA_964636205.1). GTDB lineage: Bacteria > Bacteroidota > Bacteroidia > Chitinophagales > Chitinophagaceae > JBEBVQ01. Next base: position 15,143 of record CAZWPF010000028.1, on the reverse strand, counting down.
GCATCAGTTACCGAAACTGCATTCAATAACCATTATCTGCAGAGAACAGAAAAAGTAATGCCAACCATCTCTGATGACTTGAAGGCCGGTGCTTTGAAAGCCTCTATCTTATCAATTGCAGCCATCTTTATTTATATCCTGATTCGTTTCCGCAAATGGCAGTACTCCTTGGGGGCAATTGCTTCAACCCTACATGATGTACTTGTTATATTAGCAGTATTCTCCTTCCTCAAAAATGTACTTCCGTTCTCATTAGAAATCGATCAACACTTTATCGCAGCGATTCTGACCGTAATCGGGTTCTCACTAAATGATACAGTAGTTGTATTTGATAGAATGAGGGAATACTTTAGAAAATCGAAAGGTGAAAACAGTAACAAAAAAGAAGTAATCAACAGAGCAATCAACGATACACTTAGCCGTACGGTTATGACATCCCTTACTGTTTTCCTGACAGTATTAATTTTGTTCATATTCGGAGGAGAAGTAACTCGTGGTTTTGCATTTGCAATGATGATCGGCGTTATCGTTGCGACTTACTCTTCCATTTTTGTTGCCGCTCCTATCCTGGTAGACATGGATAAAAAAGATCGGTTGAAAAATGAAGAAGATAAGGAAGCTAGAATCGAAGAGCTGAAAAAGCAAGCTTAATTCAGCATCTCTTTGACTTTAACTATTTTGTAAAGCAGTACTCCAGAGTACTGCTTTACTTTTATACCTAAATAATTAAACAGTGGCAATAACGTTTAATGAAATAGATGTAAGGTCGGGACTGAAAAAAAAGAGGAATCTGTCAACATACATCAACCGGCTGATTCGCCAACACTTAGAAGTAAAGAAGGTCGATATCGACTTTATCTTTTGTCGGGACGAGTACCTGCTAGGTCTGAACCAACAGTTTTTGAATCATGATACGTTCACCGATATTATTACATTCGACCTAAGTGAGGGCACAGAACTCCTCAAGGGCGAGATTTATATCAGTATCGAAAGAGTCGCTGAGAACGCCTCAAAATTCGAAACCGACTATAACGAAGAACTACATCGGGTAATTTTTCACGGAATACTGCATCTTTGCGGATTCAAAGACAAAAAGAAAGAGGATCAACAAATCATGAGGATGATGGAAAATCAGTCTCTTGAAGAATATAAGACGCTGCTCCGGGATTGGAACAACAATAACTAATTTTGACAAGGCAGTTCCCCGTTTTAATATGAAATTAGAAATACTATTCGAAGACGAAGACGTCATTATTGTAAATAAACCTGCAAAACTGTTGGTGATTCCAGATCGATTCGACCCCAATCTGGACTGCCTAAAGGATTTATTAGAACAAAAATACCAACAAAAAATATTTGTTGTCCACCGTTTGGATAAAGATACCAGTGGCGTGATATGTTTCGCCCGAAACGAAACTGCACACAGATATCTATCGGGTTTATTCCAAGACAGGGAAACAGAGAAGATTTATATTGGTCTCATTCACGGACAACTCCCGCAGTCGGAAGGACGCATAGAAGTGCCAATCGCCCCGCATCCGGGAAATAACGGAAAGATGGTCACCAATAAGAAAGGCAAACCAGCCATTACCGACTACCGAGTAATAAAACAATGGCCATTATACTCATTGGTAGAGTTCCAGATTCATACAGGCCGCACTCACCAGATTCGGGTACATATGCAATCTCTGGGACACAGCTTGGTCTGCGATCCCCTCTATGGGGACGGTCAGCCCTTTTTCCTTTCCTCAATTAAGAAAAAGTACAAAGTCGCGGGAGAAGAAGAAAGACCATTATTGGATCGATTGGCACTCCATGCTCAAAAACTGTGCTTTCAAAAAGAAAACGGAACTTCGCTCACAATTGAAGCGCCGATTCCTAAAGACATTACAGCCACTATTCGTCAGCTGGACAAATGGAATTAAATATCAAACTATTATAATCATTTTACATGAAATCAACAATCAGCATCGACGTTACTCTGGGTGAGGATAAAATGCCCGAAAAAATAGAATGGATAGCACCCGACGGAGGTGTTGCCGAGCCACAGACCGCAAAAGGTTTATTGCTGGGCCTTTGGGACGGCCAGGAAAAAACTGCGCTCCGGATCGATTTGTGGACTAAAAAAATGATGGTGGACGAGATGATCGATTTTTATTATCAATCATTGGCAGGCATGGCAGATACATACGAAAGAGCAACCAGTAACGCAGAACTCGCCAACGAATTGAAAGAATTTGCACGCGAGTTCCATAAGAAAGCTATGGAAGCATTGGCTAAACAAGTTTCTTAAGTGAAACATTTGCCAACTCAAAACTGTACTGAGAAACAACCGTAAATTTGCCGCATAAACACATTTTATGAATACTATCCAGATGGTAGACCTCAAGCGTCAGTACCAAAAAATAAAATCAGAAGTAGATGAAGCTATTTTAAGGGTACTTGATAGCAGCCAGTTTATCCAAGGACCGGAAGTATCTCTTTTCAGTCAGGAATTGGCCACCTACCTTGGTGTCCGCCATGTCATTCCCTGCGCTAACGGTACCGATGCACTGCAAATCGCTTTGATGAGTCTGGATCTGGAACCGGGAGATGAAATCATCACTCCTTCCTTTACTTATATCGCAACAGTCGAAGTGATCGCCCTACTGAAACTGAAACCGGTTTTTGTAGATGTTGATCCCGATACCTTTACCATGAATATGGATAGTCTGAAAAAGGCTATCAGCGCAAAAACAAAGGCTATCATTCCGGTACATCTGTACGGACAGTCGGTTGATATGGAACCTCTGCTGCAAATCGCAGCAGAACATAATATTCCGGTGATCGAAGACAATGCGCAAGCAATCGGGGGTTCTTACACATTCTCAGACGGCACCACTAAGATGAACGGAAGTATGGGATTGATCGGGTGTACCTCATTTTTCCCTTCCAAAAATCTAGGTGGCTACGGAGATGGCGGCGCTATGTTTACCAACGACGACCAACTCGCTGAAAAGCTAAAGATGATCGCCAATCACGGTCAGAAAGTGAGGTATTACCACGAAATGGTAGGTTGCAACAGTCGCTTGGATAGTCTGCAAGCCGCTGTTTTAAGAATTAAATTAAAGCAGCTGGATAACTATTGCGATGCCCGGCGTGCTGCTGCCGATTTCTATGATAATGCGTTCGCAGAAAGCGAACATATCATAACGCCTTACAGAGCACCTTATAGTAAACATGTGTTTCACCAGTACACACTTAAACTAAAGGGCGTTCAGAGAGATGAAGTTGCTCGCAGACTAAATGAAAAGGGAATTCCTTGTATGATCTATTACCCGGTTCCCTGCCACCAACAAAAAATGCTGGAGCAGTTTGCGGGCGGACAGCAAGCGTTACCTGTAACAGAACAGCTCACCGATTGCGTTTTGTCGTTGCCGATGCATACAGAGTTTACGCAAGAAGAACTGCAATACATCACTGATGAATTTTTGAATATAATCGAATCTTTAACCTGATCCATGCAAATAATAACCACTCCGTTTGAAGGATTATTAATAATCGAGCCTCGTATTTTCCATGATGAACGCGGGTATTTTTTTGAGAGTTTCAATGAAAAACTTTTCAAAGAAAAAACCGGGTTCAATCAGAGTTTTGTACAGGATAACCAGGCCAGATCAGTAAAAAATGTACTACGGGGTTTGCATTATCAAAATCCCCCGGTAGCCCAGGCCAAACTGATCCGGGCAATCGAAGGAGCCATTTGGGATGTAGTTGTCGACATCAGAAAAGGGAGTGCTACCTACGGACAATGGTACGGAGTTGAACTTTCAGCAGAAAACAAAAGACAATTCCTGATACCAAGAGGATTTGCTCATGGATATTCCGTGCTTACCGATACGGCAGAGATTCTATATAAATGCGATAACCTGTATGATAAGCAAAGCGAAGGGGGAATATCTTTTAAAGACCCGTCTTTGAATATCGATTGGAAAATTGATCTGAATCAGGCCATCGTCTCAGAAAAGGATTTGAACCAACCATTGTTCAAAGACGCCATCAATCTTTTCTAATAAATCAAATTATTAGCCCAATATTCTGATCAAATCAAAGCTCTCAGTGATAGACACGGTATTATATGATATGGACGGACTGTTGCTGGATACAGAACCTCTATGGGGTGACAGTATGCTACGCATTGCCCACAAACACAATATTCCGATAACCATACCGCAGTTTCGGGAAACTACCGGACTGAGAATTCACGAGGTGACTGAATATTGGGCGGTAAAATACCCGTGGCAAGGGGCAAGTGCATCGACAGTAGCCGAGGAAATCCTGGAAGATATTATCGCATCCGCGAAAATAAACGGAGGAATTCTTCCCGGTGTCATAAACTCACTCAACCTCTTTAAAGCACAAGGATTTAAAGTGGCGCTCGCCTCCTCTTCTCCTTATCGAATGATCGAAGAATTAATTAATCATTTTCAGCTCTCCGAACATTTCGATCTGGTTGTATCTGCAGATTCGGTAGAATACGGAAAACCTCACCCCGGTGTATTCTTATATGCCGCTAAACAGCTCGAAAAAAGTCCGCTGCAATGCCTGGTATTGGAAGACTCCGTCAATGGGGTCATCGCCGCAAAATCAGCCAGAATGAAAGTAGTAGCCGTTCCGGATAAGACACATTTCAACGACCCCCGATTCGCAGTGGCCGACCGGAAAATAGAAAGCCTCGAACATTTAGATATGGAATTGGTGCAAAATATCTAAGTTCCAAACATAATCACTTTTCAAATACAAAAGTTCCTCCCAATAGCAAAATGATTGTCTATTAGGCACTGATGACTATGCCCATTAAAAAAAACTAATTAACTTACACCTGTGCGTAAAAGTTGCCCAACCTTTTCGACTGTTTTAGCAGTCTATATGGGTAACTAATTAGTCAATTGCCTTACTTGTCTCTATCATTGGCATATCGGGTATTCAGCCAAACCAGTGAGTTAGAAGAACTCATCAACGGGTGCATTCGTAATGAACGAAGCGCTCAGGAGCGACTATACCGTTTATTTTACCCCCGGATGATGGCCGTGGTGCGCCGATATATCAATCAGGAGGAGCAAGCAGAGGAGATTTTAAACAATGGTTTTTTACGGGCTTTCCAAAAAATAAGACAGTATACATTTCAAGGCTCTTTTGAGGGTTGGTTGAGGAAAATTGTCTTCCACGCGGTCTCTGATTATATCAAGCAAAATGTAAAGTACAGTGAGAAGATTGTGCTGGTGGAAAAAGACGAATTCGTGCATAAGGATCATGCAGATAAGCTGTATTACAACCAATTATTGGAATTAGTACATGCGCTGCCGGATGCCACTCGGGCTGTGTTCAATATGTATGTCATGGAGGGGCTCCCTCATAAGGAAATCGGTAAATTGCTGGGTATTAGCGAAGGCACTTCAAAATGGCATTTGTCGGAAGGTCGCCGCATTCTAAAAGAAAAAATTGAAAGATTACAACTGCACTTGAAAAAATAAACAATATCCGGCATGGATAAAGACATGATTCATATTGACGATCTGGTGCGTGGCCAGCTTTCCGACAGAGAGGAGGAAGAGCGAGCAGGCGCCTGGTTGCGTATGCGTGACTTACTGGATAAAGAAATGCCGGCCGGCCGACCGGTTCCATTCCCCTGGAAGCGAGTGGGCGGATATATTGCAGTGCTTTCATTATTTGCTGTCCTAGCGACAGGTGGCTATTTGCTAACACAATCACCAGAACCGGCATCCGAAGGTGTTGCATTCTCTAAAGGTTCTAATAATCATTCGTCTACCAACTCCATTGCAGACAATAATTCTGATATCAAGGACATTAATCAGCTCGAAACAATTCCTAATTCAGAGGAGTCAACAATGCCAGCATTTGAAGGCAATAGTCATAACGTTTTATCGAGTAAAAATACAGCTGCAAGTTCTATAGTTGAAGCGGCAGAAAATAAAGAAGATTTAAATCAGACTACCACATTATTGGTCGAAAGTGCCAGTCTTCCTACGCCGCAAAAGGTTAGTCAGTCTAACACAGTGGCCAAAACTACAAATTCTACAATGGCGAGTACCTACGGCGCCCCAATAACTAATAATTCCGAGCACGGGATAGCTAACCGGCAAAAAAATGGCTTGGAAGCTGCTGCTACTGATAAGGCGGACGGTACTGATACAAATCCTGCAAAAGCTGCCGATGTACCTAATGCATCAGCAATGAGCCGTATCCCAGTGCGGACAGGCAATTTATCGGTGGACAGATCTATTAGTCCAACACCGGCAGTTCAACTAAATAACCCACAGATCAATCATGACATTGCTTCATCAGGTTCTACCGAAAGAACTAATACCAGGACCCAGGTTGCTCTGTCCAATAAATATACAGCTGAAGAGCTTAAAGATTCTGAGGGATTGGAACAAGCATCAAAAGTTGATCCGGGAGCTACCGCCAAGGTTAGAAAAGATACCGTTCAACAAATCAGTCTAGTATATCGCAATGTCGTAGACCCTATTACAGGTTTGCGTACCCAGGTGCGCGATACCACTTCAGTGGAACAAATAGTTGTAGCGGTTGCAGTTGAGGATAACCAAAAGGGGGCACAAGAACAAATCGTCCCAGCAGCGCAAGCAGAAAATAAAAAATCAGAAGAACTTACCCAACAAGCTAATCAAGCTAAGCGCATAACTAAGAAAAATTCCCATTCCTTCCGTGATGCCTACCTGGAGACTAAGCACAGTTTGTCTCAAGCGCCTTTTTATTTGGGTGTCACCGCCGGTATCAACGGCATGTCCGGAAGTGGCCCTCTTATCCCGGGTTTTCATTTCGGATTGAACGGGGAACTGGAACTGAGTGAGCGCTGGAGCTTGTTGACAGAACTGAGATATATCAACCGTTTCAATAATGGCAAGACGATTGATGATCCATATAGAGGAGCACCATCGCCTGTAACACAATATTATCACAATGGAACCGCCTACACAGTGTATGAGTCGGACTCCTTCAATCATTATTTCAATTTTTCCACCTTTAGTTCAGGTAACTTGCCGATTATGGTGAAATACTCGGTCAACCGTTTCTTTATGCTCGCCGGTGTCGATCTGATATACAATTTCCGAATGAGCGCAGAGGAAATAGATGCTCCGGTAACGGGTACGACAATAAGAGACACCTTGCTCAATGGGCAAAATTCTGTATACACTGGGAACGGTGTACAATCCGTACAATTAAGCGATCTCGGAGCTCGATTCGGTATCGGATATATTCTGGGAGTAGGCTATAAAGCTACACCTAATCTACATCTCGACTTCCGCATGTCTCATTCGTTCTGGGATAACGCTTCAGGCGGCGGAGCCATAAAGGTTTCTGAACAATTGTACAGAAATCCAAGCTTCCAGTTATCCTTGGGCTATCGACTTGGCGGTACAAGGCGCACTCCATAATTTCATTAAGGCACATGCAACCTAGCACAAACGCATAGGTTTTCTACAAGAACTGTGCGTTTACGGACTACCCCGTAATGAATCATTTTTTGAATTGAAAGTAGAAATATACCGGCACATGGTCGGAAAGTTTGCGCGCACTCCCCATCGAGGGAAAATCTTTGTAGAACGGTACGATACCTGATCGGACCAACTGCATCAAGCTTATAGGATAAAATATATTATCGTATTCAGAAGCCAAACACTCGCTACCCACACATTCCTGCTTCAGTGTTGTTCTCTGTCTGGTTAGAGCGGGGGCATACCCCATGCCCTTTAATGGATTAAAAACAGAATGGTTCTGTGGGCAATTAAAATCGCCCAGGAAAATCAAATTATGACCGGAGTACCGATCCGGGAAAAACTTAAAATACTTTATCTCTTGCTCGGGGAACTTTTTCTTGGGGACTGCATGAAAATTGACAATCGTAAAATGCCGGCCGGTACCGGTAGAAAATTTAAGAAAGTATGGCTCCCTATCAATCGAATCTGCATAATACTGCTCAAAGAATGGCTTTCCCACCGCCTTTATCCGGGCTGTTTTCCATAAAAACGCATACCGCTCCGGACCTCTCCCGTTAGTAGCTTCACTGACAAAATAATCCCATTTTGTACCCTTACGCTGCAACTCATCATGTAAACGCGCAACTACTTGTTTTCCACCATAGCCAGCGACCACCTCCTGTAAAGCGACAATATCGAAATCCCTCAGGATTTCCGATATATAGGCAATGGCTGAATCAGGCTTGGAATTGGAAAAGTTCTGAAGATTCCAGGAACAAATAGAAAAAGATTCCTGCGCGGCAGTCCGACCAAAGCCGGAAACAAGGAGCAGAATGGTTATCCACCTAAAGAACATTCGCCTATGGTTCATTGAAGCGATAGGATTAATTCCTGCAAATATACAGCGGCCTTATTCAGCCGACTACCATACCAGCTAAACATTTCCCCATCTGCTAAAATAATTTTTGCGTCAGGTAGCGATCGCTGCAACTCATCGATATGCACTTGCTTAAAAGGATAAGGCTCTGAGGACAGTATTACCAGATCAGGCAACCGTGCCGCCAGTTCATCCAAAGTAATTTCGGGATATCTAGCCTTGTCGGAAAAAACATTCTCCCAACCCATACGGCTTAATATATCATGTATAAAATTTCCATGGCCGACGCACATCCATGGATTCCTCCAGATAAAATAAGCAACACGTCTACTATTAGACTGAGCCAATGACGCGAAAGCCTCCTCGATCTCAATGGCCAGCTCTGATGCCCGTGCTCTCCGATCAGTAATTATTCCGACCTCTCGGATCATTCTAAGCGCATCCGAAAACGTCTCGATATCACTTATCCAAACCGGCACTTTAGTTGCCAATGCTTCGACTTGTGATCTTTCGTTTTCCTCCTTGTTGGCGATGACCAAATCCGGATTCAAGCTTAAAATCCGATCAATATCAATTGTCTTTGTACCGCCGATTCTGGTCTTTTTTCGAAACCATTCTTCAGGGTGTATGCAGAATTTGGTAATTCCCACCACCTCTTCCTCCAAGTCGAGCGATGCCAATAATTCGGTCTGAGAAGGAACCAAGGATACAATTCGCGCAGGCGGGTGGTTAATTCTAACCGACCGACCAAGCATATCTTCGACTTCTAATGGCATTTCAAAATTCATGAGATTCTAACCCTCTGATGTCTTGAACCAAACCTCAGTGGTGTTATTACATTCACCGTTATAATTGATGGTCAATTCTTCACCGGCTTTAATCCTCCGGATCGTAGTCACCGTTATCACATTCCGCTCATAATCCATATTATATTCGCAATTCGCGCTATAAGAATGGTTGAGCAAGGAGAGATAACCAAGTGCCAGACAGTACATTTCCTTCCCGTCCGGCGTCCATTCAAATATATAGTTGTGAAGAATGGTTTTATCGATATGCTTTCTTTCAGCTGCAGAAAGTATAATTACCGGTGCTTCCTCCAGCAATGTGTCTTTGGCAATAGCAGATTTAGTAAACATACCTCTCCCCTTTCCGGGGATTTCAGCAATGTACAATTTGGGATGAATCATAGTAATAGGAAATTAGGCTGAAAATAGGCTTTTCGCTCAAATTCAGCATACTCGAAGTCCCGGATTAACAAACTTAGTCAACTTTATGCGGTACGCTTCCTGCCTGCTGCTGCGAGAACAACTCCGGCGATAGTTACCACTGCTCCGGCATAAGTAGGCCAGTTTACCCTTTTAGTCTCCTTTTTATTAATCTCTACCGGACCGAGGTCAACCACATTTTCGGTCTTTTGAAAGCTAAACCCGTTGATGACCATCATGACAATTCCGACGATGATTAAAATGATTCCGGCTGTACGCATAATAAATGATTTCTTATGTATTTATAAAAATCATACCCATGCATACAAGAATGCGGCAACGAAGCGTCTTTTACTCCGTTACCGCATTATTTCCAAAAATCTGAGGATTAACCTTTCAACGCAGCTGCGTAGCGATTTCCAACTTCTTCCCAGTTAATTACATTCCAGATAGCGGCCAGATAATCAGGGCGCTTGTTCTGATATTTCAAATAATAAGCGTGCTCCCAAACATCGATACCCAGAATTGGAGTCCCTTTTACTTCAGCGACATCCATCAGCGGATTGTCTTGGTTTGGAGTAGAAGTTACTTCCAACTTACCATCTTTTACGATCAACCAAGCCCAGCCACTACCGAAACGAGTAGCACCGGCAGCATTCACCTTTTCCTTCAAGCTTTCCAATGAACCGAAAGTTTCCTCGATGGCTGCAGCTAAATCTCCGGAAGGTTGTCCTCCGTTTGGTGAGAGGATAGACCAGAACAAACTGTGGTTATAATGTCCGCCTCCATTATTTCTCACTGCGGCGGGATATTTTGAAATATTAGCCATTAACTCTTCAAGAGATTTCCCTTCCCCATCAGTGCCCTGAAGCGCTTTATTGAGGTTGTCCACATAAGCCTGATGATGCTTGCCATGGTGAATTTGCATTGTTTGAGCGTCGATATGTGGTTCTAACGCCCCAAAATCATAAGGTAATGCTGGAAGTGAATGTGTCATATTACTAGTTTTATTTGGTTAATTGAATCAAAGTTAACTGCACAAAAATGATTCCCAAAATCGAAACCTTTTATTTGCCTATTAATAGTTACTTATCAACGGTCTGCATTTCTTTCCTTATTATTTAACGTTCTGATAAAAACACGTCCATTCATACTGCGTATATTTGGCGCTAATTTAGGTTTAAAGTATCCGCATGAGTCTCCCATCCATATCCTTACAAAGACCGGTTCTGGCAATAGTACTCAATATTCTTATATTGATTTTTGGAATCATCGGGTTTAACTTCCTGGGTGTCAGGGATTATCCTTCGATCGACCCTCCGATTATCAATGTACGAACTTCTTATGCCGGCGCCAATCCGGATATTGTGGAATCTCAAATTACCGAACCGCTTGAAAAATCAATCAACGGGATTGCGGGCATTAAGAATATTTCTTCGACCAGTGCTCAGGGGAATAGTAATATAACTGTAGAATTTGACCTCGGCATTGATCTCGAAGCTGCTGCAAATGATGTGAGGGACAAGGTATCGCAAGCAACTCGTAACCTTCCCCAAGACATCGATGCCCCACCGGTAGTATCAAAAGCAGATGCCAATGCGGGTCCGATCCTGTCAATGACCGTCCAAAGCGATACGCGCAACCAACTCGAACTTACCGAATATGCAGAGAATGTACTGGTTGAGCGGCTTCAGACCATCCCCGGCGTGAGTAGCATCCAGATTTGGGGACAAAAAAGATATGCGATGCGCCTGTGGCTGGATCCGGTGAGAATGGCGGGGTACGGTATCACATTTGCCGACGTGCAAAGGGCTGTATCCCGGCAAAATGTCGAATTACCCGCCGGTAAACTCTCCGGCGATAACACGGAACTTTCGGTAAGAACCTTAGGAAGACTTTTCACAGAAGAGGATTTCAATAACCTGATCGTAAAATCAGAAAATGGCATCGATGTACATCTCAGACAAATAGGCGAAGCCGTTTTAGGTCCGGAAAACGAAGAGACAATCCTGAAAGAAAGTGGGGTTCCGATGATTGCACTGGCAGTAGTGCCCCAACCCGGCTCTAACTATGTCGCCATTGCAGATGAATTCTACAAGCGATATGAACAGTTGAAAAAGGATATCCCTGAAGATTTCAAGGTGGATATCGCGATGGATAATACGATAAGTATTCGAAAATCCATTGCGGAGGTGGAAGAAACTTTGCTGATCGCCTTTATCCTCGTAATCTTCATTATCTACTTGTTCTTTAGAGACTGGCTGATCGCAATTCGACCGCTGATCGATATCCCGATCAGTTTAGTCGGAGCATTCTTTATCATGTATATGTGCGGATTCACTATCAACGTGCTCTCACTGCTGGCAATCGTGCTGGCGACCGGGTTGGTAGTGGACGATGGTATCGTAGTGACCGAGAATATTTATAAAAGAATTGAGCGGGGAATGGATAAACACCGAGCCGCAAAAGAAGGTAGTGAGGAAATTTACTTTGCGGTAATCGCCACTTCTATCACGCTTGCGATCGTGTTCCTGCCAATCATATTCTTGGAAGGTTTCACGGGTAGATTATTTAGAGAATTCGGGGTGGTAGTAGCCGGTGCGGTTCTTATCTCTGCTTTCGTATCGCTTACTCTAACACCTGTGTTGAACGTAATGCTCACCCGGAAAGTGCACAAACCATCTTGGTTCTATATCAAAACCGAACCCTTCTTTACAGGAATGGAGCGGGCTTATAAAAAAGGATTGATCTGGATTATGAGGCACAAATGGGTAGCAGTCGCCGGAATGGTGGTTTCATTTGCGCTGATTTTCCTGATCGGACGAAACTTGCAAAGTGAGTTGGCACCGCTGGAGGATAGGAGTAGATTCAGAATGCAGTTATCCGCACCGGAAGGTACTTCTTATGATGCGATGGACGATTATGTCAATAATGTCGTTCAAATGGTAATGGATTCTGTTCCCGAACATAGAATCATACTATCGGTAACTGCACCCGGTTTTACCGGATCCGGCGCGGTTAATACCGGATTTTTAAACGTACGTTTGAACGAACCAGAAGAGAGGGAAAGAACTCAGAACGAAATCACTCAACAGGTCAACAAAGCAGTACAACAATATAATTTCGGGCGGGCATTTGCGATTCAAGAACAAACCATTTCAGTGCAAAGAGGTGGTAGCGCCTTTCCGGTAGTGTATGTATTGCAGAATATTGATTTCAACAAACTAGCGGGCGTACTTCCCCGTTTCCTTGATGAAGCAAACCAAAGTCCGGTATTCCAAGGTATAGACGTCGACCTGAAATTTAATAAACCGGAAATTGCGATATCCATCGACCGGGCAAAGGCTTCGCAACTGGGCGTATCGATAGAAGACGTATCCCAAACATTACAGCTCGCTTTGAGCAATCGTCGACTCGGTTATTTTACCAGAAGCGGGAAACAATATGAAGTTATTGCGCAGGTGTCTCGACCCAACCGGGAAACCCCGGCTAATTTAAATACCTATTATGTTAGAGGAGCTTCCGGAGAAATGATCTCTTTGGACAATCTCGTGCAAATTGAAGAAACTACGAGTCCATCTCAGATATACCATTTCAACCGTTATAAATCAGCTACGATATCGGCTCAGTTAGCCCCCGGCCATACCATCGGAGATGGTATCGCTGCCATGAGAGCTGTATATGATAAACTGACAAAAGAAGAAGTTATCGATGATAGCTTTACTACTTCTTTGGCAGGTGCGTCTAAAGACTATGAAGAAAGTTCTTCAAATATCCTCTTTGCTTTTGTGCTGGCATTGGTATTGATTTATCTGGTACTCGCAGCACAGTTTGAAAGCTTTATCGATCCGCTGATCATCATGCTTACAGTACCATTGGCGATTGCAGGTGCGGTCATCTCACTACGGATGTTCGACCAGACACTAAACATATTCTCGGAGATTGGTATCATCATGCTCATCGGTCTGGTGACGAAAAATGGTATCTTGATCGTAGAATATACCAACAAGGTATTTGAACGAGGTGCAGGGAAAACCGAAGCAGCGATTACTGGTGCCGCCATGCGTCTACGCCCGATATTAATGACAACCCTGGCGATGATGTTCGGTGCTTTGCCATTGGCTTTATCATTAGGTGCCGCATCTACCAGTCGGATGCCTCTGGGTATCGTAATCGTGGGCGGACTGTTGTTCTCTCTGTTGCTATCCCTCTTCGTATTGCCTGTCATGTACACCTTAATTTCCAGAAGAAAAATCAAACCGGCATCAGCAATTGACAAATTGAGCGAATAATGAAACGAAACAGATCCCGACTAATACTTTTACTGGCATTATTGCCCTTCAATAGTCTGATAGCACAAGAACGATTGAGTTTACAAGATGCTATTGTAAATGCGCTGGAATACAATCACGATATTCAGATTGTCCGTGTACAGGCCGATCAGGCTAAGATCAATAATACCGCCGGCAACGCGGGTATGCTGCCCAATATCAACGCTTCCGGATCTTACGGTGGTGGTAGCGCAAATACCCATATCGAGTTTGCGGACGGTAGGGTGCAAAAGGTAGATAATGCGCTTTCTGAAACCATCAACGGAGCGGTTTTACTCCAATGGACACTATTCGATGGCGGGAGCATGTTTTACCGGAAACGACAATTAAACGAACTGGAAGAGTATGGTGAAGCACAATTGAAAGCGCAAATCCAAACTACCGTTTCACAGGTTATTCAGGCATATGCACAAGTGGTATGGCAGCAACAACAAATGATCGCCATCGACACCGGTCTGTTACTAGCCAGGGTTAGAATGCAGCTCTCACAGGCGAATTTCGAAACGGGTGCTTCCGCTAAAGTCGATTATCTCCAAGCCCGTGTCGACTATAACGCACGCCAGTCAGACTCCCTCTATCAAAAGGCTGCGCTGATTTCCTCCTTCGCGCAATTAAATGCGCTGATGGGAAAAGAAGCAGACCACATTTATATAGTTGATGATAGTCTGACTGTCCAAACAAATCTGGAGCCGAAGGATAAAGAATTGCTGCAGCAGCTCAACCCCGGACTCGATCTTGCACGCAGAAATGTGGCTATTTCTAAACTGGACGAAAAAATCGTCCGCGCAGCTCACCTCCCTACTGTCGCTTTGAATGGAGGATATAATTATACCCAAACTTCGAGTCAGGCGGGATTCGCATTGTTTAACAGAAGCAACGGACCAAGTGGATCGGTGAGTATTAACCTTCCCATCTATCAAGGTGGAAACATCAGAAGGAACAGTCGGATCGCTTCACTTCAAACACTCAGGGAGGAACTATTGTACGATAGACAACGGACAGATCTTAGCCGACGATACCGATCAGCTTGGGCAAACTATCGCATGTCTGTAGAGGCCTATATACTGGAAAAGGAAAATATTGCATACGCCAAAGAAAATCTGGATATCCAGCAAGAGCGTTTCAAGGTAGGTATTTCCACAACTTTGGAAACCCGCGAAGCAGAGAATGGATATGTACAGGCATTGGTAAGATTGTACACTGCAATTTATAACCTTAAGGTAAACGAGAC
>CAZWPF010000027.1:0-30100 GCA_964636205.1 uncultured Chitinophagaceae bacterium | reverse complement strand
GATTCAATCTTATTGATCCGCTCCGCCATTTCTAAATAGAACAAGGCCTCATCGCTTCGTTTCAACTGTAGGAGTATGGTCGATAAATTACTGTATATCAGTCCTCGGGAATGTACAGTACCAAACCGCTCAGCAAAAAGAATAGCCTGATAATACGAACGCGCTGCCTGCTCATAATCTCCCAAAGAGCGATAAGCAGTGCCCATATTATTATAAATCTGTGAAAGAAACGGCTTTTCACCGGGTTTAGTGCAATAACTAACTGCATCAGACAATACTCCTAATATTTCGTAATACTTACCCTGATTATTATAAATATTGCTGATTGTAAGCAGTGCACGAACTACCCCTGCCGGATAATCTGCTGCGACTGAGTTATTTATCAGCTCCTCCAACATCAGAAGAGCCGAATCCGGTTCAGCCTGTGCCAGCTTTGAAGCTGCCCGGATCGCTGCCCTGATCGCTGCTGTATCCTGTAGTTGAAATTCAGACGTCTGCTCAGGAGATGATATTACTCGCTGTGCCTGTAAACCATTAACTTGTAAGCATAAAACTATCCATATTAGGATGGATATCCGGGAAATGGCTGCCAAATAATTAATAAAAATAAATACCCGTGATTTCACCCTACACTTTTTGATCGGATTCTAAATAAATTTGAATTGCAAAAAATGTCAATTAATCGGCAATTTCTAAGAATTGCGCTTTAAATCTTAAACACTTTCGGTCTCCGATTTTTTAAATTTAAAAACTTACCCATGAATAAAGTTACATACTTCATCTTTATTGTATCCCTAATGTACTCTGTTGCGGTAGAAGCCCAGCTGTCGGGGATTAAAAACATTCCCGGAGATTACTCCACGATAGCCGGTGCAGTTCAGGCCTTGAACACCCAGGGCGTCAGCGGTGCCGTGACTTTGCAAGTAGCAGCCGGTCATAAGGAAACCGCGCCTGTCGGAGGAATTGTTCTGGGCAGTGCTACACTTAACCAAGGCAGTCTATCGCTCAACTCCACCCGCACGCTCACTATCCGCAAAAATGGAACCGGCAACAACCCTGAAATACTAGCGTTTGCAGGAGGAACCTCCGAATCTACAGACGGCATATTCAAAATCGCCGGAGCCGATTACGTGACTATCGATGGTATCGATCTGGTGGAGAACCCCGCCAATACAACCACATTAACACGCATGGAATGGGGCTTCGCGCTTGTGAAACATAGAAATACCGCGCCTTTCGACGGCAGCCAGAATATCACGATTACCAACTGTACCGTTACTTTAAACAAGGCGAATCCCAATTCAGTGGGGATATACGCAGGTAACCATACCGCCACTGACACTACTCATCTTCCAATCACCGCGGTCAGTGATGCAAATAGCAACAATACAATAATCGGAAATATCATTAAGAATGTCCGCACCGGAGTTGAACTAAAAGGGTATCGCGCACCCAATGGCAACAGTACGCTCTACGACCAAAACAATATGGTTGGAAATGATAAAAGAATCGGCAACGAAATCCACAATTTTGGCAGATCAGATGGAGCCGCCACCGATAAAACATGCGGCATATACCTGGAATACCAAAATAATAGTTTGATAGCCTATAATGAAATTGACAATTCTGCTGCCGGCGGAAACATCAACAGCAAAGGTGAATTGTACGGTATCTATCACGGTCGCGCCAATAATGCCGCGACAAAAATACTCTACAACAAGATCAAACTTCTTCAAGACAGTACCAGCAATCAGGCCGACTTCTTCCCGATTCGTTGCGATATCGACAGCGGCAATAATGCGTCTTTAACTGTGTCGGGAAATACTATTACCGCAATAGGTGGTTATGGCAAAAGATTTGCTTTCGTCTTTCAACAAGGTCGCTTATTCAACTCAGAAATCAACAGTAATGTCTTTCAAAACAATACCATTGTAGCTTGGGATTTCTACATAATGTTCAGCGACAATGGCACGATGGAGAATGGTCGATCCAATATCTCTTATAATCGGCTATCGGGATCCAATTATCTGAAATTGGCAGGTGGAAGTGGTAGAGCCCCCAATTTTCACGGAATCTATCGAATAGGTGCAGCAGCCGGCACCTCGAGAGATACAATCGCGCACAACGATATCACCGGATTATTTGTAAACAACACCACCGCCAATATCTACCGCGCCTTAGTCAATACCGCGGGTAACTCGGCACCGCCTTACCCACTTAAGTCTATTCATAATAATCGCTTGGGCTATATTAGTTTTCCATCCGGATCGGCAATACAAGGTCAGGGCATGAACTTGGGACGACTTGGCAAATCAAACGGTCAGTTCTCCTCCGTTTCCGAGAACATTGTATCTAATATGCGGCTGAGCGGATGGAGTGGGATTAATATTGAAACTCATGCGGGACAAGCAGCAGATATTATCGGGAACCGAATCGACTCTTCTTTCGACAATAGCGGTAACGTTGTGGGTATACTGATCAACGCTTTGGATTCTTCCCGTATAATGAATAATGTGGTCAAGGATTTAATTACTACGGGAACCAATGGTACTGTCAAAGGTATTACACTCGGGGATGGGGGTATTTACTCTGTTATTGCCAACAACCTGGTTGCAGATATGGAATCTCCGAGCTCTTCCGCAAACATGTCATTGATCGGTATAGAAATTACAGGAACCGCCTTTGTTAATCTCTGGCATAATACCGTGCGGCTGAGTCCGCCCCCATCTTCTGCAACAAATTTCAGTGCCGCCGGCATCAGCTTCAATGGCGTGCCCATGTCTGTAGAATGTGGCAATAATATCGTCTATTTAAATGCCAGTCCAAAAGGCAACGGCTATGTGGCTGCTCTTCGCAGAACGGCAGGCGTGGATGGCGTTGTCCCTTCCAATCTTTCGCAGAATTCTAACAATAACATTTGGTTTGTCGACAACACAAATCCTCATACCTACTTATATGCGGAAGGGAGTGATACCAATAGTCTGACCAACAAATTCACTGTCGATTCAAGCCTCAACACCCCTTGCCATGCATGGAAAAAATTCATGTCACCAGGAGAAAACAATTCATTCACAGAAGATAATTTACAACTTACAAGTGACGGTCTGTATGCTCCGACCGGTAGTTCCTATGCGAAAAATCGTGCAGTATTGATCCAGGATATTGCGGAAGACATCAAAGGAACTACCCGCCCGGCCAAAGCCGACGGCGGCATTATGCAGTTTAGCGGAACTCAAATTAATGCCCCCACATCTACCGGATTTGCTCAAGTATTTCCCCCATTCTTCCCCGGTTACTGCGAAGGGGACAGCATTCGTCTGATCGCACACGCATATCAAGGTTTACAATACCAATGGCAAAAAGACAATCAGGATATCGCGGGGGCACATGATACTAGCGTCTATGTAAAAGCAGCCGGCAGGTATCGCGTAATCGTCGGTTCTGCTCATTGTATAGACACCTCCAATGTGGTAGATATCGTAGAATATCCCGTGCCGGAACCTACTATTACTTTAGGACCGGATAATGAACTGAGCACTCAAACCGGCTTCATTTCATACCAATGGCATCTAAATGATAATCCAATTAGTGGCGCAACCAATCCCACCCACAGGGCTACTACTACGGGGGATTATTCTGTAGTTGTCACCAATCAATCCAGATGTTCCGGCACCTCCGCTAAAACAAGTGTAACAGTAACCGAAAGTGTAACCAATATTAATGGCATCGGAAAGTATTTTGCTTTTCCGAATCCCGCGTCAGATAAAATATGGATTCAGATACCCATAGAAACAGATGAAAAAATAGAAATATCTTTGACTGATGCGACTGGTAGAATATTAGTATCTCAAAGCGAGCGCGTAATAGATATATCACAGTTCTCTACCGGTATCTATATACTGAGCATCAAAAACAAATTGGGGCAAGTATTATTCTCCGAAAAGATCATTCGTACCGAATAACCCTGCCAGCGTCTTTTACAAAAACCATGGTCACGATCAAGGGTCGCTGACCATGGTTCTATATAAACCTAAACCTCCTATCAGTGTGTCGCTTGAAATCAAATATATATGGACTTCTCTGGAGCTTTTCGATTGTATTACTGGCAAACCTGGCGCATGCCCAATTAGAAAACCATATCTGGTATTTTGGCGAAAATGCCGGTATCAATTTCAATACCAATCCGCCCACCCCTCTTCAAACAGGCTTTGTATGGAGAGAAGGCATGAGTACTGTTTGTAATCCAACTACCGGGGAGGTCTTATTCTCCACTAACGGGGCTTCTGTATGGACTCGCTTCAATACACTGATGCCTAACGGCACAGGTCTTCTGGGCAACAAGGACAATAGTTTACAGGGCGTCGTCGTAGTACCTATGATCGATTCTCCATCGATCTACTATATCTTCTCCTTAGAACATCAACCGACACGTCTGGTAATTCCGCCCAATACAAAACCGTTCTCCGATGGCCTACTTTATTACTCAGTACTTGATATGTCCTTAAACAACGGACTTGGAGACATTGTACCCGGAAGAAAAAACATTTTATTGGATTCGTTATTGGGAGAAAGTCTGATCGCCATTCCCGGCAGCAATTGCGATGTTTGGCTGGTGGGTCACAAGGTCGATACAACAATCTTCAAAGCTTGGCATTTCGACCGATATGGGTTTCATCCTAATCCGGTAATATCGTCGCCCGGCAATCAGATCTCCGGCCTAGGGTCTTTTGATAAGGGATGTATGGCATCTTCTCCCGATGGAAGCATGCTGGCGATTACCGCTATCGGAGTATCTGGTGCACCACCTCCCCCCGGGACCACCGGTTCTATGGTTTGTAGGTTCAATGGCGCAACGGGAGAAGTAACCGATGGCGTTCTGGTGGAAGATTTCTCAGCCTACGGCATCGCATTCTCTCCAGACAATAAGCTGCTTTATATAAACAATTGGGATCCACGGGAACGCGGTCTGGCCCAATACAACCTCAGCACTTGGTCGCAAGCCGCTATCAGAAGTTCAAAAGTCCAGATAGACAGCGGTACTACCAGCACATATTTAAGACGTTTTGGGGACAAAATATATACCCACCAACAGCATCGGAGATGCCTTGGCAGTATCGAGCAACCCAACACGGCCGGTATTAATTGTAATTACAGCGATTCAACGATAACACTTTTCCCCGGAACCCGAACCTTTTACGCTTTGCCCACAGATGTGGTTTATCCATTTCCAAAAGACACCCTGAAAGTACGCACAGATACTGCACTCTGTGCTATTCCTCAACCTATCGAGTTAGCAGCACCATCAGGTTATGAAGGATACCTTTGGAATGATGGCAGCCCCCTACAATCTAAATTGATTGCGGAACCGGGTACTTATTGGGTTATTTCCGGGGATTATTGCCATTCCAGAGTAGATACCTTTATTGTTTCGCGGCTGGACACTGTTTTCTCGGTTATTGATAGTTTTATTTGTCCGTACGATGGTGAAATTACCCTTACGGCTCCGGCAGGCTACCTTAGTTATCTTTGGGACGATCAGTCGACTAATAACACCAGATCCATACAACAGCCCGGCCTGTATTGGGTATACGCAGCCGAAGCCTGCGTTCCTAGAATCGACAGTTTCTACATTACTGAAATCGATTTTTCAAAGTTAGACTTGGGACCTGACAGCATTATTTGCAACGGTGAACCTGTAAAGCTATATGCCGAAGCTACAGGCCTGTCTTACTTATGGCAAGATGGAAGCACTTCAGATAGCTTAATCGCCCCAGAATCGGGTACCTATTGGGTTAAGGTCTGGAAAGGCGATTGTTCCTTTGCTGATACGATTCACTTATCTTTTATCAACCTGCCGCAAAACTTTTTACCAGATGACACATTGCTTTGCCGCGAAAAACCATTCTTTCCGAATATCCCACTGGGACCCGAACAATTGTTAAGCTGGAATGATGGCTTGACTTCTATTAATTTCCCTGTTGTTACTGAGGGAACTTTCTACGCAACAATTTCAGAATCCATTTGCTCGGTTACAGATACGATACAAGTGCTCCGGGAACTATGTGATTGCCGATTCATGATCCCCAACGCCTTCAGTCCAAACGGCGACGGTAGGAATGACACCTTCCGCTTAGTCAAGGAAGCTGATTGTAATCTCGAAGATTTTGAGCTAAAAATATTCAATCGCTGGGGGCAATTGATCTATCGCACCACAGATCCGTTAAGTGGCTGGGATGGCAATCTGAACGGCAGGCAGGCAGAAATGGGAACCTATATGTACCACTGCAGCTTTATAACCAGCTTTTCAAAAGAGGAACACCGGTACAAAGGCGATTTGCAGTTATTACGCTAAGAATTGTTTATTGTTCTTTTGCCGGATTCGACTGGGTGGTAAGATTCCGGAAAACATCTTCGAGTGAGCGCGATTCTTCTTGTAAGGATCGGATTGAAATATCCTGATCCAGCGCCCATTGCATTACTTTTTTCCTCAATCGATCTGCCTGATTAGTGTAGAATTTCCATTTGAACTCTCCGACTTTCTCTCTTCTGATCACCTCGGGAATCAGGTCGAGTTGAGCAGCGGACACTTCTGATTCGAAATGAACCAGCAGGGTATTTTCCGGCTCGCCATGATGACGAATGCGATCGATGGAATCGTCAGCCACAATCTGTCCGTTGTTAATAATGATAACCCGGCTACACATTGCCTGCACTTCCTGCATGATATGGGTAGAAAGTAAAACCGTCTTTTCCTTGCCGATGCGGGTAATTAAATCCCGGACTTCCACGATCTGATTAGGATCCAAACCGGAGGTCGGTTCGTCGAGTATTAATACCTCAGGATCGTGCAACATAGCCTGAGCGAGTCCAACTCTTTGTTTATACCCTTTTGAAAGGGCGCCTATCTTTTTATGAGCTTCTTTGGTCAACCCTGTCAGTGCAATCATATCTTTGATCCGCGCCTCTGACTTGGCTCCTAATCTATGAATACCCGCAGTAAAAGCGAGGTATTCTCGAATATACATATCGTAATAAAGAGGATTCGCCTCCGGTAGATAACCGATACGACGGCGAACTTCCATGGGATGTGCCTGAACATCAAAACCACAAACTTTAGCCACCCCGGATGTAGCAGGCAAATAACCTGTTATCATCTTCATGGTGGTAGATTTACCGGCACCGTTCGGACCCAAAAAACCGACAATTTCCCCTTTCGCTAATTCGAAGGAAATTTGATTGACAGCAACTTGAGTCCCGTAAACTTTAGTAAGGGAATTGACTTGTAAAGACATAATGCAAAGCTACGATTCAATCAGCTATAAAGCTCACCAAGCCGTAGATTAGTTCTCCAAATCTTCTTCGTCTTCGTCAACACGAGGAATAGATCCGATAAAATTGCAGACTGTTTTCTCACGCTGCTCTAAATTGGAAACATGTTCCACGAAAAGACTGATACGATCGTCTTGAAGTACCAGATTGGCCGACCATGATTCATTTTCCTCAATGCGATCGGCAATGATGATACGATTTCCGTCTGCAAATCCTTGTAAATTAGCATGCGGCATAGAACGCAGTCTGACACCAAGTGTAATCGGCTCTTCGATGATAAAAATATCAACTGTATCCAATATGCTGGGTGACTCATCACAACGAGTCGCACCGGTATATGTACCGACAAACCGATCCGCTATACTCTTTTCACACTCAGTACCTTCATAACCACTAGGGCAACGGCAAAAGCCATCCGCACAAGAGCCACCATTTTGGCACTGTAAGTCAGTACAGCTATCTTTAACGCAACCTGTATATAAAACGGCACTGCCAATAGCGAAGAAGCTAGCAATGGTAACAAGCGTTAATTTCCAGGATTTCATATAGAATCGTATAAATTGAAGCCCAAAATACAAAAAATATCGAGGTTACAAAATCCGAAAAGCCAAATTGGAAACTAATTCTATGTTTTATTCCGAATTTCTGTATTTAACCCGACCCATTCCAATGTTTCCGAAATGCTTAACCGAAAGCTTTCCAGCCTTGAGCAATTAGCGCATGTTTATTTCCGGATTTGGTGTATAAATGCTTACCCTCTGAAGGATCTGTAATATAGCCGATAACCGTCACTTCATTATTGGCTGCTACCTTTTCATAATCTTCCTGCCGAATTGTAAACAACAGCTCGTAATCTTCGCCCCCGCTCAAAGCACAAGTGGTAGGATCTATTCCAAAACCCAAGGCTACCTCCCTTGTCTCAGGATGAATGGGGATTTTCTCTTCGTATACCACACAGCCCGACTGACTTTGCTTGCAGATATGGAGTAATTCTGAGCTCAAACCATCGCTCACATCAATCATCGAAGTGGGAACCACCCCCTCTTCTTCCAGCCAGGAAATTATATCCTGCCGGGCTTCCGGCTTCAAAAGCTTACCAATTACATGCTTGCGCTCCTCCATATCCGGCTTAATGTTGGGATTCTCCAAAAATATCTTCTTCTCACGCTCCAATATCTGCAGTCCTAAATAGGCTGCACCCAATTCTCCCGATACGCATATCAAGTCATTCTTACGAGCTCCACTGCGGCTGACAAATTGCTCGGGCTTCACTTCTCCGACTGCAGTGATACTGATAACCAGACCCTTTAAAGAACTCACTGTATCTCCACCAATCAAGTCTACGTTGTACTTCTCACATGCAGCATAAATCCCCTCATACAATTCCTCCAAAGCCTCCACAGAAAAACGATTGGAAATGGCAATACTCACAGTGATATGGGTAGGAGTAGCATACATGGCGCATATGTCGGACAGGTTGACAACCACGGCCTTGTAACCAAGATGCTTCAATGGTGTGTACATCAAATCAAAATGCACCCCTTCCACCAACATATCGGTAGAAATCACCGTCTGCTTACCAAAATGGTCAATCACCGCGCCATCATCCCCTGTACTCAACAAAGTACCCGCCTGCCGGAGTTCATTGTTTCGGGTTAAATGATCTATTACTCCGAATTCTCCTAACGACGATATCTCTGTACGTTCTTGCTCACTCATATCCTGGTTATTTATTTGTATTACCGTAAATTATCAAACTTAATCACCTATTATTAATTGCCTCATGGGTTCGTGTATCTTCCCATTTGTGGCCAAAATCTCCTTATCAAACAATCCGCTGGGTGTATTGCTGAAATTAGTAACTACTCCACCGGCTTCCCGAACTATCAGAATACCCGCCGCAACATCCCATGCATTCAACTGGTACTCCCAAAATCCATCGAACCGGCCGCAAGCTACCCAACAAAGATCCAATGCCGCAGAACCAAGTCGTCTGACCGGCAATTTCTTTAAAATGAATCGCTCAAACACCTTCACCGGATGCTCTCCGCCTTCGGGCCATTCGTATGGGAAACCCGTTACCAAGCAGGCCTTCTCAAAATTGTCTTTCGAAGAAACAGATATGGGCTGTTTGTTCAACCAAGCCCCCTTCCCCGCTTCTGCCCAAAACAATTCCTCCATCATGGGATTGTACACCGCCCCCATCAATAATTCATCTTTATACAGCACCGCAATGCTGACACAGCAAATTGGGATACCATGAACAAAATTAACGGTGCCATCTATGGGGTCAATCACCCAACGATAGTCAGCCTCGGTAGCTAACTGTCCAATTTCTTCACTCAGGATCGCATGATCCGGAAATGCTTTACGAATACATTCTATGATTACAGCTTCGGCTTGCTTATCAATTTCCGTTACCAGATTATTTACCCCTTCCTTATTTTCAACCAGGAAAGAACCTCGGAAATTGTCCCGAATAACCGCCCCACCACTTTTGACGGCTGCTGATAACACCTCACTGATTTCAGGCATAGTTCTTAAAGTTTGATATCCTTTCCAAGATAATAGTCGATCACTTTCAATCGGAAAATGAGGTCATATCTGGCGCTGGCCAGATTGGCATCTGCACGATACTGATTATTTTGAATGGTGAGGTACTCCACCATATTGGTCAGTCCCATATCATAACGCTTCTGCGCAAATTCAAAAGCACGCCGGGCAGCTACTGCAGCACGCATCGCAGCGTTGTATTTATGTATAGAATTGACGGCGTCATTGCAAGCCTTGTAAATATCCTGCTTCAGATTGAGTTCAGTTTGTTGCAGACTCAATTCCTGATTCTGTATGTCCAATTGCGCCCGACGAATATTATACCTGGTCTGCCATCCATTCATAATTGGAATCGACAACCCCAGAGATATCGTCTGCCGGAAGTTATTGTCTAATTGCTTTCCAAATGCAATCGGAGTGGTCGTGGGAATCAACACCGGTTGATAAACCGGATACATCACATCATTCACACTGATATACGATCCCGACTGCTGTACCCCATCTACCGTAAATCCGGTCACTTCATTAAAGGTACTCGCATAGGTAGATCCCGATTGGAAACTTAATCCCAATTGTGGCCATTGCGATCCTTTCATAGCCGCAGACGCTTGTCGCGCAGCAGCTAACCGCATCATTCCCCCCTGTACCGAGCCGAAGCGCTGAGAAGCTACATTATAGATTGCTTCGGGGTCGAAGGGAACAGAGGGCATCATACCCGCCACTTCCGCATCCGGAGACACCACTTCAAAAGGAGTATTGAAATCCAGATTGAGCAGCGCCTTAAGATCCAGTATGGAAGCATTGTAATCAGCAATTGCCGTGATCAAATTCGCACTGTCAGTAGCCAATTGTGATTCCAGCTGTGCCACATCCAATTCCGGCACTCTACCGGCTGTTTCAAACAATTTGGTCTGCCGCAGTTGCTCCCGTGATAAATTCACCTGATTTTCAGAAATTCGAATTTGCTCCCTTGCCAGCAATGCCCGGAGATAGCCGGTTGCAACATTCAGAGATACATCATTTTCCAGTTGGTCGAGATCAGCTCTTGCTGCTTCCAGACTGAATTTATTCTGATTGATTTGATGCCGCTTCTGAAACCACCCGAACAATAATACGTCGGCATTGCCGGATAAGTTGAGGAAATTATAACTCGCACTTACAAATTGATTGGTAGTGGGATCTACAGATCGACCCAGACTTCGACCACCGGCAGCATTCCCATTGATATTCGGCAATTGAGAATACCTGCTCTGCTGCAATTGTAAGGCAGAAAGGCGCTCGTTCAACTCCTGTTGTTGGATGGATATATTATTTCCGATCGCGTATTGGACACATCGCTCCAAAGTCCAAACCTCCTGCGCCTTGACAGCAGTGGAGGAACATATCAGCAATATCAGCAGAAAACGGGATATACTGGCAAACATGCTACAAATGTAATGGATTATAACCGACTGCGCGTATTGTCGTTCGGGTCGGAAATGCAAGACTTGAGCACCGCAATACCAACCTACCATTCAATTGATTAACTCAGGTAGATTGTTATCGAGCTACATCTTCACTAATCAAGGTTCTGGCATGCTGCAATGCTGCATCCCCGGGCTTGTCGCCATCGATCATTCTGGCTATTGCCTGAATCCTCTCCTCCGGCTCCAAAACCCTCAGTCGGGTATTTACCTGATCACCTTTTTCTTTATATACATAGAAATGGCGGGTGGCCCGGGCAGCTACCTGGGGTTGATGAGTGATACAGATCACTTGATGGTAATCCGACAAATCCCGGAGTAATGCGCCCACCTGCTTGGCTGCCTCACCTGAAATACCGGTATCCACTTCGTCGAAAATCAAGACAGGCATTTCCATTGCCTTAGCAGTGAGCGATTTTACGGCCAGCATGATCCGACTCATTTCGCCGCCGGACGCTGCTTTATATACCGGTTGCAACTGACCACTCCTGTTGGCGTCTAATAAAAACTCCACCCGATCCATCCCAGAGGAATCCGGCTGTGAGGTAGGGTCGATCTTTACCACAAATTCAGCATCCGGCATATCTATAGAAGCGAGAAGTCCACTTACCTCTTTAGCAAAGCCAGAGGCAGCTTGTTTTCTTCTGATCGACAATTGCTGCGCGGTTTCCCTAACAACAACCTCCAGATTTTTAGTCTCGATGGTCAATGCCTTGATAGCCGAGTCCAAATCGGTGCCGGCTTGTAGTTCTGACTCCAGCTGCGCCCTAATCTCCAGAAGACCGGACGTATCTGTGACGCTATGTTTTTTCAATAATTTATAACCAAGATCTACCCTTTCTTGCAGGCGCTCCATTTCTTCCGGATCAATGCGCACAGAATCTTCTACCCTTTGCAACTCATCTGCGACATCCTGCAGCTCTGCCCTGGAGGCCACAATCCGCTCTGAAAGTTGCTTTACTGTAGGAATTAAATCTTCGATACCATCTAGTTGCTGACCTATTCGCTTTAATTCATTGAGCAGGGGTGTCTCGCCTTCATCGAGCATAAAACGACAGCCATATAAAACTTCTCTGATACGCGCTGCATGTGTCAATGTCTTCAACTGTTGCTCTGCCTCTTCGATCTCCCCTTCTCCAAAATTTGCCTGCGCCAATTCTTCATGCAGATATTGCTTATAATCAGCCTCTTTCAACAATTGTTGCTGCCGGTCTGTAAGTTCTTGCAACTGTTGCAAAGCATGGCGATAGGCAAGAAATTGCTTTTGATAATTGGCCAACAGTGGCTGATTTTGAGCTATGGCATCCAATACCTTTAACTGAAAATGCTCATTTCGGATATCCAGTTGGTCGAATTGTTGGTGCAAATCTACCAGTAAAGATGTCAGTTGATTTAAGGTCCCAAGGGTGACCGGGGTATCATTGACGAAAGCTCTGGATTTTCCACTGCTGTTAATTTCCCTTCTGATAATACAAGGCTGCTCCTCATCCAGTCCGGCGGCCTTAATTGCATCGAGAAACTCCTGATTACCCTCGATATCAAACCAAGCTTCGACAACACATTTTTCCGATTTGTTTATCAGCACGGAAGTATCGGCCCTGGCTCCCAGAATCAGGGATAATGCACCCAGAATAATACTTTTACCGGCACCGGTTTCACCGGTGACAATATTAAGACCCCCATCCGGCTCTACAACCAGATGGTCGATAATAGCATAATTCCTGATAACTAATTTCTGAAGCATAGGGTTATGATGGGCACAAAAATAGCAAACCGAACGGTATGTCGGTTGAAATCAATTGGAACTTCTCCGATTAGGATCGAAGTTCCAATTAGATCCCTTTTTTCGTTGATTACCGTTGGAATACCGTTTAAGTTAGCAATAATCCCATATCTTAACAAAGATCAATGGCAAGGTGGTAGGAATGGTCGACCTTTGAGGACAATAATCAATTATCATTAATACTTGTTCATTTTAAAACATTATTTATGAAACTCGGAATATACACTTTCGTTGATGTAAAGGTGGATGCACAGGGCAAGCCGATGCATGTATCCCAACGCATCGATGAATTGATGGAGCAGATCAAGCTGGCAGATGAAGTAGGACTGGATATAGTTGGCATCGGGGAACATCACCGTCCCGATTATGCCATATCCTCACCGGAGATGATACTTGCTGCGGCAGCCTCGGTAACGAAGAATATAAAACTAACCAGCGCTGTGACAGTACTTAGTTCGGACGATCCGGTGCGGGTATTTCAGCGCTTTGCCACTTTGGATCTGTTGTCGCAAGGACGGGCAGAAATTATGGCTGGTCGTGGATCCTTTATTGAATCCTTTCCATTATTTGGATATAACTTGAAGGACTATGATGAGTTGTTTAACGAAAAGCTGGAATTACTGATTAAGTTGAACGAGTCGGATCGGATTGAGTGGAAAGGCAATCACCGTCCCTCGTTTACCAAGCAATCAGGAGTGTACCCTCGGCCTTACCAGGAAAAACTGCCTATTTGGATTGCAGTAGGTGGCACACCGGAGTCGGTGGTCAGGGCGGCCAGATTAGGACTGAATATGAACCTGGCTATATTGGGAGGTCAACCTGCCCGTTTCCAGCCTTTGGTTAGACTTTACCACGAAACCGCTCAAAAATACGGACATACAGGGTTACAGGTGGGGATAGGGATACATGGGTTAGTAGGAGAAGACGCTAAAAAAGTAAGAGATGAATTCTTTCCTTATTATTCGGAAGTAATGTCGCGCATTGGTCGTGAACGTGGTTGGGGTCATATGACCCGTCCTCAATATGATGCGATGACGACTGCGCAGGGGCCGCTATTGGTAGGCGAACCTCAGGAGATAATAGATAATATATTATATCAGTACCGGCTTTTTGGCAATAGTCGCTATCTGATCCAGATGGATACCGGGGCTGTACCGCACAAATTATTGATGAAATCAATTGAGCTATACGGCACTAAAGTGGCGCCGGAAGTCAGAAAAGCCATCCAAAACAAAGACTTTTAATATATTTGATTAGAGACGGGTCATATTGCATAAGAAAATTTTGTTTTTTTTCTCATACTATGTACCTTTGCGCTCCAATTCTCATTTTGCTCTTATTATAAGGTTGCATTTGGGAGAATTGTCGCGGTTCGTCGCAACAAACAATTCGTTAACACCAAAAAATTAAAGCTAAATGGCTAAAGAAATCACAGGCTATGTTAAGCTGCAGGTGAAAGGTGGTCAAGCCAATCCTGCACCTCCCATCGGGCCCGCACTCGGTTCGAAGGGCGTAAACATCATGGAGTTCTGCAAACAGTTCAATGCTCGTACGCAGGACAAAATGGGTAAGGTACTTCCCGTTTTACTTACAGTATATGCTGATAAGTCTTTCGACTTTGTCATTAAGACTCCTCCCGCTACTGTACAGTTGATGGAAGCAGCAAAACTCCAAAAAGGTTCTAAAGAGCCCAACCGTAACAAAGTTGGAAAGGTAACCTGGGCACAGATTGAAGATATCGCTAAAGACAAGATGGCGGATCTGAATGCGTTTACTCTGGAAAGTGCTATGTCTATGGTAGCTGGAACGGCTCGTAGCATGGGTATCACTGTTGAGGGCGATGCTCCATTTGCCAAATAACCCCATTGGTTCACCTTATTATAAAACTTTGTAACGATGGCAATTCCTAAAAAAAGAAAGGCTGCAGAAGCCAAGATAGATAAAAATAAGTACTACACACTTGCTGAAGCCAGTGCTCTTGTAAAAGACATCAACTGCACTAAATTCGATAGTTCTGTCGATGTGCATATCCGCTTAGGTGTAGACCCTAAAAAAGCAGATCAAGCGATTCGTGGTACTGCTACCCTTCCTCACGGTACCGGTAAAACCAAGCGTGTATTGGTACTTTGTCCTCCGGATAAAGAAGCAGAAGCGAAAGCTGCAGGTGCTGACTTTGTTGGTTTGGATGAATTTGTTCAAAAAATTGAAGGTGGATGGACGGATGTGGACGTTATCATCGCCACTCCAACCGTAATGCCTAAAATCGGACGACTGGGTAAAATTCTGGGTCCCCGCAACCTGATGCCCAACCCTAAAACCGGTACAGTTACTAATGATGTTGGTACTGCTGTCACCGATGTTAAAGGCGGTAAAATTTCCTTTAAAGTAGATAAAGCTGGTATCATCCACGCTTCTATCGGCCGGGTTTCTTTCGAACCTACTAAAATTGCTGAGAACGCTCTGGAACTGATCAACACTTTGGTCAGAATGAAGCCCTCTACTGCAAAAGGAACATACCTGAAAAGCATCAGCATGGCGTCGACCATGAGCCCTGGTCTTGCAATTGATACTAAATCAGTATCCTAATCCGGAACAGGCATTTAATAATCATTAAAAAGCATTTGAAATGACACCTGCTCAAAAACAAGAAGCAATAGAACTGCTGAAAGAAAAATTCAGCCAGTACGAAAATTTCTATATCACCAATACCGAATCTTTAACGGTAGCTCAAATCAGTCAGCTTCGTCGCGCCTGTTTCGAAAAAAATGTCGAAATGAAAGTGGCTAAAAATACTTTAGTCAAAAAAGCACTCGACAGCATTAACAGCGAAAAATATTCCGGCTTGTACGATGCCTTGCACGGGGTAACTGCTCTGATGTTTTCTGATAGCCCGAAAGAACCTGCTGTTATTATCAGCTCTTTCCGCGCAGAATCCAAAAAAGAAAAACCTGAACTGAAGGCAGCTCTAATTGGTGATGAGATCTTTATGGGAGATAGCCAACTGGCTAATCTTAAAAATATCAAAACCAAAACCGAGCTTATCGGTGAGGTTATTTCTCTTCTGCAATCTCCGGCACGCCGCGTAATTTCTGCTTTGTTGCAAAACGCAGAAAAACAAGGCGAAGAAGGTGGTGCTCCAGTAGAAGCGCCTGCAGCTGAGTAATCAATCAATAAGACGGTGATGCACCGTTTTAATAAACACGGCTTCCAAGTCACAATATAAAAACCAACATTTTTCAACATTTTAAAAGTCATACAATGGCAGACGTAAAAGCATTAGCAGAATCATTAGTTAACCTGACTGTAAAAGAAGTACAGGAACTGGCTGACGTATTGAAAAACGAATACGGTATCGAACCAGCTGCTGCTGCAGTAGCAGTTGCTGCAGGCGGCAACGGTGGTGGAGCTGCTGCTGAAGAAAAAACTTCTTTCGACGTAATCCTGAAGAGCGCAGGCGCTTCTAAATTGAACGTTGTTAAGGTTGTTAAGGACCTGACTGGTCTCGGACTGAAAGAAGCTAAGGAACTGGTAGACGGTGCTCCTAAAGCAGTTAAAGAAGGCGTAAGCAAAGCTGATGCTGAAGATATCCAGGCTAAACTGGTTGAAGCAGGAGCTGAAGTAGAAATCGCTTAATTTCTTCCTTTAAATTTTAAAAAAAAGCTCGGGTCAATCCCGAGCTTTTTTTTGTCCAGCTACTCCATTTTTAATTTTTTATTATCTTCCTGCATTCTCCTAATTCCCTAACGAATGCGACAACTTAATCTTTACATTGCAACCAGTCTCGATGGTTATATCGCTCAGCCAAACGACGATCTGAGCTTTCTAAAACTTGTAGAAGCCGAAGGTGAAGACTATGGGTATAAAGAATTTGTGAGCAACATCGATACTATTATTATTGGTAGAAAAACCTATGATTGGGTGCTCCGCAATATCGGCCCCCAACATTACGACAACGGCAACAACGATGTATATGTCATTACCCGCAGCCAGCAACCTAATCGAGGCCGAACTAAATTTTATAACGGCGACCTAAAAGAACTCATCCTTCAGCTGAAATCTCAACCGGGGAAAAATATATACTGCGACGGTGGAGCCGAAGTCATTAATGGCTTCCTTAATTATGACTTAATCGATGAATTGACCATCTCCATCGTGCCCATACTTTTGGGAGATGGCATAAGACTTTTCAAAGATGGCCGACCCGAACAAATGCTCGAACTTGTCTCCGCAAAAAGCTTTGAAACGGGTCTAGTCCAGCTGCACTACAAACGCAAATCCCAACAATAGCGCTTTACATTCTATTGGCGGACAAAAGCCCCATAAAACACGGTTCCGTCGACGCTCTCAGCTCGGAGAACATAATGACCTAATGGCAAATTCCCAATATTGATATAAACAGGGCCATGCAGGTTCTTGTAGGATGAGCGCAAAACCTGTTTACCGGTTACATCCACTATTAAGATATCCAATAGCGCCTTGCCATCGGGCAACTGCATCAACACATATTCGGATGCCGGATTAGGGTATAATACCAACCTGGAATTACGAAAACGTTCCTGTTGTGCATTAACACCCAATCCGGTTTTACTCACTGTATGATACCGATTAATTTCCGGATTGTAAATGAGTGTCTTACTACCACCCTTATCAGGCCATTCTATCTTTACCGAATCTACTTTGTGATCGCCTAACCCGAATAACATTCTAA
Organism: uncultured Chitinophagaceae bacterium; assembly: GCA_964636205.1. Lineage (GTDB taxonomy): Bacteria > Bacteroidota > Bacteroidia > Chitinophagales > Chitinophagaceae > JBEBVQ01. Next base: position 12,264 of record CAZWPF010000027.1, on the reverse strand, counting down.
AGGGCTGCTGCCCGGATGCATTACCTCTTCCGGCATAGATTTCACGCATCCGTTGAATGCCTCCACTCCAAACGTAAATTCGTGCACCAATGCAACTTCGGTTTACACCCTCCGGAGCTATTAAATTAAATCCTACCCAGTTGTTATCCTGCCCCTTCTCATTGCGCAACAAATGCATCTGTTGCGGAGCCGCGTCCCGACAAAAAATAATATCATCATCTCCATCAAGATCATAGTCCAACGCCTCCAGCAAATGAAGATTGTTTGTTTCCGGAATTATCATTTGCACCAGTCCGGTCACATCTTCTAAACGATGATCAGGCTTCTGGTGAAACACATACAATCTGTCGGTCGCCGGACGATAATAACCCTGAGCCATAACCAAATCCATCAAACCATCATTGTCCAGATCAAACCACGATGCATCATAATCTCCCAAATGATCCGACTGCGGAGATTTCCGAACAGTAATATCCCGATTTACAGTAAGCTTATATCCATTCTGCGCACCACCATTCAATACCATTGCAGATCGTCCTTCATTGGACCCTGCTCCTCCGTGAACCAGACTGAAAAAGAAGTCCATATCCCCATCGTTATCATAGTCCTCCGGTACATTGCTCCACATGCATAAACTCTGACCAGCATCGCCAGGCATATACCGAGCATTGTATCCCACCTCGTTGGCTACATTGGTAAAAGTTCCATCCCCGTTGTTTCGCCAAAGCTTCCCGTTTGTTCTGCAATAAGGAGCAGTAACTATGTCCGGCCATCCATCGTTATTCCAATCTACAACCGTACTTCCATACATGGGCTCCGACTGATCTATCTTTGCGTCTGCGGTGACATCCCTAAACGTTCCATCCCCATTCCCCTTCATGAGATAACCGGGTGTCCAAATATTATTATCATGGTCTTTGGAATAGTTAGCGATAAACAAATCCACATTCCCATCTTTGTCATAATCCAAAAAGCTCATGCCTATAGCATTTACCAAGCCCAGGTTGTGCAGACCATTATTCGCGACTAAGGAAAATCTCCCCTTCCCATCTCCAAGCAATACCTCACAACGATCTCCCCGATCATTAAATGCACTCAATCGGTGGTAATAATTTCCCCGCACAAGATCAATATTACCATCGTTATTTACATCCGCCAATGCGATTACCAAAGTACCCCGGCTTGGTTCCGATTTATCAGGTCTATCATTAACTCCCGACCCTTCAGTAATATCTATAAACTGCCTCTTCCCATCCCCGCCTGACACATTCAGATACAGGCGAATCGTATTCTCTGCTGTAACACTCCATCCGCCCTTAATCACAGCCAAATCCGGATACCCGTCATTATTGATATCAGCAACTGATATACAAAACACACTTTGATTGCTCAAGCCAACTTCATCTGTCACTACCGACAACCACCCAGGTTCCTGCGCTTGTGCAAACATCATACCTATGCCCATGGCCAAGAGCGACAACAGGCCTTGCTTTCTTAATCCCATCTTTTAGTCCTTGTGATTTTATATTGATAATATTTTCCGACCCCTTACCGTAATAAGTGGAAGCTACCCGATTGTCTATATGGCTTTCCATCAACACTGTACTCCAACAAATACACGTATGTGCCATTTTGTGCAGGTGCACCTTTATGAAATCCATCCCATCCCCTGTATTTGTCACCGGTGTAAAACACCTGCTCTCCCCAACGATTATACACCTGAAATGAAACCCCTTCGATTCGTCCAAGATTACCCATCATTCTGAATATATCATTCACCCCATCTGCATTGGGCGTAAATGCATTGGGCATCCAAATATCACAGAACAGTTGCTTTACCTGAATGGTGTCTGAGGTGGAACCGCATTTGTTAAAGCCTGTAACTATATACGTTCCTCCTTCCCTAATAACGCTCGTTCCCCCCACACTTCCATCCGACCAGCGAAGAGAATCAGCGTTAATGCTCCACACATCCAATCGCAACGGGGTTTCCTCACAAACAACAGTATCCTCCCCTAATATTACCACCGGCTTAGGAAAAAAAGAAAGCGTAATCGTGTCACCGCCAACACACCCATGGGGAGAGATCACTTCTAAGATATAGACGCCGGCGGCCGTTGCTGTATAAGCCGAACCTGTATCTCCGGTATTCCAACGATAGTGACTGCCGGATTCGTAAGTGCCATCCAAAATGATAGAATCCTCTGCGCAAATATCCCGATCCCCTCCTAAATCAACATCCGGTATCGGCATCGCAACAATAGATATAGTATCCTGCACCCTACATCCGTTTAAATTAATCTCTAAAATGTACTCCCCGGTTTGAGCGACATCGATATATGTCTTCGTTGATCCGGTACTCCATTGATACAAGGCACCGGGTATCTCTGTACCAATACGTAATGGGAATTGCGCACAAATGATGGTATCATTGCCAATAGACAATACCGGCGTCCGAACAATAGTCAGCTCGATGGTATCCCGACCGGTACATCCATAGCGTTCTACTTCCACCCAATAACTTCCACTTGTATTTATCTCAATGCGATCAGCAGTAAGTCCATTGCTCCATCGGAAATTTTCATCCGGCGATGCTGGTAGCGACAAGATAAATGGCAAGTCACGATCACAGATACCCGTATCCACGCCCAGATCGGGAGATGGAATGGGATGTACCATAATATCGATTGTATCTCGTGCAATACATCCGTTCACACTTAAAATTTCCACCCAATAAGTCCCCGTTTTATCAATTTTTTGCGTAGCTGAAGTAGCACCATTATTCCAGGAATAGTTTGCACCAGGATAGGCCGCATCGAGAAGTACAGTGTTTCCCTCGCAGATTGCAGTATCGTTGCCGAATACTCTTCCATTCTTTAGATGAATGTCATCATTGAAATGAAACAAACTAGTAATAACGATGCTATCGCAAGTGTTCCATTGGTTCCGTAAGGTATCGTAATAAACTCCCGGACTACTAACTATACTTCCACCCGGGAGTGTATAAAGATCATCAGGGCATATCCATTTAGAAATGCGAGTAGGTGTGGTATCGCAGGGACCAAGCTTTATAACCCACCAATCCACACCTCCTCTACTCGGCTCTGCTTTTTCTCCGGAGACAGGAGATTTAGACCATCCTGATAGAAGAAAACCACCATCTAATGTTGTTATAGCACTACACAAGGTATCGCCGTCAGAACCACCAATGGTCATCTGCCATTGAATGCCCCAGGCCGGATCAGTTTTTACTACCCAATAATCTGCACTTCCTCGCGAAGCTTCTGTTTTTTCTCCGCTAATGCCCGAATTAGATGCACCAGCTAAAAAATAGCCCCCATCCGCCGTTTGAAAAACGGCCCCCAACTCATCGTCCATGCTGCCTCCAAAGGAATGTTGCCATATAATATTCCCATTATTGGAATCTAGCCCCACCACCCAAAAATCCATTGCGCCTCTGGATGTGGTAGTCTTATTGCCATTGGCTCCGGATGTTGAAGTATTTCCCACAACATACACCCCGGCAGCATTCATCGTTATACCGTTCAAAGCGGAGCGATGGGTCGCCCGGTTTCCCACTTGAAATTCGAAACCACTCTGACCGGCTACTTCCTGCTGCCATAGAATATTTCCCGTCGTATCCATTCTCACCACCCAATTATCTCTATTCGGCGTATTATTAGACGCACCTCCGGCACCTAAGAACGGCGTTGTTTTTGTACCCCCCGGGCCGGAACAAGAATATCCACCGGCAACATAACCGCCGGGCACTTGAATCATTCCGTATAAGGCATCATGCATTGTTCCTCCATTCGACCTTTGCCAAAGTATATTACCTAAAGCATCAGTGCGGATGATCCAATGATCGTTGTAACCATAGGAAGGGGTTGTCCGTTCACCACCTGTCCCAGCGGTATATCCTCCGAAAATATATCCATCATCGGGCAACTGTATGATAGAAAAAGCCGCGTCTGCACTACTGGAGCCGTATGTCTGCTGCCATTGTAAAACACCATTTAGATCGAGCTTCAACAGCCAGATATCATTTCCCATTTGGGCGCTTCCCACAACTCCGCGATTGGTACTTGTCTTATCTCCTGTGTTTCCTGATTGCGAATAACTCAATATTGCATATCCACCATCGCGTGTCTGAATGATCGCCGGTGCATAATCATTGTGAGCGCCGCCATAGGTCTTTTGCCATTGGATGTTACCCAGTTCGTCTAGTTTTACCACCCACACATCATCCATTCCTCTATTGACATCTGTCTTTTCTCCCGAAATTCCGGATGCAGAAGTACCTATCAGGATATATCCGCGATCCTGTGTTTGTCGTGCTGCGATGAGACGATCATCACCGCTTCCACCAATTGTCCTTTGCCATTGTATGATAGGGACTTGCCCCATCGCATCTGCAACACCCAACAGAAAGATGGAAATCATTGCAAGTTTTAAAATCTGGAACATTCTATACTATGGGGTTTATATGAATCATTTAGTCGCGGTGTCTGACAAGCCTGGTGGTCTTGAGTATCTGCCCTGCATCGTCTGAAATTTCTATTAGATAAATGCCGTCGGATAATCCGGACACATCAGCCTCTCCAACAGAAAAGCCTTGGAACAACAGCTTGCCTTCCACACTGAACAATCGGTAGTTTACCGGGCTGGAATAATTGAAGTATATCCGGGATTCACGAACCGGATTGGGATAAATCGAAACATCGCTCAATGATTTCGCCCCCTTATTTTCGATAGCTAAGTCTTTGACATTGTAAATTGAGGATTCGCCCTCACATCCGTTGGAGTCAACAACCTGCACCCTATAGGAACCATTCTCTAATGGGTAAAAGACGCGTTCCTCTCCTACCAATTTCTCACCCGAATACCATTTATAGCTTGTATAGCCTGAATCAGAAAACAGCTTCACACCATCATATTGAATATTCGGCACCGGCAATGGGAAAACCGTTACTTCAACCATTGAAGATGTATCCCCACAACCGGCAACTGAAGCCCACTGAACAGCTAATTGGTATTTACCCGAAGCGCTGACTTCATAAAAATCGAGCGTAGCTGCAGAAATTATTGCCCCGTCTCTAATCCATTGAAATTTTAATCCCGTATCATTGGTTTGGACCTGGTAAAGGATCTTTTCGCCGAAACAAAATGAAGTGTCGTTCCATGGATTGATAGTAAATACAGGAACTGATCTTACAAGCAGTTCCACCACCGAGGAACTATCCGAACATTGATTGGCATCGGTCGCTACTACATAATAATCTCCGGAGGTACCCACAGTGGCCGTTGCATTGTTACTTCCAAAGGGCACTCCGTTATGCTTCCATTGATATTGAACAGAGCCGGATGCTGTAGCTGTCAGTTGCACTTGTTCGCCTTGACAAATTTCGATTACAGAAGACGGACTTATCGTTACTATGGGTAAGGGAGTCGTAACCAGAGATAGTGGTGCACTTGCGGTGTCATAGCAACCGTTTACCGGCTCAGTTACTTTTACATTATATATTCCGGGATCGGCGATCCTTATTTGACTGTTTGCTCCGGAGAGCGGTACACCATTCCGGTACCATTGATAAGTGAATCCTACTTGTGCTGTTGTTACCTGCAAGTTTATTGAATCGTTCTCACAGATCGAAACCTGACCTGTTTGATTCAGATTGACAATAGGCTTGTTATGCAGACTAACAACAATTTTATTAACAAGGGTATCTGCGCAACCTGTTGTCGGGTTGGTGACCTTAACACCGATTGTGGCAGCCTCTCCCAGTTTGATGGAATCGGCGTTCTGACCAAAAGGAATGCCATTTTTTGTCCATTGATAGGAATGCCCGGCTGGCGCGACCTTCAATAAAATACTATCGCCCGGGCAGATCCATTGTGGTGATGAAGGAACCGTAGTAACAACAGGTAGTGAATTAACGGTCACATTGATCCCTAAAGAACTCACCTCACATATTTGGTCTTTTAGGGTGACACTATACGATCCGGAGCTTTTCACCCAAATGGAATCTTCGGTTTCCGAAAGCACTGTACTTCCTCTCATCCATTTATAACTTACGCCGGGTTGCTTATTTGCCCTCAATAGTAAACTATCACCTTCACAAAAACTCAAAGGACCTGAAGCCGTTAACGATGCGGTTAGCGTACAGGTGGGAGGTGTAGTGGGAGTTAAATTCCAGACATCGCCTATGAAATTGCGAGCAGCGTTATTTCCTACCATGCCCAAGCCATGCCCTCCAATGATCCAAAAGTTAAAAGCTGTATCGACCACACCTGAACCAATACTAATTCTGGCACTCGGTAGATAAGCCGGGTCCTGTACTCCCTCAGCGCCCGCTATACCTTTTAAATCGCTTAAACTATCACCTTCCATCCAAGTCCAACGTAAAGTCTGGGGGTCAAACATCCACAAATCATTTTTCAACCCACTTCCGGTCCCCGAAGCTGCACGTCCGCCGTGCAACCAGAATCGACCCAGCTTATCTTTAAAAGAGGCCATTCCATAACGCTTGCCGGGATAACGATCTACAGACGCCACTCCCCGATCTCCCCAAAAACCGTTTCCGTCACTATTGTTTTGTGGTGGCATCACCGAGGGTTTATTCGATCCCGACATCCATGTCCACTGCATGGTGACGATATCGAACTTCCATAAGTCGGAAAAGAAATGGGTACTCCCATGACCACCGTAAATCCATATATTGCCCTGAGCATCGCTCCAAAATGCGAATGAATGCCTACCACCGGGATGTCCGCCCGGAGTGCCTGGCATGGTCTGACCGTTATAATTTGGTTGGAGATCGGGAGTTGCATCCCCCCACATTAAAAACCATTTACCGGCGGCGACATCAAACTTCCAGACGTCTGACATGAAACCGCTGCCTATCCCATTGGTTGAACCACCATACAGCCAAAGATTTCCAGAGGGATCGACCGTAGAAGCTGACCAGCCCCGGCCACGCGGCATACCCTCCTGACCCACTTGTGTTGGATAAATGCCGGTCTTAGTCCCGCCAGCTCCCGCCGCAGAGGGCATCTCCCCATTAACCCAGACCCACTCTTCGGATACCGGATTGAATTTCCATAAATCATTTCCGTAAGCCGGCGAAGTATAGCTCGTGGCAAATATTTGTTGCCCGCCAAACAACCAAAAATACCCGTCTGAAGTTTTCCAGGTTAGACCCTGATGGCGTGCAGCAGGGATGTTGGATGTCGCACTCTGCCCTACTGTCCCGGTATGCTTACCATTTTCGCCGGAACCACGGACCCATCTCCACTCACCGTTTGTACCCCTGCTCGGATCATATACCCAGAGATCATTGAGGACGATTGCCTGATTTCCACCCCCTGATCCTCCAAACACCCATATACGATTGAGCTGATCTACCCAGAGATGAGTATACTGACGGTTTCTGGGACGATGAGTTGGATCATATGTATTTGTGGGAGTAGTGGGCACTGAAGTATTTGCACCCACCGTAGTGGCTCCACCCATGAATGCCCATGCGGCGGAGGTATCAAGCACCTGTGCGCTCGCAAAAATGGGTATATTCAATAGCACAATCAGTAAGTAAAGATTCTTCATAACAGATTATATTTTCGTTATTCAACAAAAGTAGAGACAGCGAATATGCAGTTTGTCACCCCTAGGAGTGATTTTTCTAATATATCATCCCGGCTTCCACAGATTCCTTGTATAATTGCATCCATACCAATGACTATATGAGGATCCTAACCAGAATAATCATATCCATCTCTATACTTTTGACATTCGCTTGTGGTATGGTGCGGGCAGATATTCTTTCTTACTACGATTCGTTATATCGAGTATGGAATCAAGAAATTCATCAGTTGTGGAAGGAATGCAGAGAGGACTATCGTACAGATCCGGAACTGGGAATTCGTAGGTATTACCAAACCTTTAAGCGCTCCCAAGAATTAAATTATCTCTCTACAATCTATCACACCAGTTACAGCATCGGCGTTTACTATAATGAACTGGGAAAATTTGATAGTGCCGCTCACTGGTTACATTATGCATTGTCGATCGCTCATAAAACCCCGAAAGCTTATTGGCGGCGAGCTCGTGCACTTAATAATTTAGGCGAGGTTTATCTTTATCAAAGTAAGTACAAGGAGGCGCTCGACTATTTATTTGAAGGAGTTCGGATTGCTGAACAAGATTCGAATAAGTCAGACGCTGCAAATGTCCTGGCTCGTTTGTATAATAATATAGCGCTTACCCTGCTGCAAACGAGCGAACGGAATCGTGCGATGGCATATCTAAATAAAGGTTTGTTGCTCACGGAACAACAGATATTGCCGGAGCTGCGTGCTCACTTATTAAATACATCAGCAAAAGTCCACTTGCAAAGTAAAGATCTGAAACGAGCGAAACAATTGGCCGAACTCGCGTATCAAACAGCGTTAACCAATAAGCCTTCAAGAGTAGAATACACTGCGCTGCAAACACTGGCAGAAATATTTATCGCAGAAAACGCGCCAAGCAAAGCAATACCCTATCTCAAATCAGTTCTGGAGAGTGGGTATTTTCTAAATCCTTATTATAAATCCGGCATTCTATATACAATCGGAAGTTGCTATTACGCCAGTGGTGATATTGCGCAGGCTTTGGTCTGGCTTGAAAAGACACATCAGTTGGCACAAGAAGCGAACGTTACTGAATACATTCTTCGATACCACCAGTTGGTAGCTGAGGTATATGTTAAACTCGCAGACTATTATAAAGTTTACCTGCATCAACGCCAAGCGTACGCACTCAATGACAGTTTGCACAACAAAGAAAAACGAGAAGCAGTATCCCGATTGGAAATCCGTTACAGAACTGCTGAAAAAGACATGGAGTTGGCGCGCAGACAACTTGTCATTAGTGAACAAAAGAACTTTATCAAACGGAAAAACATTTTTCTTTACAGTATCTCAACAGGCACCTTACTAGCGGGCTTACTCGGTTTCAGTTACTATCGCTCACTCCAACAAAAGCAAAAGATTCACTTATTAAAGGCTGTAATCGACAGGGAGGAACAGGAACGCACTCGAATTGGTCAAGATCTACATGATGGAATTGGAAGCAGACTCGCGGCTATCAATATGTACTTTGCTGCTACGCTCCGGCGCTACGATGGCTTTTCCGGAAGAAAAGAGATCGAAAAAATCATGAAAATGATGCTAGAAACATCTGAAGAAATTCGCAACACTGCCCATAATCTTATTCCCGACATTCTATCCCATCACAGTTTTACAGAAGCGATTCGACTGTATTGTGAACAGTTTTCCCATGACCAGCTCAATATTTTGGTGCAGACTGAAGATGAAATCGACGAAATTCAGAATGAACAACTCACACTCATCTTATTTCGCATAATTCAGGAATTGGTTCAGAATATCATCCGCCATGCAAAGGCTACAGAAGCAGTTGTTGAAATAATTATGCAAGATGGGGAGCTGCATATAACGGTAGAAGACAACGGAATTGGATTTGATCTCAACACTACCCATCAGGGGGTGGGATTGAAGAATATCCGACAGAGAGTTAAGCTGCTTAAAGGAGACATCTCGATACATTCTTCGAAAAATATCGGAACCAGTATTGTCATTCGATTCGATCTGGTGGAACTAAAAAAAATAGCCTTATGAGTATACGCATTGCAATTACTGATGATCATCCCATGATTATCGGAGGCATTCGGGACATGCTTTCGAACTATGAAAATGTTATACTCACCGGCACATATACAAGCGGAGAGGCATTGATGGATGGACTTAAAACAAATGTGCCGGACATTCTGTTACTCGATATTCAGCTTCCGGGACAAAATGGCGATGAACTGGTACCGCTGCTGAAAAAAAAATATCCCGATCTTTCGATTATCATCCTCACCAATTTCAACAGCATTGTTTACACACGAAACATGCTTAGGTTGGGGGTGGAAGGCTATCTTCTTAAAACAGCGGACGAAGCTTCTATCATTGCCGCCATCAATACCGTATTCGCAGGCGCCACTTTTGTTGAACCCAGCTTAAAAGAAAAGTTAGGTACGTTAGGCCCTGCACCAAGACATTCTAAAATGTCTAGCATGCGCCTTACGTTAAGGGAGAAGGACATACTCAAAATGATCATTAAGGGACATACCAATCAGGAAATCGTGTCGACATTATTTTTGAGTATTAATACAGTCAAGACTTATCGCAAACGTATCTTTTTGAAGTTAGACGCAAAAAATTTAGCGGAGCTAACCAGTAAAGCGATCTTCATGGGCTTGCTGGAGTAATCATACACTCATATACTTCCGATCACTAACAAGAATATTTGTACTTATTGGGATGCTGATTTCTATTGATGTTCCTGCATCTTTAGAGGTCTGGAGCTGATAAGTGCCGTTCAGTAATTGTATTCGCTGTTGCATATTGCGGAGTCCGTTTCCCGTTGAACCGATAGCCTCGGGATCGAATCCACATCCGTCATCCGCGATCTTTATATTCAAGTTGTCGAGGTCGGCCGCAAAGGATATTTTTACTGTTTGAGCCCGCGCGTGCTTTACTATGTTGTGTACAGCTTCCTTTACGGTCAGAAATACGTTTCGTTGAAGTTCCCTCGAAATGGTATATCCGGGAAATTGTTCTGACATATCAAAACGCGCAGTGATTCCACTTTGTTCCAGGTAGTCCCCACAGAACTCCCGAATCCTGGCAGCCAATTGATCCAGAGACGCGTGATCGGGGTTTAGGATCCATACGAGGTCGCGCATATTATCTACCAGTTCTTTTGATAATTGTGCGATGTAGCGAATATGTTGTTGGGTATCGGCATCAACTCCTTCTTTTCGATCTGCCAACTCGGCTGCGAGAGAAATTCTCGATAAACCCGACCCCAGGTCGTCATGCATATCGCGGGCTATGCGTACGCGCTCCCGAAACTCCGTATCCAGCACTGCTCTTTCCCGAAGTTGCTTTTGCTTTAGTTGCTGCCGACTATAAAACAAATAACCTATCACTGCAGCGAGTACCACAATAATACTGATTGCGATGATCTGAAGGTTTCGTCGCTGTAACAACAGCTGCTGGGTATTAATCTTCAACAGTTGCAAATCCTTTGACTGCTTTAGTGCCTCGATCTCCTTTTCCTTTTTATCGGTTTCAAACCGGGTCTGCAGTTCTGCAATCTGTTCTAATTGTTCTTTGTTGACCAGACTATCATGTAGAGCGACATACTGCTGATGGAACTGATAGGCCATTTTATAATTACCTATAGCTGCATATGCGTCTGCCAGACTAGTATATACTTCTACAACAACGTACAATGCGTTAATCGCTCTCGCAACAGTCAAGCTCTTCTGTTGGTACTCGATGCACTTAGGATAGTCTTTCATTAAGAAGTACACATTCCCCATATTAGTAAGATTGGCAGCTGCCAGAAATTTATTTCCAATCTTTTCTGCAAGTTGAAGGGAACGGGAATAAAACTGAATGGAAGACGGATAGTCGCCTAAAAATTTGTACACGATCCCCATATTATTCAGCGCCATCCCAATGCGCTCATCATTTCCGATACGTTCATAGATTTCCAGCGCTGCTTTATACTCTTTCAGGGCATCTTCATATTTATTCTGTTGTTCGTAAATCACCCCGTTATTATTGGCACAGTCTGCGATTAATGCCACATCATCCATCAGTCTTGCCAACTCTGACACCTCCTTGTAAACTGCTATAGCAGCAGGAAAATCCTTTTGTTCTTCGTACAGGGCACCGATATTCATCAAACTTCTGGCCTGTGCGTTACTGTCCTTTACCAGTTCGGCCAGTCTGACTGAAGTTTGATAAGCTTTTAGGGCGTCAACGGCTGAGCCTATCCTTGAATAAACGTTACCGAGATTTCGGTAAAAGAGAATAAGACATGTAGAATCGCTTTGCTCCATTGCGGCTGCTAGTCCGTCGTTGAGCACTGCTAATGCCTTTTCGTATTCACCTTTGTGATAAAGATCGACACCCCTCAGCAAGGTATCGTTAGGTTCGTGTGCGCTGCATACTCCAGTAAGCAGAAATGATACTGCAAACAACAAGACTGTGAAATGACGATAAAACACGTACATACTAACAACAATATATAGCAATATTAATCAAAATAAAACAGAGAGAGAGTGAGCGCTACCGCGAGAAAGAGAAACAGAAAGAGAAAGAGAAAGAGTGAGCGCTACCGCAAGAAAGAGAAACAGAAAGGTAGTATTA
>CAZWPF010000026.1:0-30249 GCA_964636205.1 uncultured Chitinophagaceae bacterium | reverse complement strand
TTCGAGTTTACCGGTAGTTTTCGTCGCCAGGTAGAAACAATTCAGCGTGTGGAAATGCTTACCGATGTTTCTGCAAACCAACTGCAATCGGTGTTGCAGACGATACCCGAAATAACAATTCAGACAATTGAACAAAATCTGATCGATATTCAATTTCCCGATGCTCCGGGTTTACGTTTATACAGTACAGAACGAGAAGAATGGGCGAAGCAGCTGTTCCAGACAACAGGGAGTAATTTGTTCGTCGGGCATTTTGCAAATTTAGATATCTTCTCGGGTGCGTTTTCTGATGAATCTGAAATTTTTGAAAAGGCCGGACTGCCTTATATTCCACCAGCTTTGAGGGAGGATGCGGCGTCGATTTCTAGATTTATTGAAAGAGAGGCAGCTCCACTGATTACTGTAGCAGATATTAAAGGAATCATCCACAGCCATTCTACTTGGAGCGATGGGCGAAATACCATTGCGGAAATGGCTATTGCAGCCAGAGAGAAGGGTTTTGAATATTTGGTTATCAGCGATCACTCCCAATCGGCTTTTTATGCAAACGGACTACAACCCGAACGAATCATTGCACAACATCTGGAAATAGATGAATTGAATCGCCAGTTGACTCCGTTCAGAATTTTTAAGGGTATTGAATCGGATATACTCAGTGACGGTTCGTTGGATTATAGCGATGATGTATTGGCCGGTTTCGATCTGGTAATTGCATCGGTACATAGCAATCTCAATATGCCGCAGGATCGCGCAATGAACCGTTTGTTGCGGGCGATTGAAAATCAATATACCAGAATTCTCGGGCATCCGACCGGAAGATTATTGCTCTCCCGACCCGGTTATCCGGTGGATCATAAAATGCTCATAGATGCTTGTGTAGCCAATGGAGTAGTTATTGAGATCAATGCTCACCCTAGAAGATTGGATCTGGATTGGCGCTGGATCGACTACGCTATGGAAAGGGGAGCAATGCTGTCGATAAACCCCGATGCCCACTTTATTGAAGGATTCGACGATATACGTTTTGGAGTGATGGCTGCACAGAAGGGAGGGTTACAACCACAGTACAATCTCAGTAGTTTGACATTACTGGAATTTCTTAAATTTTTAGCGAAATAATTGGCGGAGCCATTCAGATGAGCCATGAACATATTCATTGTTACGGCTTTCCAATCTATAAAAAACCTCTCCGCAATCATTGATACTTAGTTGCTATGGAAATGTTATAATGGTCAGGAAGTTAAGCTTCCTTCCTTATATTGTATATCTTTACACGATTTTTGAATAACGTCCCCTTATATATGAAAAGGATACTCCTGTCTGTTGCAATGTTTGCAATGATTTTCAATCCATCAAAAGAAGTTATGGCTCAAGCCCGACTTATTGAAAAGGTAACTGCTGATGGTAATTCACTGGTAATTCCGTATGAAAAGTATGTATTGCCCAACGGACTTACCGTGATTGTCCACGAAGATCATAGTGATCCCATCGTGCATGTTGATGTTACTTATCATGTGGGTTCTGCAAGAGAGGAAATCGGTAAATCAGGTTTTGCGCACTTTTTTGAACATATGATGTTCCAGGGTTCGGATAACGTAGCCGACGAAGAGCACTTCAGGATTATTACGGAAGCCGGTGGTACTTTAAATGGTACTACTAACAGAGACAGGACAAACTATTTTCAGACCGTTCCTTCTAACCAGTTAGAAAAAATTTTATGGTTGGAAGCCGATAGAATGGGCTTTTTCTTGGATGCTGTAACCCAGGAAAAATTTGAAATTCAACGTGCGACCGTAAAGAACGAAAGAGGACAGCGCTATGATAACGTAGCATATGGGTTGGTAAGCGAAGTGACTGCAAAAAATTTGTACCCTTATGGTCATCCATATTCTTGGCTGACGATCGGATATATCGAGGATTTGGATCGAGTAGGTGTAGACGACCTGAAGCATTTTTTTATGCGTTGGTACGGACCGAATAATGCAGTATTGACCGTAGGTGGGAATGTAAAGACTTCAGAAGTTATTCCTTTGGTTGAGAAATATTTTGGCTCCATTCCTAAAGGTCCGGAAGTTACTCCTATGCAATTACCTGCACCGGTCATCGAGTACGACCGTTACATTTCCATGTCGGATGATTACGCCAAACTTCCATTGCTAAGAATGGTTTTCCCAACCGTTCCGGGTTACCACGAAGACGAGGCTGCGCTGGATTGTCTGGCTGAAATTATCGGACAAGGGAATAATTCAATCTTACATCGCGACTTCGTGAAGTCGCGCAAAGCAGTAAGTGCATTCGCTTCTCATTATTGTTCTGAGCTCGCAGGTGAGTTTACCCTTTCGGTTACTACCTATCCCGGTAAGCCATTAAAGGAAATCGAGCAGGATTTGAGAGCTGTATTCAAAACATTTGAAGATCGTGGCGTAAATGATGATGATATCATTCAGTTCCGCAACCAATATGAGGCTGATCTGGTTTCCCGCCTGGAAAGCGTTTCTGGAAAAGTGTCTCGTTTAGCTGCTTACCAAACTTTCACTGGTGATGCGAATTATGTTGGCAAAGAATTGGAGCGTTATCGTAGCGTAACAAAGGAAGACGTAATACGGGTATATAATAAATACATAAAAGGCAAACATTCTTTGATTGTCAGTGTTCTGGTAAACGGCGATACGACCAATATTGCTGCTGCAGATAATTATACCGTCAGTACCGAAGGTTATGTGGAGCCTGGTTATGGATATGATAACCTGACTTATACAAAGCCGGCAGATAATTTTGATCGTTCTGTTATGCCAAAGGCCGGACCGGCACCGCTGGTTGACGTGCCCGCTTTCTGGAAAAAGGAGTTACCCGGTAATATCCGAATCATAGGCACCGAGAGCGAAGAAATACCCATGGTGAATATCTTAATGAATTTCACCGGGGGCAATTTGGTGGAGTCGGATTTCCCCGGAAAAACAGGTATCGCGAGCTTGTTCGCAGAGATGATGGACGAGGATACTGAAAATTATACAGCAGATGAGTTTACAACTGCGTTGCAGAAATTAGGTAGCCGCATTTCTATTCGTCCAACCCGTGATGGAATGCAGGTCCAGGTGCGCACATTGAAGAAGTATCTGTCAGAAACTATGACATTAGTGGAAGAGAGACTGCTGAGATCTGTGTTTACTGAAGAAGATTTTGAAACTAATAAGAAGAGAATGATCGAGAATCTGAAGAATCTCAAAAACCGTCCTTCTTATGTTGCAAGCGTAGTATTCAATCGAGTGAATTTTGGGGGTGACCATGTTCTGGGTCAGATTGCTACTGAGCAAACAGTGAATAATATCCAGTTGGCAGATATTAAAAAGTATTATAGCGAGTATTTTTCGCATAAGAATGCCAAGGTGGTAGTAGTAGGACCGGTGAAGCAAGATGAGATCGTAAAGGAGCTGGATTTTCTGCGAAAAATGAAGGGACACGAAGTTAAACTTCCTAAGGTAGCATCGGTACCGCCTGTTAAAAAAACCAAGATCTATTTGGTTGATGTACCTAATGCCGCACAGACGGAATTCAGAATCGGAACTGTGTCTGAATTGAAATATGATGCTTTGGGTGATTTCTATCGTGCAACGATCATGAATTATCCTTTGGGTGGTGCTTTCAACAGTCGACTGAATTTGGACTTGCGTGAAGATAAGGGATGGACATATGGAGCCAGAGCTTATTTTGATGGTGATCAGTACATAACAACTTTTGGATTTAGTTCTGGTATAAAGGCCGATGCTACGGATAGCGCTCTACAAAGTATCTCTAAGATCATTAAGGAGTTTAGAACAACTGGTATGACTCAGGAAGAATTGGCATTTACCCAAAATTCCATTGGTCAGAGCGATGCGAGAAAATACGAAACTGGGGCTCAGAAAGCTGGGTTTCTGTACAATGTGTTGACTCATAATTTGCCAGGTAATTATACTGCCAAGCAACAAGATATGTTGAATAGTATGGATCTGGCGAAGGTTAACAAACTGGCTGCAAAGCATATTCCTGATATGGACAAGGTGAATATCCTTTTGGTTGGCGATAAGCAGAAAATCATGAGTGGATTGTCAGGTTTTGGATACGAAATTGTTGAACTTGATAGTGAAGGAAACAGGGTTACCGGCAAGTAATGGTAACCCGTTTTCCGCAATTTTGCGGTAACTTTGCGGCGAAAAATAAGGAACATTGTGGACGTGAATTTTGGGCGATTTTTAAGGCTGAACAGGTTTACTATAAGGTTTCTTTTCGCTTTATTGGTATGTCTGTGGACCAATTCCGCTACTGGTTCTGAGAAATCAGATCTTGGTAGCTTTCTAAGGTCGTGGAGTAGACATTCGCAGATTGCCTCTGAGTATCGAGATGGACAATCGGCAGTTACCGAAGCCATTCCTCAATTTTTGGCATTAAAAGTCAGGGTTAAAAAATTACATGCGCGAACCCGTCCCTGGGAACCTTCAGGGGCTGGTTTGTTGCCTGTTTTCTACTTGGCATCAGCTTTCTCGTTTGGTACCCTCGATATTCATAAGTTATCGTCTTTTTCTTTTCAGCAGGTACCACGACCGGCATATTACAGCATGCTGTTTCGCTATATGCTATTTTGATTAGTTAGTCCCCTATATGTTTTAATGGATGTTTGGGCGTCTTTTTAGAGCATGCCTGTTCAGATAATATGTTTTCGCTATGGAATCGAATTGATTTTTGGGTCGAGTAAAAAATTCAAAGAAGAGTTTAATTAATCATTTATGGAAGTTTTTTTGGAGTTCATGCGTAATCTGACCAATCCGGAATGGATTATGTTGCATGGTGGTTTGTACATTGTAATGTTGATCATTTTTGCTGAAACCGGATTGTTTATTGGTTTCTTTTTACCGGGCGATCCTTTGTTGTTTATTACAGGAATTATAATCGCGCAAACTGTTCCTCCTGACGTAGTACCGACTTTCTATTTGTTATATTGGATGGGATTGATCATGTTGGCCGGTATAATTGGTAATTACGTAGGATATTGGTTGGGCCGTAAGTCGGGTGCTTTATTATTCGATCGAAAAGATACATGGCTATTTAAGAAAAAGCATTTGGCGCAGGCGCAGGCTTTTTATGATAAAAGGGGAGGCGGTGCTATCGTGATTGCTCGTTTTTTACCTGTGGTACGTACGTTTGCCCCCATCATAGCGGGCGTTGTGAAGATGGACTTCCGTAAATTTTCATTGTACAATATTATTGGCGGTGTTGTTTGGGTAGGTAGTATTGTAACAGCGGGATATCTTTTGGGTGAGAATGTATGGGTGCAGGAGAATTTGGGCACGATCATTATTGCGATTATAGTTGCAGCTACTGCACCGGTATTGATTCGAATGATATTCGGGAAGAAGAACGTACCTATGATAGAGTAGGCTGATATTTTCGATTAACACCGTTTTTTACCTGCGGTTATCAGCACATTGAGGACATAGTCCGGATTCGTCCACCCTCCATGTAATTTGGGACAAGCGAGCAAATTATCATCCAAAGCTATTTGCTCGCTTGTCACGTCAAAGACCCTCGCGCAGCAATCACTCTTTCTCTTTCTCTTTCTCTTTCTCACTTTCCTCCGTGCCACTTTTCAGTTCGTGTGTCTCCTTGTTGTACATCCCCTTTAATTCGTCTATTACCGACCCCTCCCATAATTTTATACCGGTAAAATAGGAAGCCCTGCCGATCATGTGAGCGGCGACGGGGGCTGTAAGAATCAGGAAGAAAATAATAGCGACAACCCGGGAGGTTACTGCGATATTGCCAAAAAAGAAAGCTGCACCAATTAAGATCAAACCTAATCCCAGCGTAATTGCTTTGGTGGTAACCGAAAGACGGAGGTAGAAATCGGGCATCCGAACTATCCCAAGTGCAGCCAAAAAGATGAACAAAGTCCCGATTGTTGTTACAATCATTATAATAATATCAGTCATTTCGCTCCTGTTTTTCCAAATAATAAGCAAAAGCCACGGTGCTTAAAAAGGCTATCAGCGCCAAAATCATCGCGATATCCAAAAAAGTCGGTTCACCGGTGAGGATACTATACACTGTGATGATGGCGATACCTGTCGTAATCAACAGATCCAAGGAAACAACCCGATCCACAAAATTGGGACCTCTCAGAAACCGGATCAGGATCAGCAGCACCGAAACGCTCAGCAGGGGCAGTATGCCGTAATATAGATAGTTATATAAGGTCATCGCATTATTTCCAATAGTCTTCTTTCAAAGCCTGATTTAATTTTTCGCACATATTCATCCTTATCATCGATATCGATTGCATGTACATACAACACCTTCTTATCGTCTGAAACATCAATGATCAGCGATCCGGGTGTCAGCGATATCATATTCGCCAATAAGGTGATCTCCAGGTCTGTTTTTGCATGTAAGGGGATTTTTACGATTCCGGGACGCATAACGGGTTTTGGTTTCAATACGTCGAGTGCAACCTGTAGATTCGCTTTAATCAGTTCGTAGAGAAAATAGAGCACCACTCCTATCACCTTGATTAACCTGGGGAAGTATTGTGATGGCTGATCCCGGCGCCGAATAACCCACATCACTGCGAAGCTCAGTGCAAATCCAAAGATGAAATTACCTATTGCAAAACTACCGGTGAGGGCTACCCACACCAGCATCAGCAACAGGTTCATCAAGAGTTTTTTGGTCATCATATCTTTAAGCCTTTTTAATTATTTTGTCCTAACACTGCCATTACATAGGCAGAGGTGTCAAGCATTTCTCCCGCTATTTGCTTCGCCAAAGAAATAACCGGCTCAGCCGCAAATCCTATATATAAAGATACGGCGGCCAGCATTACTACCGGAGCCACCAATGAAATTTTATGTTGTAAGGGTAGTTCGTGAAAATCTCCGTTAATCGCATCTTTCTTCTCCTTCCAGAATGCTTCTATCCAGATCTTTGCTACAACATACATGGTAATGAAGCCAGCGATCAGCAATGCACCTACCAGAATATAGGAGCGTGTATCAAAAGCGGCCTCAAATAGGAATATCTTAGGCCAGAATCCGGATAATGGCGGTATTCCGGTAAGGGAGAATAATACAATCGCTATTATAAAAGAGATCCAGGGATAATGCTTATAGAGCCCGCCGATCTGCTTCAGCTGCACATTTCCGTTTATTTTTTTGATAATACCGCTCACCATAAACACATTGGTCTTGATAATGATATCATGGATCAGGTAGAAAATGGCGCCCGTCAATGCCATTTCGGTAAACAAACTGAGACCGGCAACCATATAACCAATATGGCAAACGATGAAATAGGATAGAATCCTGCGTAAATTTTGTTGGATTAATGCTCCCAGTGCCCCGGTGATTAAGGTCATTACTGCTACCCCGCACATCACGTTCATCATAAAATTATCGGGGATAAAGATCAGGGTAAACACTCTCAAAAGCGCATAAACCCCGGCTTTAGTGAGCAACCCTCCAAATATCGCTGCTATAGCAGAGGGTGGGGTATGGTAGGAAGATGGGAGCCAGAAGTACATGGGAAAGACTGCTGCCTTGATGCCAAATCCTATAAAGAACAGCATCGCCGTGACGTTGATCAGTCCGCGATTGGAAACCTGACTAACTTTCAAAGACAGATCCGCCATGTTCAGACTCCCGGTTAGTCCATATAGGATCGCAATCGCTGTCAGGAAAATCACCGAAGCCAGCAAGTTCATGGTTACATACTTAATGGCACCTTCTATCTGGGGTTTTTCACCGCCTAGTGTCATCAGTACGAATGAGGCGATAATGATTATTTCAAACCAAACATAGAGATTGAAGATATCTCCGGTTAGGAATGACCCATTCAATCCCATTAACAATAAGTGGAAGATAGGAAAGTAACTAAAGCGTACTCTGACCCGACTGATACCGGCTTGCGAAAAAATCGCCACTGCCAGTCCGGCTATCGCCGTTAGCAAGACCAAGGTAGAGCTAAACATATCGGCGACAAAAGTGATTCCGTAGGGGGCTTCCCATTTACCGGCCTGCATGGTCAGGATGCCATTTTGTTTTACCTTGGTAAACAATTTGATGGCAAACATCAGTGCGACGATGTTGCCGGTCAGACTAACCACCCTTTGCACGCCAGTGCGATTCCTGAAGAAGATCAGGAAAACGGCAAATATCAGATGCAATAGTACCGGTAGTATCAGATTATTGTCGGTCATATATCTTCTTCAGTTGTATTTATATCGTCGAGATCGTCTGACCCTGCGACGCTATATACTCTTCTAATCAATACAATTGCAAATGCTTGTAAACCGAAGCTAATTACAATTGCCGTTAATATCAGTGATTGGGGTACGGGATCGGCGTAAATATCCCGAAATGCGACACTATGATCCGGGATAATCGGTGGTTTACCTTTGGTGATCCTGCCCAAAAGAAAGATCAGGATATTCGCACCATTCCCCAATAAGATCAGTCCAATAATAAGTTTTACCAAGCTTCGTTTCAGCATCATATAGATACCTGAAGCGTATAGTAAGCCCACCATTATCGCCAGCAGCAGCTCCATATTATTTAGATTGATTCGGAAATGGTGAACAAAATGGTGAGGGCTACTCCTACTACGATCAAGAATACGCCGGTATCGAAGAGTAAGGTGGAGCCTATCAAGCCGATAATCGGAATAGGTTCGTTAACCCAAAGTGCAGTGAGTATTGGCAATCCTTGCAACATTGGTAAAAATGCCGCAACTAAAGCCATGGCCAGTCCGACAGGCATAAAGGTTCTTGGATGGTATTTCAGCAATAATTTCGTCTCTTTATTACCATTGGCAAAACCATGTAACACAAATGCGATGGAGGCAACCAGTCCGCCCACAAATCCACCTCCCGGAAGATAGTGTCCGCGAAGCAGGATAAATACTGCAAACAACAACAGCAGTGGCAGCAAATAGTTGGATGCCGTCTTAAGAATCATTGTTTTCATAAGTGCTTTATTCTTCTTCCTTGAGGAATTTTAGTTTAAGCAAGCTATAAACGCCAATCGCCGCGATGGTCAATACGGTTACTTCCACCATAGTATCCAATCCTCTGAAATCGACCAAAATCACGTTGACCACATTTTTCCCCTTGCCCATGGTATAGGCATTATCACCGTAGAAGTGACTAATTTCCCGGCTCGGTGGTTCGTTTAACACTTGCAAAGCGATAACGGATATCAGCGCGCCGAAAGCCAGCGATACTACAGCATCTCTTACCCTTCCTCTATTGTTGGTAAACTGCAGATAGGGTGGGAGGCGAAGTAATACCAGTACAAACATTACCACGGTCAGAGTGTCTATGGTAAACTGGGTCATAGCCAGATCGGGGGCACTGAAAAATACGAAGAGCAAGCAGATTGCATATCCGACCACGCTGAGCGCAGCCACCGCTGTCAATCTGGATTTAGAGAAAACAGCATATAGGATAGAAATGGCCATCAACACCAATATCATTAGTTCGTACATGGTAACAGGTGAGAACTGGATATTGCGCATGTTGATATCTACACCGATGTACAGTTTATATCCTATCAAGAGGATTGCAAATATCAATATCGAAAGTAAATAGTATCGGAGGTAACCGTTCTGCATTCTTCTGGTGTAGAATCTGGCAAACCCTTTGATTAATCGGGAGGTCCGATACATCAATCGTTTCGGAGACATCCGGTTCATGCGGGTAACCCAGTTTTGCTTGGCTTCGGTGGGTCGGAACATAAAATACATAAGTCCGCCGGCTCCCAATGTAATTCCGCTCAGAAGTAAGACCGTACTGAACCCATGCCAGATCGCCAGATGTGGATGATCGGTTACATCCCCTAATGCCATAGCGGCCGGGCGGATAAGCGACCCGTCAATTATTCCGGGGAATAATCCGAATATTAAACTCAAAATTCCTAATAGCAATGGAGGCCCCCACATTCTGATCCCCGGTTGATGTACATGGCGGTGGGCCGGGGGCAATTCACCTTTGAACGGGCGGATACCCGCTTGTAGTCCGGCGTATAAGAGAAATATATTAGTCACAACAGCCAACCCGGTTTGTACCCATGCCTCCCAGAAATTTCCCAACGTGGCTTCATAGATCAAGTCTTTTCCTATGAATCCGATGGTGAGTGGTAGACCTGCGCTAGATAGGGCAGCCAACGTACCGGCAGCAGCTATGAGCGGCATTTTTTTACCCAGTCCCGACAACCTGGTGAGGTTCCGGTCGTGCAATTCGTGATCGATAACCCCGGTAATCAGGAACAGCGCTGCTTTATACAGAGCATGGACCACGATGAAGGTCATTGCTGCCATATAGGCTTGCGGACTGTCCAGTCCGATTAAGAATACCAGAATGCCGAGCGCGGAGATAGTAGAGTAGGCCAGCACACTCTTCATATCAGTGCGAAAGAAGGAGTTGATGGCTGCATATACCATGGTGAATCCCCCAATAATTATCAATGCACTGCTCCAGTATATTGTCGATCCCAACAGGGGAGTCATTCTGGCCAATAGGTACACCCCGGCTTTTACCATAGTGGCAGAGTGCAGATAGGTGGATACCGGCGCAGGTGCTTGCATGGCAGAGGGTAACCAGAAATGAAATGGGAATTGAGCAGATTTGGTCAGGGCGCCTGCCAGTATAAAGATCAATAACCAGGGATACATAGAGTGCAATTGCACTGCCGGACCAGTAAGCATTTCCTGAATAGAATAGCTACCTGTGATGTAACCCAACAATACGAAACCCGCCAACAATAGAAATCCGCCACCACCGGTGATGGTCAACGCCAGCAATGCCGCCTTTCTCGAAGGCTGATTTTTATTGTTAAATCCTATCAGAAAGAAGGAGGATATACTGGTTAATTCCCAAAAGACAAACAATGACAGGACATTGTCTGATAGCACCAAACCGAGCATGGATCCCATGAACATGCTCAGATAGGCGAAGAATCGGTATAGATAAGGATGCCCCTTTAGATAAGCAACGCTATATAAAAATACCAAGGAGCCGATTCCGGTAATTAATAAGGAAAACAAGAGGGATAATCCATCGAGATAAAAATTCATATTAATACCTGACGACGGCACCCAGGGGTAATTGAAATTAATCGGCTGTCCCGAAGATACCCGGGGCAAAAATTGGATAAAGTATATGAATAATCCTATTGGAAGCAAGGAAAGAAAACCGGCATACCTTTCTTTTAGGTAACGGCCTGTCGGTACCAAAAGGAAAGCTACGATAAAACCTGCTAGTACTGCAAGCAGCATGGTGTATAGTTTATATGTTTAATCTTTAGAATGATTGCCTGAACAGACAGCATCCTTTTCCCCCTCGGAGCGATGTAATTTTGGGTAAGCGACAAAGACCTGCGGGTGAATGGTATTGATTGCCAGGTAACATCACGCTACACCTCAAGTGCGGTAAAAATAACGCGGTGACGGGAAACTAACAAATGAAAATCTATTACTTGTTACTCTTTATAGACTAATCTGAAGCCTTATTAGATTTTTGATAATGGGGTATTGACCCCTTCTTCTTGTTAAAAATTCTTATCCCCTTTTTAGATTTTCAATAATCTGTCTCAGTCATTCACAATTGCATTTATCTTTGCGCCATGAATCTTTCGTCATTAACTGCTATCAGTCCGATCGATGGCCGCTATCGGGCTCAAATGATTGGTCTGGAGAATTATTTTTCTGAATATGGACTGATTCGTTATAGGGTCAGAATCGAGGTAGAGTACTTTTTATTACTTGCTGAGAAGAAGATTTATACCCTTCCCGAATCCGTGAAACCCGCTGCAATAAGGGCTATTTATGAGCAATTCTCTGAGCAAGACGCTCTTAGGGTAAAGGAGATCGAACAAACTACCAACCATGATGTAAAAGCAGTAGAGTACTTTTTAAAGGAAAAACTGCAGACAATGGGAGCAGGAGATTGCGTGGAGTGGATTCACTTCGGACTGACCTCGCAGGATGTCAATAATACCGCAGTTCCATTGCTCTGGAAAGAAGCACTGGAAGAGGTGTTTTTGCCCTATTTGCACAATATAATATTGACTCTCAGGAAAATGGCAAAATCCTGGGCTTCCATTCCTATGCTGGCACGTACCCATGGTCAGCCCGCATCCCCCACCACACTGGGGAAAGAATGGATGGTGTTTGTAGAGCGACTTGAACATCAAATTGCTTTATTCCATCAAATACCATACGCCGCTAAATTCGGAGGTGCCACCGGTAATTTCAATGCACATCATGTTGCTTTCCCCCAATCCGACTGGATTAAATTCGGTAATGAATTTGTACAAGAGGTTTTAGGACTGGAAAGAATGCAGTTTACCACGCAGATAGAGCATTATGATCATATTGCTGCTCAATTCGACACACTGGGTCGTATCAATACAATATTAATTGACTTTTGTAGGGATATTTGGACATATATTTCGATGGATTATTTCAAGCAAAAGGTTAAGAAGGACGAAGTGGGTTCTTCAGCTATGCCTCATAAAGTGAATCCTATCGATTTCGAAAATGCAGAGGGTAACCTGGGAATAGCCAACGCTATTTATAGTCATCTTTCTGCCAAATTACCTATAAGTCGACTGCAGCGGGATTTGACAGATAGTACCGTATTGAGAAATATCGGGGTGCCCATGGCCCATGCTTATCTGGCTTTGAGGTCTATAGATAAAGGTTTGAATAAGTTGCTGCTGAATCAGGATAAGTTGAATCAGGATCTTGAGGCTAACTGGGCTGTAGTTTCTGAAGCAATTCAAACTATTCTTCGCAGAGAGAATTATCCCAAACCTTATGAGGCCTTAAAAGCATTGACCAGAGGTAAGTCCGGGATCAATAGGGAAGATATCCGGAATTTTATCGATACACTGGATGTCAGCCAGGCGGTAAAGGAAGAATTAAGGGCGATTACACCACAAAATTATATCGGTGTGATCTTCGAGTATTAATAATATATCGGGAAAGCATAAATTATATAAGCGTTTGAGTCAAAACTTGCATATTCCCGAATCCTTGCTGCAGTCACTGCGGCATGTGCAGGATTTTGACGAAACCGGTTTTTTATCGGCACATCAACAGTCTGCAGTTACTTCTATTCGCCTGCATCCCTTAAAGGGAAATACTCTTTTTGAGTCGGCTGAGCAAGTGCCTTGGTGCCCGGAGGGACGCTACCTCAATGAGCGACCGGTTTTTACATTGGATCCCGCATTTCACGGGGGAGGATATTATGTACAGGAAGCCTCATCCATGTTTTTGGATTATCTACTAAGGGGCAAGATTCAACCCGGTGCCAGAGTGTTGGACCTATGTGCTGCTCCTGGCGGGAAAACCACCCTTTTGGCATCCCTGCTGCCTAAAGATAGTTTATTGATTGCCAATGAGGTGATTAGAACCAGGGTGCCCATTCTGGAAGAAAATTTAACCCGTTGGGGACAAAAAAACACATGGATTTCATCGGTAGATGCCGCCCGT
The DNA here is from genome assembly GCA_964636205.1 of uncultured Chitinophagaceae bacterium. Lineage (GTDB taxonomy): Bacteria > Bacteroidota > Bacteroidia > Chitinophagales > Chitinophagaceae > JBEBVQ01. Next base: position 16,728 of record CAZWPF010000026.1, on the reverse strand, counting down.
TTTGGCGCACTGACCGGTTATTTTGATTTTGTATTGGTGGATGCTCCCTGTTCCGGTAGCGGATTGTTTAGAAAGGATGCTGCTGCTATTGAGGAATGGAGCGAGTCGAACGTAGAGCTTTGTCAGCAGCGCCAAAAAAGAATTTTGGCGGATGTTTGGCCGGCATTGAAAGAGGGCGGAACAATGATTTACGCTACTTGCTCCTTTTCTGCCGAGGAAAATGAACAAATGGTGCAATGGCTTTGCACCAACCTCGGGGCCCTGCCGCAAACCACCACCGTACCGAATGATTGGGGAATTGTGCAATCGGAATACGGATATAGATTTTTCCCCGATCAAGTGAGAGGCGAGGGATTTTTCATTGCAGCCGTAAAGAAGACTTCAGCGGCTTTGGGGACGAAAAATCCAAGGTTTAAACATAAAGACGAACCGGCGGTGTTGAAAAGTTTGGAAGAATATATAGATACAACCCAATCTTTAATAATACCGGATGGTGAGGAATTTGCGTTGATTGATGCTGATCATTTGCAGGATTATTTTTTGTTGAAGGACCATTTATATATGCGCCGGGTGGGATTGCCGGTGGGCAATCAGATGGGTAAGCACTGGCAGCCATCGCATGATCTGGCATTAAGCGTAGATTTGAATAAGAATCTTCCAACTATAGAAGTGGATCGAGAGGCGGCATTGTTATATTTAAAGAAAGAAGATCCGGGATTTCCGGTTAAACCCAGGGGCAAGTATCTCGTAACTTACCGTGGATTAGGTCTCGGATGGGTGAAATCAATCGGAAACAGGTATAATAACAATTTGCCTAAGCATTGGAGAATCAGAATGCAATTGCCCGAATAGGGCAGTCGGCCTATATACGTTTGTCGCAGGTAAGTCGCAAAAATTGTATCTTCACGCCTTGCGAAATTTTAGTTGAATGATTTTAAGATTGGTGATTGCAATAGGAATCTTGTGCTTCTGTTCTCAAGTTCAGGCGCAGGAGAGTCAGTTGGTTGCAGTTCCCTATAAGGATAGAATGGCGATTGTGCACAAGGTCTGGGAGGGAGAAACCGTTTTTTCAATAGCAAGTTTGTATCATTCACCTCCCGCTATGGTTGCCGATGCCAACGGAATTGGTTATAAAGAGGAGGAGCTACAGGAGAAGCAGACAGTATTGGTGCCAGTAGGGGTTTATAATCAGCTAACGAATGCCCCGGCGGATCCGCAGTTGGCAAGGGCGCTATACTACCAGTTACAAAACGGAGATGATCTTTACCGGGTAAGCTGGCGTGCGAATGTTTCCCCACAAAAATTGAAGACCTGGAACAAGTTGGGAAATGAAAAATTGCAAACGGGAAAATACATTCTGGTAGGCTGGGTGGCTTATGATACGACCTATATAGCGAAGGCATCAATTCCAAAGGCGGAGTCGCCTATTGAGTTGGCGGAGACCAACGCTACTGCGCCACGCCGCGAAGCAGGTCAGGCCGAGGAGTTGTATCAGAAGCAGATTCAGGACGGAAATAATCTGATCAACCAAAAAGGGACTGCTGTGTTTTTTAAAATGCCCGTTAAAACGGCGGTCAATGAATTCTATGCCTTTCATAATGAAGCCCCTAGGGGGACCGTAATACGGGTTGTAAACCCCGGAACCGGAATGGAGGTTTATGTCAAAGTTCTAGGCTCATTACCCGATACCAGGCAGTATCATAATGCGATCATCGGGATCACCGATGGTGCAAAAGCAGAATTAGGAGTTCGGGAAGATAAAATGTGGGCGGAGCTTTCTTATACCGGTTATTAAATTAGTGTTAGCTGCTTCTGCGGTGCAGGGCATATTTGGAATATCTTTTCTTGATGAAGCTGCTTGTTGTTCGTTTTTCGTCGATTGGTGATATAGTACTGACTACGCCCATTATTCGTTGCCTCAAAAAGCAGCTGCCGGGAGTGGAATTGCACTTTCTTGCCAAAGCCAAATTCAAGGATGTTCTCTCGGCTAATCCATATGTGGATAAGCTTCATACGATCCATAAGGATCTTTCTGAAGTTTTACCGGAGTTGGAACAAGAAGGGTTTGATTTTGTGGCGGATCTACACAATAATCTGCGTACGGTAAAGCTTAAAAATGCCTTGGGGGTTAAAAATGCCGCTTTCCCCAAACTCAATATCCGCAAATGGCTGTTGGTGAGGGCAAAGGTGAATTTGATGCCCGATCTAAGTATTGTGGATAGGTATTTTAAAGCAGTCGAACCTTTAGGAGTAAAGCAGGATGGACTCGGATTAGATTATTTTATACCTAATGAAACTCGGAATGTTCAGTTGGATTTGCCCGAGTCTCATCGTTCGGGCTTTGTCGCATGTGTAGTGGGAGGAACTTATTTTACAAAGCGGCTCCCCGTGGCACAATGGCAACGATTTATTGAATCGACCCCTTATCCGGTTGTGGTAATCGGCGGACCGGATGATCGTGACATAGGGAAGGAACTCGCGGCTTTTCGACCCGGACAGGTGTTTAATGCAGCCGGAAATTACAGTCTGAACGAGTCTGCTTCTTTTTTACAACTGGCCAAACTTGTGGTGGCAAACGATACAGGTTTCATGCATATCGCAGCAGCGTTTCAGAAACCGATCATTTCTTTATGGGGTAATACTACGCCTTTATTTGGGATGTATCCTTATTATGGAAATTCGGCTATTTCAGGAATAGAATTGCCGCCCTCGATCATAATGGAAGACAAGAAGTTGTCTTGTCACCCTTGCAGTAAACTGGGATACCATAAATGCCCGAAAGGTCATTTTAAATGTATGTATAATCTTGATATGGCTTTTGCTGCGAAGGAAGCAGTAAAAATCTGGGGTTAATAGCCCTGACCTTGATATCAAAGCGCACCAGTCCAATCACATTAGTGATCGTTTAATGTGACTGTTCTTCGCTGGGGATTCGTTATATTTGTTTACGTCGAAGATTTGTTATATGAAAAAGATATTTACCGTTTTTGGTGCTTTTATGCTGGTGTTGCTATCGAACACCGCGACGTATTCCCATGGTGGGGGTACTTCTTTGTCAGACGGACTCCATTTTGTTGAAAATAAAAATCAGTGGGTTCAGGAGGTAAGATTTCGCGCGGGGGTAGCCGGCGGCGCTGTATTTATTACAGACGCGGGTTTGGTATATAATTTTAATAGTACAGAGGATCTGGATCGGGTCCATGATGCGATGGATTCGGGCGGAGATGTGGGCAATATGCCCATCAGGCACCATGCATATAAGGTTAACTTTGTGGGTGCACGAGGTGATATTGAATATGTGACTGATGAAAAAAGACCTTTTTATCATAATTATTTTTTGGGAAATGATCAATCGCGTTGGGTCGGAGGTGTGAATTTGTTCGGTCGGGTAGTGCAGCGGAATGTATATGATGGGATAGATGTGGCAATTTACAGCAAAGGGGCTTCGTTGAAATACGATTTTATTGCTGCTCCCGGCGCGGATGTTTCTAAGATTTTATTGGAATTTGACGGGGTGAGTCCGGTGATAGATAAAGAGGGTAATCTCAAGATCACTACTTCGGTAAATGAGGTAATTGAAGAAGCTCCATACGCTTATCAGATTATCGACGGAAGAGAAGTTGTGGTGAGTTGTAATTATAGATTGACAAACGGACGTCTGAGTTTTGATTTACCTAAAGGATATAATAAACAATATCCGCTCGTAATCGATCCCCAGTTGATATTTGCTACCTATAGTGGGGGCAGCAGTGGCTCTCCCGGATTTTATAGTTTTTCTACCACCTATGATGATACCGGATGTTTATATGCTGGCGCCCAAGCCTATCATGCCGGCTGGCCGGTAACCACCGGTGCTTTCCAGACGGTTTTCGCAGGTGGAAATGATGTGGCGGTGAATAAATATACCAGTGATGGAAGTGGTTTAATATATTCAACATTTTACGGAGGAGCAGGCGTTGATTTGCCCTATGCGATGGTAGTGAACAAGAAAAATGAGTTAATAGTAACCGGTCAGACAGAATCTTTTAATTTGCCCGTATCCACAGGTTGTTACGATAACTCTTTAGGTGGAAGCAGGGATTTATTTGTAGTCCATTTTAATGCCAATGGTACAGGGATTATCGGTTCTACTTATGTTGGAGGCTCCGGGCTGGATGTGACCGGAATTGATATGATCTCCACCAGTCAGACCGGCCAACACAAAACCAGTCCGGTCGAAGTCCTGGAAGCGGAGAACGGGGATATTTGGGTGATTAGCAATACAAATTCCACCGATTTTCCGGTTACTTCCAACGCGATTCAATCGACATTGGCCGGCAATACCGATGCTGTTGTATTTAGGATGAATTCCAACTTATCCCAAATGTTGTATAGCACCTATTTGGGAGGAAATGCCAATGACGCAGGTTACGGAATTGCTTTTGATAATGACGGAAATGTAGTGGTTTGCGGCGGTACCCAAAGCGCCAATTTCCCGGTTACTTCGGGGGTGCTTAATAATACAGCTCCCGGAGGTACATGGGATGGTTTCATTTCGGTAATTGATAAGAGTACCGGAGCGCTTATTGCTTCCTCTTTTCTGGGGACCAACAATACTGATCAGGCTATCTTTTTACAAATTGAGCCGGTAACCAATTATTATTATGTGATGGGGCGTACACTCGGAAATTATCCAATCTCCACTGGAGTGTATTCTATGCCAACCGGAGATATCTTCGTAGATGTTTTAACTCCGGATCTGGCGACTTCCGTTCGTTCCACACGTTTGGGTAACCCTCAGAACTCTAGCCGCCGGTTCTCACCGTCTGCTTTTCTATTAGATATTTGTGGTAATATTTACCTTGCCGGATTGAATTCGGAGACAGGATTGCCTTTGAAGGATCAGGTGGAAACAGATAGAAGGCCGTTTTGGTTTTGCGTATTGGAACGAGGATTTTCTGATCTGTTGTTTGCATCTTATTTCGGAACCACCGCAGATCACTCGCACGTAGGTGTGCATCGATTTGATCCTGCAGGGGTGGTGTATCACTCGGTCTGTTGTAATGCTACTAACTATCCTACCACTTCAGGTGTTTGGGCTGAACGGAAACATCCCACTCTAACAGGGCAGGATATCGTCAGTTTCAAGTTTAATTTCGATGCGACTGGTGTGAGGGCCGGTTTTGTATTAGACGGTGCGCTATCAGATACCTCCTGTGCTCCTTTCGAAGTCAACTTTAAGAATACTTCTATCGTAGCAGATACTTTTTTATGGGATCTGGGAGATGGGACGTTTTCAACCGTAAGATCTCCTTCTCATCTCTATGATGTGCCAGGCACCTATGTGGTGTCGCTTTTCGCGAGAAACGATAGCGCATGTATCACTAATGATACTTTTAGGAAGACAATCGTAGTGCTACCCAATCCGGAGGTGTACATCACCGGAGATACTATTACCTGTGTAAATAACCCTATCCAACTCAATGCAAATATCAAATCCGATCCCGGGGTTCCGATCACAATTGCATGGACTCCTACTACAGGATTAGATGATCCAACCTCAGCCAATCCGTGGGCGATGCCTACACAGGATGTAATGTATAAGGTAAGAGTAACCGCAGAGGGAGGCTGTTATGACGAGGATTCGATTCATATCACAGTAATTCAGGGATTCGATTTATTGAATAGCGATACGGCAATTTGTATCGGAGAGACGGTTCAGACGAACGTGGTAGGGGATTCCAGATATACCTATAAATGGACACCGAATCAGGGTGTGTCAGATGTCAATATAATGACACCAACAATAACACCTAATAATACGCGGACTTATATACTCACCGCAAGCTTCCCGGGTTGTCGCGACAGCGTCCGGTCATTTGAAATAGATGTACAGCCGGTTCCGGATGTATACGCCGGAGCTGATACCATTATTTGTTTTGGCGATACTATGAGATTGACCCCGGTAATTGTGCCGCCTAATTATGAGTTCTATACCTATACATGGAATCCCGCCGGCGGTTTGGAGCCTAATGCAAGTGTGTCTAGTCCTTTGTACACAGGCTATCAGACCTCGACGCTCACGCTTACAGTGACCACACCGGCAGGCTGTACAGGGGCCGATGATATTTTGATCGAAGTAGCTTCGCCGGATATTATTGAAGCAACCAACGATACTTTGATTTGTCCGGGCGATACTATCCAGCTTTCCGTTTGGGGTAACCAGGTCTCGCAGGTCTGGAGGCCGGCCTATTATATCAGTGATACGCTCAGTACAGATCCATTGGTTTACCCTGTGAATACCGTGACTTATATCGTATATGGCTGGGATGTGAACAATTGTATGGATACTCAATCGGTACATGTTCGTGTATTGCCACAAGCCGTAATTGCTTTGCCGGATTCTGTAAGAATTTATCCGGGAGAATCCTATCAGCTCAGTCCGGGAGGCAACTGTTTATATTTCGAATGGTTCCCGCATCTGGGATTGTCTGATCCAAATGTAGCTAATCCTATTGCCGCGCCAGACGTGAATACGAGGTATTTTGTTAATGCACGTACTGAGAATGGTTGTATGGTAAGTGATTCGATCGATGTTTTCGTGGATTTAGATTCCTACCTGGATGTACCCAATGCGTTTGCACCCGGTGGCAGTGGTCCCAATCGATTGCTTCGCCCGGTTCGTCGCGGACATGTAACATTGAAGAACTTCGCGGTGTACAACCGCTGGGGGGTGAAAATGTTTGAAACTAAAACCCTGGACGAGGGTTGGGATGGTAACTTCAACGGAGAACCTCAGCCAATGGGGGTTTATGTATATGTGGTAGAAGCAGTAACTCCTACCGGAAGGGAAATTCGTAAACAAGGGAATACTACCTTGTTAAGGTAAACACATCAGTTATGGAATAATAAAAATTTGAGGCAGCCCAACGGCTGCCTTTTTTTATTTTAACTGCGACCCGAGATAATTAATAAAAAAAGTACTGCATGAACACAGTACCTTTCAGTATACAATCTTCATTGAATCTCTATTCGTCCAACTTCAAAACGGCCAAGAATGCTTCCTGCGGCACTTCTACGTTACCGATTTGACGCATTCTTTTCTTACCCTCTTTCTGTTTTTCCAAGAGTTTTCGTTTACGAGATATATCCCCACCATAACACTTGGCTGTTACATCTTTCCGCATAGGAGAAATGTTTTCACGAGCCACGATTTTGGCTCCGATTGCAGCCTGAATGGCAATAAGGAACTGCTGACGTGGTAGCAATTCTTTCAGTTTGATACATAATTTCCTTCCGAAATCCTGTGCACGACTTCTATGGATCAGTGCGCTGAGTGCATCCACTTGGTCCCCGTTCAGCAGGATATCCATTTTCACAATATCACTCTCCCTATAATCAAGCGGTTGATAATCGAATGATGCATAACCTCTGGTACAACTCTTCAGCTTGTCGTAGAAATCGAAAACGATTTCTGCCAACGGCATATCGAAGATCAATTCCACACGGGTGGTGGTCAGATAATGTTGGTTGACCAAGAGCCCACGCTTACCCAGGCACAGGCTCATGATATTACCGATATAATCCGGCATCGTAATTATCTGAGCGCGAATAAAGGGTTCTTCGATCCTGTCTATACGACTGGGATCGGGCATTTCGCTCGGATTATTTACAATGAGGGGTTTTTCTGTTTCCCGAGTAGTATAAGCATGAAAACTTACGTTGGGAACGGTAGTAATTACTGTTTGTCTGAATTCTCTTTCCAGACGTTCCTGGATAATTTCCATATGGAGCATTCCCAAGAATCCGCAACGGAAACCGAAACCGAGCGCCTGAGAAGTCTCCGGTTCAAAAGTCAGGGAGGCATCGTTGAGCTGCAGTTTCTCCATACATTCTCTGAGCTCTTCGAAGTCTTCGGTAATTACCGGGAAGATACCGGCAAATACCATCGGTTTTACTTCTTCAAAACCCTTCACCGCTTCTTTTATCGGATTGTTCACGAGCGTGATGGTATCTCCAACTTTAACCTCCTTAGCGTCTTTGATACCGGTAATAATATATCCTACGTTACCGGTTAGTACCTCTTTTTTCGGAGAAAGTCCCATTTTTAGAATACCCACTTCATCCGCGTAGTATTCGTTTTCTGTATGGAAGAACTTGACCTTATCACCTTTCTTGATCGAACCGTTAAACACTCTGAAATAGGCAATGATACCTCTGAAAGAGTTAAATACGGAATCGAATATAAGCGCTTGTAGCGGCGCCTCAGGATCGCCCTTTGGTGCAGGGATCCGTTCAATGATGGCCGAAAGAATTTCCTCGATACCAATACCTGATTTACCCGAAGCCAAAATGATATCTTCCTTATCGCAACCTATCAGATCGATAATCTGGTCGGTAACTTCAGGAATCATGGCTCCGTCCATATCAATTTTATTGATTACGGGAATGATTTCCAGGTCGTTGTCGAGAGCGAGGTAAAGGTTAGAAATCGTCTGCGCTTGGATCCCCTGCGAAGCATCTACCAAAAGCAACGCGCCTTCACAGGCTGCGAGTGCTCTGGAAACTTCGTATGAAAAGTCCACATGTCCCGGGGTGTCGATCAGGTTCAACGTATATTGAGTGCCCTTGTATTCGTAATCCATCTGGATGGCGTGGCTTTTAATAGTTATACCTTTCTCACGCTCCAGGTCCATACTGTCCAGGATCTGTGCTTGCATGTCCCGCGCAGAAACCGTCTTTGTAAATTCTAAAAGTCGATCTGCGAGCGTACTTTTCCCGTGGTCAATATGCGCAATGATGCAGAAATTCCGGATTTGTTGCATATGGTTGTTCAAGTCGGCAAAAGTACGAAAAAAACGCCTACGCAGTGCACTTAATACGAACTGAAAACCATAGTTTTCCGTGGGAGTTGGCAGGCCGCGGAATAGTCTATTATTATCTCAGTTTCAGAGATTTGCCTAAATATGCTACAATATCGACAACCGGCAGTCCCATAACATTGTAATAGTCACCGTTAATTTTTTCTATTCCCACCAATCCTATCCATTCCTGGATCGCATAAGCACCCGCCTTATCGAGTGGTTTGAAATGATCTACATAATATGCGATGGTTTCCTCATCCAATTTCTTAAAATGGACTTCGGTTGTGGAGGAGATTAGATGATGGAGGTTGTTTTTGCGAATGCAGACTCCTGTGACGACCAGATGGACTTTGCCCGACAGTTTTCGGAGCATTTCTATTGCATCGGCGGCATCGCTTGGTTTGCCCAGAATGGAATGGTCTAGTATTACGACGGTGTCGGCGGCTATGATTGTGGCACCGGGATATTTGTCAGCCACTGCAGCTGCTTTCTGCTCCGCCAGATGCACCGGTACGTTATCTAATGGAATATTTGTCGGAATTGTTTCATCGATATTGGCATCGACAACGGTGAACTGATATCCCGCTTGTTCCAACAACATTTTTCGTCTCGGGGATCCTGATGCTAAGATGAGCTTATCCATGCGTTTGTCTAAAATAAATAATGAGTGTTCCTATGCCAAAGACCATAATAAACTTTAACCAGCGACTGGCTATGGCATAGTGTTCGGTTGACGCTTTTCGTGGAAGATACCAGGTCCAAATGGTCAATGGTAATACGATTAAGGCAAGAATGTAAATGCCCAGAGGCATCCATTTCACCCCCAGCAATTTGACCCCTGCGATTACGAGCGGAACAATGGTTAGCAGGGATAGTGCCTGCACAAACCGAGAAGTGCGCAATAATCCCCATTGGATGGGCATGGTGACGCAGCCCTCTGTCGCATCCCCTCTGAAATCTTCCATATCCTTTACAATCTCCCGGATCCAGGTCAGCATAAATGCAAAGTACGCATAGGTGCCCAGCACCCATAGGGGATTTGGAACAGTCTTACCGTTATCAGTCAAGAAATAATGTTGCTTTGCAAAGTAGGGAAGGGCCGGTTCGTAGACCATCAGGGTGATAATGGTAAGTGCGGTGAGTAGGGCTACACATAGATTGCCGGTAATAAACTGGCGTTTGAAATGGGTGGAATAGAACCACAACAAAAACATACAAGAGGTCTGAAGCAACAGCCATTCCGGCTGTCCCGCCTTTTTAGCAACGATGCCTGCAGCAAACATTGCTATGGCGTTAAAGAAGATATGAGCCAAAATAGCCATTTTGCCCGGAATCCGGTTCCCGATAACGACTTTTTCGGGACGGTTTATATTATCAATCCGGACGTCGAAATAGTCGTTGATTATATATCCGGCTGCCGCGATCAAAATTGTTGAAATTGTAAGGCAGCCGAAATAGAACCCGTCGAGTAATAAGGCACCCGGATAAAGCTTTTCTGCCGGAAGTAAGACGCACCACCATGCCAGCAATTGAGTTGCAAGGATGATCAGCAAATTCTTCCATCGTATAAGCGTCAACCAAGCCATATTGTTCAGGCTAAACTTTTGGAAGTTTAGCTAATTTGATTTTTGATACATCAAACCTCGATCCGCATTAAATCACAACTGAATGCAGTTGATATAGATGTTCCGGTGAGTAGATAGCGTGCCGGGAGCAGCTTAACCTTGCCACAATTCCGGTCGTTTCCTCCAGTTTGCCAGTGTCTCCTTTTGATTATCCTCGATGATATTCAGTTCGCCCGCCACTTCCATCAATGCCTCATAATTGCTGATGGTAAACAAGGGTACATTGGCTGCTTGAAAAGCCTGATCCGCAACCGGGAATCCATAGGTAAACAAGCCGCACATACCGATTACCTCGCCACCTTGATCACGGATTGCCTGTACGACTTCCAGACTGCTTTTGCCGGTAGAAATAAGATCTTCGACTACTACTACCTTTTGGCCAGCCTCCATTACCCCTTCGATCTGATTTCCCATCCCATGAGCTTTGGGTTTGGAACGAACATATACGAATGGGAGTTTTAACAGGTCAGCCGCCATTACACCATGTGCAATACCAGCTGTAGCTACCCCGGCGATCACGTCCGCATCCGGAAAATGTTCTAAAACCATATTGGCCAGTTCACTTTTTACAAAATCACGTATATATGGATAAGACAGTACTTTGCGGTTGTCGCAGTAGATCGGAGACTTCCAGCCGGAAGCCCAGGTATAAGGTTGTTGGAGGTTGATTTGTAAAGCCTTAATTTGCAACAGCTTTTCGGCAAATTGTTTCGATGTACTCATGCCGTAAAGCTACGCCCATTCGGGAATTTAGACAAACCGATGTTTATGGAATTTGCGCAAAGGATTTATCATGGCGACAAGCCGTTGGTTCTCACCGACAATAGTAGTAATTATAAGGGTCAATTTCCGGAGGCTATCGGTTACACGGTATTCGAAGGCACGGGAGGCGGATCGGAATATATAGAGCAGGCGATCCGGAGTTTGATGCATCCGAAGGTTACAGGGGTTATTCTTTCGGGATTAAACCGGGAGGATGCAGATGCGATGTTAGCTGATCGGTATAGATTGATTTTGGCTGCCGGTGGATTGGTACGGAATGAGCAGGGGCAGATCTTAATGATCAGAAGACTGGGGAAATGGGATTTGCCAAAAGGTAAATGCGAGCCGGACGAAGATGTTGAAACCTGTGCTATACGTGAGGTGGAGGAGGAAACCGGCATCGGATCGCTGAAAATTCACTCCAAGATTTGCGATACCTGGCATGTATATCGGCAGCATGATGAGGATATACTAAAACAGACTTCCTGGTTTAGGATGCAAACTGCCGGAATGGGTATTCCGGTAGCACAAACAGAGGAACAAATTACTGAGGTGAGGTGGGTGGACAGTGACGCTGTGGCTCACTTTCTGGTAGAAAGCTACGAAACCATTCGGGAGGTGTTTCGTACATCCGGACTGATTTAGAAGTTCGGATATATCTGCTTCAATAGCTGCATGTTATCTTCGTGGAGGGCGGGGCAGGAGTTAACATTCCTACAACAAGATATTGCTGAACTTTGCATCAGTTTTAAGTGATTTGGAATGGCGAAGTTTAGTCCGATAAAATCGGCCAGAGGGTTCAAAGCGGTGTATGGATTGTATCAAAGTCGGCGAACTTTGTTACAGATGATAAGGGATCGGCGATACCGAATGTCGACAACTACCTTAATAATACTGGTGGTTTCGATTGTTTATATTTTATTTCCCTTCGATTTACTGCACGATTATATTCCGATCCTGGGATGGATCGATGACGGATTTGTGTTGTTGCTACTACTAAAGCGCCTGAAATCTGAGGTGCAACGATACAATCGTTTCAAGGCAATGGAACGCCGCTCTCCCCGGTAGAGAATCGATTAGAGGTCTTTTGTGACTACATGAGGTACAAATTGACTCACATCGCCTTTGTTTCTAATAACATCTCTCACCAGAGTAGAGGAAATGCTGGAATATTGCGGGGAAGTGGTGAGGAAAATAGTTTCAGTATTAGGAGCCAGCGACCTGTTCATATCTGCAATGGCTTTCTCATACTCAAAATCACTCACATAGCGAATGCCACGAAGAATGTATCTGGCATTTATTGATTTACAAAAAGTCACGGTCAGACCTTCATAACCCATTGCTTCAATTCTGGGATCATTCTGAAATAGTTCATTGATCCAATTTACCCTTTGCTCCACAGTGAACATGGGCGCTTTGTTTGAATTGATGCCTATCCCTACGATTAATTTATCGAATAAATCTGCTGCTCTTTGGATCACGTCGACATGACCAAGTGTAAGTGGATCGAAAGTGCCCGGGAATAAACAAATGCGTTGCATGTCCTTTTAATTGGATTGGGTGAAAAATGAGAAGATGGTTGTACCGTAGTTTTTGGTCTTTATAAAATGGGGGTCTTGTTGATAATCGTTTCTGGGTGTGTGCTCTAGTACAAATATACCACCCGGCCGTAGGAGCTTTCTTTCAAATACAATGATGGGAATTTCATCGATTTCTTTCAAAGCATAGGGCGGCCCCGCAAAGATGAAATCAAAATCTTCGGTACATTGTTTCATGAATTTAAACACATCAGCTTTGACAATGGTAAACTGATCTCCTATTCCCAGTTCTTTTACTGTTTTCTTTATAAACTGAACGGTGGTATTGTCTTTTTCGACCAGTGTCAGACTGCCTGCACCTCTGGATGCGAGTTCGTAGCTGATGCTTCCGGTTCCGCCAAAAATATCGAGGGATTTGCATTCTTCGATATCCAGCATATGTTCCAGCGTGTTGAACAGTCCCTCTTTCGCGATATCTGTAGTAGGTCTGGCCGGAATACGTGCGGGGGGGTAGAATTTACGACCCCCAAATTTTCCACTTATGATACGCATGCGTCGAGTTGTTTCAATAAGGATAATACCGGAGACCAACGATTCTTTTCTTGCGAGCCTTTGCCTGCAGGGAAATATTCTTCGATCTGGGTTATTAATCCCTCCGCGTCCGGGTATGTAGCTGTGAATTCTGTATGAAGCGATTCCACCGGGATGTTTAATTCGCGGCAGGCATTCAGGATATGGAAAATAATGTCTTCCGCAACTGAATATTCAACTGAATGGTGCCACAGCAAACGACCGTTTTCCCTCAGCGCGAAATAGCAGATTTCGCCCTCGAGCACACAACTAATCTGATACCCCGGTTGGCGTGTAGTTTTCATAAAAAGGCAGAGATTCACCGGCAGCACCGGTTGAAAGTTGATATACTGCACGGATGCTTCTCCAACTGCATTGTCATAAGCATAAAATAATTGCGCTTTATCCCCTCTACAAGCTTGTTGCCCGATATGATCTTCGGGTTGTAAATGGAAGATATCCTGAAGCAATTTCTTGCTGTATTCAGGTTGATGCACTTGATCGGGTATTACCAAGTGTCTTTCGACACTGGTAAACAAATGTTTATTGGCATGCAGCTTTTTAAGCATGATTTCATTTCCGATCACTAGGTCGAAAAATCGACTATCCCAATCCGGAGCCGTATTTACGATCCTACTGAAGCGGGCTGAAATACAAGCTCCACCTGTGCCCATACTCGCAGTGAGTACAGAATTTGGAAGTAACACGGTCAGTATCCGTTTTACACCCGAGTCGGCGAGTCGGGCATCATCTGTATCGTATGATTCCTGATGAATCTGTATTGAATCTGTGGATGGCATATCAGACCCGCAATGTTAAAATATTTTTGTGAGAGTTTCAGTGTTCGTTTATAAAGCTTTGAAATACAAACGTTAAATTGCTTGTCACTGAACCTCGCAGGATTATTAAAACGGTGTTTTACAGCCGGTGCTATTTTAAGAGCGCTTTAAAAAATCGGATAGTGCTCTGATGTCATTTTTGATTTGACCGATGGAGCGTGCCATTTCCTGCACCGATTGTTCAGGTTCGGGTATTTTGTCGGTAAGGTAATTCTGAAATTTCCATATTTCCAGCACATCTTCGACCGCGATTTCATAGGGAGGATATTCCGGATTGAGGGAGCGAAGCAAAAAACTTCGATTATCTGCTTGGAAGCGCACCAGTTTAAACACGATCCCTTCGGATTTTGTAATGACTATGCAGGCTGTCTCACGGGTAAGACTCCTCCAGTCCTCCAGAAAAGCACCGATTACATAAGCGTTTTCGGGGATCGGCAACATGGAGTCGCCGGTGGTAGGAAACATCCGGTATTTAGGTCCGTAGGGCAAATGCGGCAGCGAGAAAGAAGGCAATTGTGCAATAAACTCGGGATCACTATAGCCCGCAGTATATCCTGCCTTTGCTTTTATCGGAACCAGTTCGGCATTCTCATTATTTTCCTTGTCGACTGTTGTAGCCAGTACTCTGAGTCTGGTGCCGGCCATATATACATCATTCCCCGCTTCCAGTTCCCGTAGTTGCAACTCCGACAATCGTTGCAGATCTACTTTCAACAAGCTGTCGATGCTGATTTTAAAAAATGTGGACATGGTAATCAGATCTTCCAGGGGTGGGTTTCGGGTTTGCCCGTTTTCATGTGCATTCAGCTTAGACCGCGACATACCTAATTCTGAGGCCAGGTCCTCCTGCGACATCCGTTTGCGTTTGCGTAAGTGCCTGATATTGGTAGCCCAAAAATAATTTTTCATAATACCCACAGAATTTTTTTTTGAATCCTGAATAAATTGCTATTATTAATGCCGAAGTATTGACATTTATAGTGTCAAAATTAGCAATAATGATTTATAATTCCAAGAGGCCGGATTGATTGATGGTCGTTTTGGATTTGAAAATGAAGGTAATTATATGATAGTTCAGCAGACAGACAGTCGGATAGAGAAGGGCAGGGGTGCGCAGTTGAATCCTAAGAACCGTTTTTTTAAGGATACTTATATAAAGGAGCATATTGAGTCGATCGATGATTGGGAGGAGGCAGCTCGTACCACAGAGTATATTTTTGATAATAGTAAGTCCTTGGTCAATGAGGTGAAAAGTCCGGATGTCTCCATGCTTTACTCTGCCAATCCTTATCAGGGATGTGAACATGGTTGTATTTATTGCTATGCCCGCAATTCGCATGAATATTGGGGTTATAGCGCCGGATTGGATTTTGAGAGTAGGATTATAGTCAAGAAGAATGCTCCTGCCTTATTGCGTAAATTCTTTGATAACCGAAACTGGCGTCCGGCTGTGATTTCCTTGTCTGGGAATACGGATTGTTATCAGCCGATAGAGCGTCGGATGGGGATTACCCGTAAAATGTTGGAGATATGTTTAGAATATCGGAATCCGGTGAGCGTGTTAACTAAGAATGCTTTGGTGCTTAGGGATATGGATATCTTACAGGAGTTGGCGAAGCTTAATTTAGTTCGGGTATTTAGCTCGATCACCTCTTTGGATGAGCGCTTGCGGTTGAAGTTGGAACCTCGGACAGCCACCTATCGCTCAAGATTAAAGGTGGTTCAGACGATGGCTGCAGCTGGTATTCCTACCGGTATCATGAATGCACCTTTGATACCCGGTTTAAACGATAATCATATTCACGATGTGTTGAAAGCCGCTTCTGAGGCAGGGGCTTTATGGGCCGGTTATACTATGGTTCGATTGAATGGGGCGATTGGGGGTATTTTTAAAGATTGGTTGTACCGATCATTTCCTGACCGTGCGGATAAGGTTTGGAATTTAATTGCCGGTTGTCATGGAGGTCAGGTGAATGATAGTCGTTGGGGAAATAGAATGGTGGGTGAGGGGCATTTTGCGGAGCTTATCAAGACGCAGTTTGAGTTGTATTGTAGGAAGTACGGATTGAATCAGACGGAAATGCAATGGAATATGACTGCGTTTCGCAGGGCAACCAACCATCAGGGATCCCTGTTTTAAGCATTTAGAGCGCCCACCCGGATAGACGTGCGATTAAACTGCGCAGATCGCGCCTTAACTCCCTCTTTGGGCGGGTTCTCGCGCTGACGCGCAGAAAGATGCGAATAGATTGCTATCGCAATCTGTGTTCGAGCATCGGACTGCCTCCTCTACGTGCGAAGCCTTCAGCTGTGCGGATTTCCGTCTCCGTCGTCAAGCTAGCCAAATCTGTTTGCTTGACGTATCCCCTGTGCCTACATCGTTCTATTTTAATGTTACCTATATTGGGATGCCCTGTCGTTATCAAAGTCGGTCTAATTTAAAAAACCGTTGATTCTGCACCTACTGGTTCTCAGAAAAACCAAAGGAGGAAAACGATTACTCGCTTTCCTCCTTTGAATTCTTAATATAAGTAAATGTTCGTTCCAAATA
>CAZWPF010000025.1:0-31069 GCA_964636205.1 uncultured Chitinophagaceae bacterium | reverse complement strand
TTCGATTTCAAAAACATTTTTCAAGTCAATTTTTCAGCAAGCCTAAACCGCCAAAGCAGACAATGTCGCAAGCTATTAACCATCAGCAACATACGCATATTCACCTGAATTACAGAGTTTAGGTGACTGATCCCCGAAAACTCATAGTTGAATAATTTCCATCTGCAGGAAGCCGACTCAGTTTCGGCAAAAATTAAAACCTTTTAGCTATATTTATCAAATTACCGCTGGCTTATGCGGTAGGAAAATTACGTTACAATGAGTCCACATAAGCTGTTATTCATTCTGTGGGGGTTGTTTCTTTCCTCTACCACATTTGGCCAGGATTGGTTGGCTGAGATTCGGCAATATCAAGACTCCTATAAACTCCATTTCATTTTAGACAACCACAGTCCTCTGCGTGCAGAAGATACCGGTTATATACAATTTTTCGCACCCGATACCAATTATCGGGTCAGGGCCTCCTTTAAACCCACACCCAATTCAAAAGAATTTGATATGCCGACTTATAATGGTCAGATAAAAAAGTTTCGTCAATATGGCACCCTAACTTTTCAGATACAAAATACGGTTTGCACCCTTCAAGTATATCAAAATCACGTGCTTGCAAAAAAGAAAGGAACAAGAGATTATCTGTTTTTGCCTTTCAAAGACCAGACGAATTACGTGAGTAGTTATGGTGGCGGCAGGTACATAGAGTTGCGTACAGGCGAGATAAAGAAAGATTCCGTTTGGATAGATTTCAACAAAAGTTATAATCCTTATTGTGCCTATGGAGAAGGCTATTCCTGCCCCATCCCCCCAACAGAAAATCACCTGCCGATAGCGATACCGGCAGGTGAAATGAATTTTGCAAAACCGGGATTATCCGAAGATCATTGATGCTTTTTAGCTCCGGGCTTTAATCGGATGCCCGCATATATGTTGCGCCCCATAGCAGGTCCCCAAATTATTGAAGCATCAAATCCTTGTCCAAAGGGATCCGATCGACCTAACACGATATCATCCTGCATATAATTTGTAAGGTTCTCGCCTCCCAAATACACCTCAAGATGTTCACCCCAACTTTTGGTTATTTGTGCATTCATCTGGATAAACGAGGGAGCATACCCTCCGTTATCAGCTACTCCACTACGCTCCAAAGAAGGTAAACGCTTCTGCCCCACCCATTGCACGGTATAGTCAACCGTCCAATTTTTCGGTAATTTATAACCGGTATTTAAAAATGCACGATGTGCAGCCACCAAAGGTTGCTGCTTCAACCGGCCACCATAAGCGGTTTGTACATCGTACCAGCGATAAGCCAACCGGACATCCCATTTTCGAATAGGTTCATAGTCCAACTGTACCTGAAAACTATGGGCAAAGGATCTTCCATCGAGGTTGTAAAAACGGATGAGTTGCGGCTGTTCCAAATCGGCAACCACTTGATTCTGAAACCATGTATAATAATAATCAGCTGCAAACACCCCATCCCTGTAATTCAACCTAAACTTGTGTGTTAGATTAACACCGGTATTCCATGCAATCTCGGGATCTAAGCCATAAGGCTTTTCCGGATCTGTACCCATCAAAATAAACCTTCGGTTACTAGCCATTTGTCCAATATGCTCGGCCAACAGATTGGCTGTTCTCTGCGCCCTGCCTATAGAAGCCCGAATCGCAGTGTATTCACTCGTGGCGTACCTCAGATGAAGTCTGGGTGTCAGAAATCCGCCAAAAATATTATGATAGTCTCCTCGTAGTCCGGCCACAAGATTCCATTTATCGTCATAATTCCACGAATACTCTGCAAAAGCCCCGGGTACCGACTCATTTCGGCGGTAAAACTGGCCGGCGAACTGTTCAAAAAAACGATCAGCCTGGAAGCTAGCCCCGAATTTCATAATATGGTTCGTATTGCCAATAATTGTCTGATAAATCAAATTACTGTACCAACTCTTTTGCCAACCATCATATTCGCGATTGCCATACATCGCAAATTGATCATGATGTACTCCGGAAAGCTGAAGTCCGATGCTTCTCCATTGCTTCTTCGGGGATACCCTTCCAATCTTTGCCCAACCCTCGATGCGATCTATACCTGATTCAAACCCCCAAGGATTACCTGCAACCTGCTCTATTCCTTGCTCATAATCGTTTTCACCACCGAGATTCCGCACATAAGTCCCCTTAACTCCCAGTTGTACTTCTAGTCCCTTAGGTCCGAAATAAAACCAGCGATTCAATCCTACAAGCGAAGTGTTGAGCGGCTGGTCCATAAAACCATCATTATTTTGATCAACCCTCAGCCACTGCGATTTCCCGTGGAGCATGAGATTAGAAGAGACATACTTGCCGAACTGATGATTGTACACAAGATTGCCTTCAGTGCGTCCCTGAGTACTCTGATACAGATTAATCAACCAAGGGTGTTCCTCCACAAAAGGCTTTCTCAGCTCCACATTCAACTGACCTGCCACACTTTCATAGCCGTTTACCACGCTTCCCGTCCCCTTGCTTAGCTGCATACTTTCTATCCAGGTTCCGGGAGTAAAGGTGAGTCCGGTGATAGCCGACATCCCCCGCACATCGGGTATATTCTCTCTGGTAATTAATGTGTACGGACCAGCCAATCCGAGCATCTGAATCTGTCGGTATCCGGTAACTGCATCCGTATATGCAGCATCAATCGAAGGTGTCGTCTCAAAACTTTCACTCAGATTGCAACATGCAGCCTTCATCAGTTCTTTCGCGCCAATATGGTGGGTCTGTATAGGATCAAGAAAGCCTATTCGAGTGCCGCCCTGATCACTACTTGTGATAACAACTTCCTCCAATTGCTTCGAGCGAATAAGATTAACCCGAAGGTCCAAATTCTCTGCCGGAATCGGAACAACTTTGACATCGTAACCGGTAAGAGAAAACTTTAATGCGGTCACGGTGTCCAAAACCGAAATCAGAAAACGTCCTTCACCGTCGGTGACTGTACCGACAACGCCATCAACAGTCTGTATTAATACACCGGGTAATGGCAATTCCTGGTCGACTGTCTCGACAACAGATCCTTTAAGAATTCTATTGTTTTGTGCAGCAACAGGGAATGGCAACATCAATACAAACCCGGCGCATCCTATCAACAACTTGAATAGTTTGTCCATATCCGGGTTTATTTAGTGCCGATGATTATTTGTTTTGTAAGAGCAACATGCGGGCAGAAGATCATATACCGCAGAATCTGCTTGAAATCCCTCCGATTCATGTCCGGCTTTTGCTACCCTCGCTGCGATTTCCGCCAAATTGGTCTTGTCTCTTCTGAAACTCACGGACAGCATTCCGGTTTCCTTATCCCAATCGGCATACTTAACCCCCTTGCCGTAGGCGGCTTCTTCAATTCGTTTCTCGCACATACCGCAATTACCGGCAACGTAAAAACGCTCCTCTACTACATTATTTTCTTTTTGAGCATTTGCATTGGGTAGCATTAATATCATAGCTACCACAATCATTAAGATATGTTTCATAATTCAACCCATTAAAATTAACAATAACATTCCAATCGATTAATTGATTCGACGGAATAATTGTTAACCATAATAGGTCGGACTGGAAAACAAACGAAATAAAGGAATCTCCTGCCAACATCCGGGAGGTGGTTGTGGCAACATTTGAAGAGATACCTGCTGTGGAACAATTTTGGAATAAAACTGCCTGTTGTAATTGACGAAACTGCCGGCCAAATAAGGCGTTTCGTTTAGAATAAGTTTGTACGAAATAACGCTGTGATCCTCTGAAATCTTAATACTCACAGTGGCATCGGAGCAACAGTCGTGATCAGCCTCCGATTCGTCGCCACATGCGCCACCACATCCATTGGTATTCAGATAAACGTTCCAGGACGCAAGCTGCTGACCGCAATAATGCAGATTAATCAGCACGCCGCAAACGGCGAACATATAAATCAGTAATATCGGTATGGCAATGTAGCGTTTCACAGACTAATCAAAGGTAATATCCCTTAATGTTAATAATCGTTAAAACTGAGGATGAAAACCGGCCACCCCGATAGGAGTTAATATTGCGTAAAAATATCCGGGTACTGTTCATTCCAGCGGATCTTATCACCAGTTTTACCTAATCCCATCAATTTGTTGAGGGCAAAATTAAATCCAATTTCATTATATGCGCCGGCTATATGATAATAGCTTCTGGCATAATGCACCTGAACCTTGTCGAGATATAAACCTAAACCCATCGAGAATCCGGCAAGGGCCATGCGTTCCTTAAGACCCAACTCGGCCCGTCTTAGATGATTATAGCCGACAGAAACACCAACCCTCTTGCCTATGAGGAATTCACCACCGAAAATAAAATGTCTGAATAACTTATCTGCGAAATATGATTTTTCCGGCTGAGTGGTATCGCCTCCGAACAAAGTCGTGCTGACCCGATCAGCCCGATTATCATAACGAATATCCCATGTATAAAGATGATGAACGGTTGCCATCAATCGCAGTGGGATATAGCGAAAGCGCTTAGTAATACCAAGTTGTAGATCAAATGGTAAGGGCTCGGCAGAATTTCCCGGACTATACCGTTTTGCTGTCCAACCCATATTTTTGGCTACAGCCGCTACGGTTAGTAATTGCGACGTATCATAGTACATTACTCCCACGTCTCCCAAGAATGCGGTGGCTCCCACTTCTCCATATTGAGAAGCCGCTGCCTTAATGGTTGCCCCGTACCTCCATTTCTCTTTATATCTTCTTGATGCACTTAAATTTAATGCAAAATCACTGGCCTTAAATGTTCCGATTTCGTAGCCGGCTGCATCCGTTTGAATTAGAGAGCCGTAGCTTAGATACTGAACCCCAAGTGCAAATGAAGTTTCGATTTTCTCGGCATGGTAACCATAACCGAGATTCATTAAATGTATGCCCGAGTAATAATTATTATAATTAACACCCAGTTGATTGTGTAAACCGGGGCGCATCAAAGCCGGATTTTGCAGGGCGAACCCTATGTCCGGAGCTGGATGAGCCACATTGATTCCTCCTAATGCCGACACATGTGGAGTATTGGATAGTCTCAGGAACTCGAAAGCATGCTGCCCACCGGCAACCTGTCCTTTGGCGGTGTTAACCCCGAGGGCTAAAACTGCCATACTTATCCATTTCGTCCATTGCATATGCCAAAAACGTTAAGATAATCTAATTATTACAATCGGAGCGGTATTATTCGCCGGAACTTGCATTTTTTGTGAGTTCTTCGATTATTTCCTGACTAACACCGGTGTAAGAAAATCCGCCATCGTGGAAGATATTCTGCATGGTGATCATTCTGGTATAATCGCTGAACATGGCAACGCAAAAATTCGCACAATCATCCGCGCTGGCATTTCCCAATGGAGACATTTTCTGTGCGTAATGCAGGAATGCATCAAAACCGGACACACCTGAACCTGCTGTCGTTACGGTGGGCGATTGAGAAATAGTATTCACACGCACCTTACGGGCAAATCCGTAATGGTAGCCAAAACTACGTGCGATACTTTCCAACATAGCCTTGGCATCTGCCATATCGTTATAACCAGGGAACGTTCGCTGTGCGGCAATATAACTCAGAGCCACCACAGAAGACCATTCATTCAACGCATCCAGATTCATCGCTGTTTGCAATACACGATGCAATGAAAGAGCGGAAATATCCAAAGTCTTATGGAAATTGTCATAATTGGTATTCGTATATTCTATCTGCTTACGAACATTTGGAGACATCCCGATAGAGTGTAACACGAAATCAATCTTGCCACCAAAATGTTCCATGCCTTTTTGGAAAAGCTGTTCCAGATCCTCCATAGAAGTGGCATCTGCAGGAATTACCGGAGCATCACCACAAAGAGCTGACAACTCCTTAATTTTACCCATCCTCAATGCAATAGGAGCATTTGTCAAAATAATCCGGGCGCCTGCAGCATGAGCGGCCAACGCTGCCTTCCAGGCAATAGAACGTTCGTCTAAAGCGCCGAATATAATACCGGTTTTTCCTTGTAACAATTGATGCGACATTATAATATTCAATTTTATAATTACCGTAAAAGTATAAAAAGAGTACGCAAAGATGCGCATAAGTTTTCTAAATCCCGACGGATTCCTTTTCTAATTAACAAGGAGTATAAACTGAACAACTTGTACGATTAAAACCTGTGTAAGTCTTAACTTTGAACAAAATTATTGGATTTTAGAAGGTGGGAGACGCAATACAATTATTATCAGACCATATAGCCAATCAGATTGCTGCAGGTGAAGTGATACAACGCCCCGCGTCTGCTGTCAAAGAATTATTAGAAAATGCTATTGACGCCGGCGCCACAGAAATCCAATTAATCATTAAAGATGCGGGCAAAGAACTGATTCAAGTAATAGATAACGGGAAGGGCATGAGTCCTACCGACGCTAGAATGAGCTTTGAACGACATGCAACTTCAAAGATCCGCAATATCGACGATCTGTTTTCCATCCGTACAATGGGATTTAGAGGTGAAGCACTGGCATCTATAGCCGCCGTTGCTCAGGTTGAAATGAAAACCCGAAAACATGATGCGGAAATGGGAACCCGGATTTGCATCGAAGGCACCGAGGTGATTGTCCAGGAACCTTGCGCAGGCAACCCCGGAACGAATATCATGGTGAAAAACCTGTTTTTTAATGTGCCCGCCCGAAGAAATTTCCTGAAAAGTAACAATACCGAATATCGCCATATTTTGGATGAATTCACAAGAGTAGCCCTGGCCAACCAGAATATTGGATTTCGAGTCTGGCACAATGGTACGGAACAGTTCAGACTCGAAGCAGGCACCATGAAGTCAAGGATAGTTGGATTGCTCGGACATACCTATGAAAAAAATCTGGTCCCGGTAACCGAAGACACCGAGTATATTCGAATCCACGGCTTTATTGGCAAACCGGAAGCCGCTACCCGCACCAGAGGGATGCAATTTTTCTTTATCAACAATCGCTTTATTCGCAACCATTACTTGAATCATGCAGTAGTGCAAGCTTATGAGGGACTGATTGAAAAAGAATCATTTCCCTTTTATGTGCTGTTTATAGAAATCGACCCCTCCAGAGTCGATGTGAACGTACATCCTACTAAGCAAGAAGTAAAATTTGAAGACGACAGAATGATGTATGCTTACTTGCAAGCTGCAGTGAAACATGCATTGGCAAGGTATAATATTGCCCCTTCTTTAGACTTCTCACTGAGCCCGGAAATCACCCAGCTCCCTTCTGTCAGCAGACCTGTAACGGATAAAGAGGTTACAGATACACGTAACGGATACCTATACAATACTTTTACCCAAAAGAATCAGGCGCATTTTATAGATAAAAAAGATGCCTTGAAACAATGGAAAGACCTATACCAGATCGCACAACAAACACCTGAAATGCCGCCGGTTACTTCGGGCTTCACAGCAACATCGGTACAGACAAATAATGACGAATTGTTTAATGCACCGACCCCCGCTGGTAGTAGCATGCTCCTGGTACAAGGAACTTATCTGATCACCACAGTTCGTTCAGGCATGATGATGATTCATGTCAGCAGAGCTATGCAAAGAATTTGGTACGAAAGGTTACAGCAACAATGGGAATCAGGGAAAGCTTCTTCACAACAGTTGCTTTTTCCTGTAACTTATGAACTTCCTCCGCAAGATTGCGTATTGTTATCCAATATTATTCCCGACTTGTTGAGAATTGGATTTGATATTTCACCTTTTGGAGGACAAACCTTTGCTATTCGCGGGGTGCCACCCGGCCTCCAGGATGGGTCTGAAAAAGCCTTGTTGGATGAGGTTCTTGATAAATTGAAGAATGAATCCTCTAATGCATTTTCCGGACATAAAGACCAGTTGATTAAACACTTGGCAAAGAGAATGGGCAGCAACGGACAGAGCCTCCAGCAACCGGAGCAACAGCAAGCGATCATCGACGAACTCTTTGCGTGCAGTCAGCCCGAATATACCCCTGAGGGTAAAAAAATCTTTAAGATACTCGGTAAGGACTCATTGGAAGAGCTGTTATCGAAATAAGACATAACCGGCCCGGGTCTTTTATCTATAATCAGATGATAAATCTTGGTTCAGAGATTTCAAATTGGCATATAATTTTCCTTTTCATAACTTCGCGCCCCTATGAGTGAGCAATTAAGTACGAAACAACTGACAGACATCGCTAATCAGTATGGCACACCGGTATACGTGTACCATGCTGAGAAAATTACAGAGCAATATCAAAAGTTAAAGGATGCCTTTAAGGGGCACCCCACACGTATTTTTTACGCCTGCAAGGCACTGACCAACATCAATATATTAAAACACTTGCGCCAGTTGGGCGCATCAGTGGATTGTGTGAGTATTAATGAGGTAAAACTTGCCCTCCATGCAGGTTTTGAATCCAAACAAATACTTTTCACTCCCAATTGTGTGGATTTCGATGAAATTCTGGAAGCGAAAGAACTGGGAGTCAATTTGAACATCGACAATATTTCTATTCTGGAGCGCTTCGGAAATCGGTTTGGCAATAGCTATCCCGTATGCATCCGGATCAATCCGCATATTGAAGCGGGCGGTAACTATAAAATCTCTACCGGTCATATCGATAGTAAATTCGGCATTTCCATTCATCAATTGCGACATATCGAGCGCATTGTAAAGACCACCAATTTGCACGTTCAAGGCTTACACATGCATACCGGCAGTGAGATTAAAGATGTAAACGTGTTTTTAACGAGTCTGGAAGTTATGTTCGAAGTTGCGCGACATTTCGATCAGCTGGAATTTCTGGATATGGGAAGCGGATTTAAAGTGCCTTATAAAGAAGACGATCCGGAAACAGACGTTGCTACATTAGGTGTACAACTCACTCAGGCCTTAAAAGAATTTGAAGCTGAATACAACCGTAGTTTGGAAATTTGGTTCGAACCGGGAAAATATCTGGTAAGTGAATGTGGCTATTTTGTTACAAAGGCAAATGTGATCAAACAAACTACTGCAACAGTTTTCGTGGGTATCAATTCCGGGTTCAATCACTTGATCCGGCCTATGTTTTACGATGCGTATCACAAGATTACGAACATCTCAAACCCCACCGGACCGGAACGTATTTACACTGTGGTAGGTAATATTTGCGAAACAGACACTTTTGCTTGGGATCGGGTACTCAACGAAGTGAGAGAAGGCGATCTGATTGTATTCCACAACTCGGGCGCATATGGATTTGAGATGAGCAGCAACTTTAACTCCAGATTGAAACCCGCAGAAGTGCTGGTGAAAAACGGCGAAACTTATTTGATTCGTGAGCGGGATGAATTCAAGGATCTGCTCCGAAACCAAATTATGATAGAAGACTAAATCGGATTATTTATTCCCTTTTTCCTGCTGGTCAGATTCCAAAACTTCATCAATCCTCTGTATCATTCTGCCAAGATCTTGTCTTACAACGGGATGATCCAGAGGATTAGTGGCGTGATCAGCGGCATACATTAATAAGCACATCGCCACAAAATCCTGATCATCTTTACCCGCATAATGCTGTCTTAGCTCCATAATTTTATTATCAGCCGCCTTAGCCGCTCTTCTAACGGCTTCTTCTTCCTCAGGATGTATGCGAATCCGATAACTACGACCTGCCAACCATAAGTTGATCGGGATATTTTTTTCCTCAGACATAGTTAAAATAGATTATGGTGATAGCAACAAAATTTTTACCCTTTCCGAATTCTATTGCAGCAATCTATTCTTTAACCGGCTGCGATTCCTCATTCTTCTGTACCAACCGCTTTTGAAAAAACAACAAGGCAAATACGCCGATAGATATAGCCATATCGGCGATATTAAATACAGGTTCGAAAAAATCAAACCTCTTCCCTCCCCAAATTGGCAACCAATCAGGAAGTGTAGTGCTAATTAGGGGAAAATAAAGCATATCAACCACCTTCCCATGCAAAAAAGCACCGTAACCCTGTCCCGGCGCCACCAGTTTCGCAGTCTCACATACGGTGGTAAAATGCGGGCAGTACGGACTCTCGGTGAATATCAGTCCGTAAAACATACTGTCAATGAGATTGCCTGCTGCACCGGCCAAAATTAAGGCACTGCAGAGGATTAAACCTCGGGTATATTGCTTATTGACCAGTCGCTTGATTAAGAAGAAGCCAAATACCACCGCTACCAAACGAAATAAAGTCAGAGCAAGTTTACCGAAACTATTGTCACTCAGTTTCATCCCGAAAGCCATTCCCTCGTTCTCAATAAAATGGAGTCGAAACCAGCTGCCAATTACCATCAAATCTTCACCGTAGGTGAAATTTAACTTGATATAGAACTTGGAAATCTGATCGATTAAAATCACGAAAATAACGATCAGCAAGGCGTTACGATACTTCACAGGTATGTTTTAGAAGGAGCAAATATACAAGAACTTGATTGATGAATTCCCTTTAATGTAGCGGAATTCAGGGACAGATCAGGGAAACGAGTGCTACTTGTCGACTAGTTATAAAGTCGCGCCGTATGCACCAGCTTGTCGATATCCAGAATTTTAAGTTTTTTGCCCGAAGTTTCGAGGATTTTATCTTGGCGAAATTCCGACAGAAGTCGAATGGCCGTTTCCGTTGCTGTACCTACCAGATTCGCGATATCCTCCCGACTAAGCGTCACATTGATCGTAGCACCATCTTCTTCAAATCCATATGTTTCTCTCAAAAACAACAGAGCTTCCGCCATCCGTTCACGTACCGGCTTTTGGGCTAAATCCGTAATCATCCTCTCGGCCTTCTTCAATTCAGTAGAAAGCATCTTAATAATTTCGAAGGAAAGGCCTGTATTAGATTTCATTACATTGAAAAATGCCTCCCGGGGAATAAAACATATCTCACTGTCATCAAGCGCAATTGCACTGGCATTATAACGCTCTGCCGTAAGCAAAGCCCGATAACCAAGTACATCGCCTCCCCTCGCCATCCTTACAATCTGCTCTCTGCCATCGTTGCCGGAGTAGGCTATTTTGATTTTTCCCGAATTTACGCAATACAAACCCAGCGGGTGACCGCCTTCTGCGAATATCACCTGCCCTTTGCGAAAAATGATACAGGACTTCATATCATTCAGCTCCTCCAATTCGGAATGTGCCAAATGACAGAATATGCCCTTAGTCCTGGAATCACAATTTTTGCAATCTGCTTCAAAGGTAAATTTATGCTTGGTACTCACTGGGCAGCTTTTTCAATGTAAAGGTATCAAATTTCTAAAGGTCAAACTTAGACACATTATTCACTTTCGTCATTCAAATCATGTATCGCAAGTTTTATTCGCGTAATTCTCATTCTATCAACTTCCAACGCAGTAAACTCAAATTGTTGCCAAATTATTGTTTCGTTAATTGCCGAAAATCTCCCGCTAATTTCCATCATCAGACCTGCCAGAGAATCGCTTTCGCCCCTTACAGATTCAAAACTATCAGTGGGTATCCCAATGATTCTGCAGACATCATTGATCATTGTTTTACCATTAAAAATATAGTTCTGCTCGTCCAGCTTGGTAAAGGCGATATCGTCTTCATCAAATTCATCCCGGATATCTCCGATAATTTCTTCCATAATATCTTCTAAGGTCACGATTCCGGAAGTACCTCCAAATTCATCGGCCACAATTGCGAAATGAATCCGGTGCTGCCTGAACTCATGAAGCAGATCCTCGATCCGCTTACCTTCGTGTACAAAATAAGCCGGACGAATGAGTCCGTGCCAATCAAAGCCTGCCTCCTCAGCGTGCGCCAAAAAATCCTTTGTATGGATCATTCCCACGATTTCATCCAAGTTTTTCCGGTATACCGGAATCCGTGAATAGCCTGCCTGAATGGCAAACTGCTGTAACTCAGGAAAGCTGAAATCAAAGGGCACAGCAGATACATCCAATCTGGTTCGCATAATTTGTCGAACCGATATATTTCCAAATTTCAAAATCCCTTTAAATATATCCACCTCTTCTTTTGTAGCGGCATGTCCTACCGTTGACTCAATAATCTCAGCAAAATTTCCGGTATTAAACACGTCCACCGGCTTGGTGGTGAGTCGCTCCTCGAAATAACTGGTGGTTGAAACCAATAAACGGCTGATCGGTTGAAATAACCGCAGCAGTATGGATATAAAGGGTGCCGCGAATAATACCATACGAGTGATGTTCCGAGTGGCATATACACGGGGCATAATCGAGCCAAACATCAGTAATAAGAAACTGATGACCAATACCTTTATCGCCAAGGTACCTGCGGCGGAGATAGATGCATCCATATCCGCAAGTATTTTACCAATAAGCTGGTTGGCTGTGAAGATGATGGTAATATTGATAAAAGTGCCCGCCACAACCAGTGTTGCCAGTAACACTCTCGGTTGCTCCAATAATTGAATGACTAATCGGGCATTAGGTTGGTCGCGCGCCTTTAAATAATGTACCTCCCGAGCGTTCAAAGAAAAAAAAGCTGCTTCCGCACCCGCAGTAATTGCGGTGAGCAATAATAAAATGAAGGTGACGATTAGCAGAACCGTGACGTCCGAAACTGAAAAACCCTCCGCTACTATTTGTAACATATAACACGATCTGGATTGAAAAGCCACTACAAAGATGAAACTTCTGCTAAACTATTGGTAATCTGAATCCAAACTGAGGATTCCACAAAATCGATATCTAAAAAATTATTCCGGCAAATCGTGCTCCTCCGATTCCATATTACCATCATGATCCTTCCGACGGTCGAGCATCACAAAATTATCACCGATCACCTCAGTGGTAAACCTACGGATATTGTCTTTGTCCTCCCAACTCCTGGTCCTTAGACGACCTTCCACAAAGATCAAACTACCTTTATGAAGATATTTTCGTGCTAACTCTGCCAGACCTCGCCATAAAACTATTGTGTGCCAATCGGTCTGGGAGGTTGATACCCCATTTTTATCCCTATAGGTTTCGGTTGTAGCCAAAGGGAATCGAACCACAGTTATATTCCCTTCCAGAATTTGAACATCCGGGTCCTTTCCGAGATTCCCAATTAGCATTACCCTGTTTACACCTTTCATACCTGATAATTTTCTAACCTGTTATTTCGTCATATATGTTTCTAAAAGTATAATTTTTTTGCTAAAAATGTTAACATAAATCAAAAATTATCAGTCAGTAAATCATTTGGCTACGAGTGATACAAAATAGGAAGCCAATTGAAAATTACAGGATTAGCTCAAGTTGCGCCGTGATAAGATTGGTATGACAAACGATCAGCCAGTTTATTCCAATTATTATACTCCTATTTCCGAAGGGATTACATGCCACTTAGTGGCCAGATTGTTGGCGGATAGTCCGCTTGGGAAGAATTATAAATCTAAGCTGCTAGCTCGAAATTCAAAATCTTAAATTATCTTTGCGCCTAAGATAATTAGCTAATAAGAAAAATGGAAGCATCTAATATTTACCACCTCCGGAGATTGAGTCAACGCTACATATACTCCTCTCTGCAATTACACGAGACGATAGCAAAAAAGGCCGGAGTCGCCGGAACCGATCACAAGTATCTTGGTTTTCTATTGCAAAAAGGACGAATGACAGCGGGCGAATTAGCGGAAACTACTCAGCTTACAACGGGTGCAGTGACAGGATTGATAGACCGATTCGAAAAAAAAGGATTGGTTAGACGTGTACCCGATTCCACCGACAGAAGGAAAGTTTACATCGAAGCCGACCAGGCCAAAATCAAAGAATTGCTCCAGCCTTTCTATGGTTCCTTTCAAAATGAAACTGAAGACTTAATAAACTCCTTCTCGTCGGACGAGCGAGCGACCATTGAGAAATACCTTGAAAAATCCCTGGACTTGGTGCAAAAAACCCTTGAAACTCTTCAATAATTTTTAATTATGAGCGATACCAAAATCAACAAAACCGTGCATTCACCGTTCCTACAAACCTATTTCCATGGTACAAAGGCCGAACTGAAAATCGGTGATTTGATCGAGCCGGGATTTATCTCCAACTATGGTGACCGGTCTGCCAAGTATAGCTACTTCACCGCAACCATCGACGCCGCCATCTGGGGAGCCGAATTGGCTGCAGGCGAAGGAAGGGGTAGAATCTATCTTGTTGAGCCCACGGGAGAATTCGAAAACGACCCTAACCTTACCGATAAAAAATTTCCGGGCAATCCTACGAAATCCTTCCGCTCCAAACAGCCCCTCAAAATTGTTGGCGAAGTTACCATCTGGCAGAGCCACCCTGAAGAACAAATCTCAGCAATGAAAGAAGGCATCGCCAGATTGCAGGAACAAGGACTCGATGCAATCGAATAGCCAGAAATCACCTCAACCCTAAAAGGCTATTTTCTTAAAAAAGCTAACCAAGGTTTTAGGGAAGGCTTTGCTTTCCAGATCCGAAACAGTCACCCAATATCCATCAGAAGACAGATTCACCGATTCGCGAGAAGGAAGCAAGAGTCGATAAAACCTGGTTTCAATTAACTGATGCGTTAAACGCTGCTTTGCACTCCCCAAGAATTCAGGCGTGAGGTTTGGTGACAATCCCAGCTGCTTATACATCTCGGATTGAACTAAGTCCGAGGCCTCTAAAACCTGAGTATGCTCTATCAAAAATGGCTCATGTAATTCTCTCCAAATATCTTTATCGTTCCGCCGATGTATCCATATCGAATCTCCCACTTGCAAAAGGATATAATGAAAATAACGGCTCTTTACTGTCAACCTTTTCTCCTTAACCGGTAATAATTCAATTACCCCCTGCTGGAAGGCAAAACAGTTTAAGCGCAGCGGGCAATCTGAACACCTCGGCTTCGCCGGCACACAGACTGTAGCCCCAAAATCCATAATAGCCTGATTGTAGCCGGCACTGTCTGTGTGATCCAACAGATCATTAGCCATCGACTGGAACTGCTTCTTCCCCGCTGTACTGTCAATGGGTGTTTCCAATCCAAAATAGCGAGCCAGAACCCGGTACACATTTCCATCGACGACTGCATGTGGCAATCCAAAAGCGAAAGATGCAATGGCAGCAGCCGTATAAGGCCCTATACCCTTGAGTTGTAATATTTCATTGTACTCAGACGGAAACACTCCGTTCCTTTCATTTACAATATACCGTGCAGTCGACAGCATATTGCGGCAGCGGTTATAATACCCTAACCCCTGCCACAACCTAAACACGTCTTCATCCTTCGCCACTGCCAGAGATTGAATATCCGGATAAGTTTCGACAAAGCTTAAATAGTAAGGTAACCCCTGCTCTGCCCGAGTCTGCTGGAGAATAATCTCAGATAGCCATATTCGATAGGGGTCTTGCTCATTTTTCCATGGAAGCGCACGATCATTGTTGCGAAGATGCCATTTCAATAATTCCCTTGTAAAAGCCGAATTAGTATTCTCAAGGCCGGCTTGAAAAAAAAACTCTGAATTCATGCACGACATTATTGAAACAAGGATATAAAAGAAGGACGGATTGCGCGAATACTATAATGCTGCAACATCTTTTCCTTACCTGCCCGTCCGGCCTTTTGCCTGAATTCAAAATCACTTACCATTCGACGTAACGCATCTAACCACTCCTCCTCGGTGCCAGCCAGAAAGCCGTTCACACCCTGATCGATGATTTGTTTGTTAACCCCTACCGGACTGGCTACAGCCGGTATGCCGAGTGCCAAATATTGAATCAACTTAAATCCGCATTTCCCCTCACTCCATAAATCGGCCACCAACGGCATTATACCAATATCTATTTGCAGCAAATCCTCGATTTCAGTGTTGGCATCCCAAGGCAGATAGCGCCAATCTTTAATTTGCAAATCAGGCTTCTTATCGGCTATCACTAAAAAAGTACAGTCAACCTCTTCTTGCAGTCGGTTGATTACAGGCACTATCATATCCAGGTATTTAAGCGTAGAATGACTCCCTGTCCAACCTACCACCACCTTGCCCTCTGTGTGCAACTTTACTTTATTATACTTCAACTCCATATCCACTACTGTGGGAATACGAACTACTTTTTGGGCACCCGAACTCTGGGCAAACTCGGACAAAAAATCATTGCCTGCCGCTACTTTTTCTGACCATTTACAGATGTATTTGGTCTTCCAATTAGCTTTAAATAAAGCCGCCAGCCGATTGCCTGCAGAGGTATTTGGGATCCAGATCGCATCATCAAAATCGAAAACAATTCGCTTCCCCAACAACTGCTTTAATATCCATTCGAATATGGGCGGACCTAACGGCGCAGCTTCGCGGTGAATAAATACCAGATCATATCGAGGTGCCTCCATCATTATCGTTCGAAACCGCTTCAGATAGCCCAGGACAATGCCAAATGCCTTCTGCCCTATCGAACCATTCTGATATAATACCTTCCAGGTAGCTTCATTCATAAAAGGGCGGAGGGAGTATTCAATACCGGACTCATCCAACACAGACAACAGACTCTCTACCCTAAAACGTTGCGATGGTGCTTTACCGAGCGGATAGGGCAACAAGAATAATACCTTCATTTGAACAGATTAGCAGCAAAGTTAAAACACCCGCTAATGAGCGTCGCTTAGCCATTTCTTAATTTGACTGCAAATTAGACAATCCGAGATAAAAAGGACTTTATCGACATACTGATAAAATATTCTAGCCTTGATTTTCAATTAATAAGTAACTTCGCAAGTTTATATGATGTTATGGATTGGTTAACAAATCCTGAAATATGGGTATCCTTACTCACACTTACAGTATTAGAGATAGTGCTGGGTATTGACAATATAATTTTCATCTCCATTCTAAGTAATAAACTTCCTGCGGAGAAGCAAAAAAAGGCGCGAAAATTAGGTCTATCACTGGCTTTAATCACCCGGATACTTTTACTGTTATCACTGAGTTGGATCATGTCATTGACGGCACCATTTTTTCATTTAGGTGATTGGTTGAATATTTCCAATGAAGCGTGGAGCGAAAAACTCAATATTTCGGGGCGAGACTTAATATTATTATTGGGTGGCTTGTTTTTGATTTATAAAAGCACCACAGAGATTCATGAAAAAATTGAAGGGGAGGGTCATGATGAAAAAATAAATGCGAAACAATTAAGCTTCGGACAGGTTATTTTTCAGATCCTCTTGTTGGATATAGTATTCTCTTTGGATTCTGTAATTACCGCCGTCGGCATGGCCGATTATATTGGCGTGATGATTGCAGCTGTAATCATAGCAGTAATCGTGATGATGATATCCGCCAGCGCAATTAGTAATTTCGTAAATAATCATCCAACAGTAAAAATGCTTGCTTTAGCATTTTTACTACTCATAGGAGTTTCCCTAACCGCAGAAGCTTTTGACCAACACATTCCGAAAGGCTATATCTACTTTGCAATGGCCTTTTCCGTATTGGTTGAGTTTCTCAACCTCCGCTCCGCGCGCAAACGTGCAAGAGATCAGAAGTAATCAATTTTAAACTAATCTATCTGGGATTAATTAGAAATGTCGAATTATTTTAATATGCTTGCCCGTAAGTGGTATAAAAGATGGCTACAACTGATCGGGCTTCCCACAGAGTTTGAAATTGAGGTTCGCTCGTTTCATGCTATTTCAGTGTTTTCGTTCAGCATATTACTCCTATTATTACCGTTCAATCTTTGGATCGGCTTAAAGAGCAGTTCGGTGATCATTGTCATCTTACTGATTTTACAAGCTATTTTTTATTACCTGTCTCGGTATCGTCGGATTCACAACATCGGAGTATTCGTGTATGTAATCGGAACCTATGCCACCCTTATTACATCCTTTCTGTTAGACAATGGGAGTGTCGGACCTTCTTTGCCGCTGTTCTTCCTCACCTTCATGTTATTGATCGTGCTCTCCCCGGTGCGATATCATTGGGCAGTTGTATTGATCCATATAGCAGTTGCCCAGACCCTGCTGATAATCGAACAAAGGATGCCGGAAGCAGTAAGGCATACCTATGACAACGCCTCTCAGCGGTTTATCGACTTAAAATCCACCTATGCGGTTACCATCTCCTTCATTTTTTTCACAATTCGTTACCTCCGGTTAAATTATGTGCGGGAACGAAGATTGGCTGAAAAACGTTTGCTTTCTATTATTAGAAAAAGTAGTGAATTGGAGCGTATTAATCAGGAAAAAAACAGAATTTTCTCCATCATCGCCCATGATTTAAGAAGTCCGATAGACTCAATCCAAAGCTATTTAGAGCTGATTCAGATGGAGGCAATTAAAGACGAGGAAAAGAAAATATTTAGCAGATCGCTGCTCGATCTCACGCAGAACACTTCGGATATGCTTTCCAATATGCTGCATTGGGCCAATAACCAGATGCATGGCCAGTCGGTAAATTTAAAAGTACTTAACCTAAATGATACGTTTAGGAACATCCTCAATGTAGAAGATGCTATCGCAGCGAAAAAAGGAATTCAGTTAAAATATTTGGTGAATGCAGATCAGCAGGTCTTTGCAGACGCCGATATGCTCGGAGTCGTATTCAGAAATCTGATCAACAACGCGATTAAATTCACACATCCGGGGGGTACTATTGTTGTGGATGCAAAATCAGCTAATGGTGAGTGTGCCATATCCGTATCAGATACCGGGGTGGGGATCGCACCTGAAAAACTCGATACTTTATTCACGCTCAAGAACGAGGGTAGCTTCGGGACGCAAAACGAGAAAGGGATCGGACTGGGATTAATTCTTTGCCGGGAGTTTATCGAATTGCAAAAAGGCACGATAAAAGCTAATTCGAGCGTTAACGGGACTACCTTTACTATTACCCTACCAATATCCCCATCCAAAAATGCGGCTATTAATTAGCTCCTGAAAATGCACCGGTCAGCACTTGCGACCAAGCATGCAATGACCCATACTGTTCGTCGACCAGATCGTGTGGCAATTCATAGGGAGGATGCGTAGTTGTAAGAAAGACGGTATGCATCGATAAACGTTTTCCAAATTCCATATCGCTCGGACTGTTACCGACCATGATACTCTTTCTGAAATCTATTTCAGGAAAATCTTCCTTTGCCTGCAAGGCCATTCCTGTATTCGGCTTCCGGTTGTGGTCCTCATTAGAAGTAGCTGTACAAGCGTAAATCCTATCCAGCCTGCCGCCTTCGCTTGCAATTACATCGGTCAAGTTTCTGTTGATTTCCTTCAGACTGTCCATGCTCATGATTCCACGCCCTACGCCTCTTTGGTTAGTGACCACGATGATCCTTCCAAAAATGGAACTCAGCTGAACTATTGCATCTTTGGCTCCGACACAGAACACAAAATCTTCCCAACGTGTAATATAAGACCCGGTTATCTCTTCATTGATTACACCGTCCCGATCCAAAAACAAGGTCCAAGAATGATCAATCGGGAAATGGCTTAAGGTTTCGCTCATACTTTACGCTCGTTATCTATGAAAATCTGCTCTTCTACCAGTTGACAAATAATATGACCGACGGTAATATGCCCCTCCTGTATACGGGGCGTATCACTGCTCGGAATATTAATTAAAAAATCGCTTAAATCTTTCATCTTACCCCCTGAAGCGCCGGTGAATCCCACGGTAATCATTCCCATTTCCTTAGCCTGCTCCATGGCCTTGATAATATTTCCGGAATTCCCGGAAGTACTCAGGCCGATCAATACATCACCTTGCTGCCCAATGCCACGTATCATTCTACTATAAACCACATCGTAGCCGTAATCGTTAGCTACAGCAGTAAGATAACTAGTATTGCAATGCAAAGCTTCAGAAGGCAGAGGAGTACGGTCTGTATAAAAACGGCCGCTGAACTCTGCGGCCAGATGTTGCGCATCTGCAGCACTTCCTCCGTTGCCACAAAACAAAACTTTCTTGCCGCTTTCAAAAGCAGTCACAATCGCTTCGGTGACATCCGCTATTGTTTGTAACAATCGGGAATCCTCTACAACCCGTTGCTTTGTCTCAATAGAAGCCTTTAATATCGCAGTTATTTTCTGTTGCATAATCTTGGTAGCTGCCAAAAATACAAATTGCAAAGGGAATAAAAGGTCTTATTTGGAGGGAATAATTGTTGGATAAGTTAATATTCGGCAAATTTGCACTGAACAGAGGAGGTAGTCTGCATGTCTGTAAAGAAACTCACCCTCGATATGGGGCCCGTTGAGGAAGCATTTTTTTCAGATGCTTACCTCATCGGCATTGCAACCAGATTATCAGCCACGACTTTATGTATCTTGCTGCAACACAATTTCGGCTTTCGATTCATAAGACAACCTGAACTTGATAAAACAATTGACATACCTAATAAAGGCTCTTTCTTCTTCCCTGTTTATGAATACTTTCGCCCTTATGGGGAACAAAGATTCAATCTTTATCAATTAAAACGACAGGAGGAACATTTGCTTCCGGAAATCGGCAAGTTAGACTTCCTCTGGATGATTGCCGGCAACCTGGCATTGTCCACAGCTACTGAACTTACCGATGTCCTGCGCACGTTTCCGGAAATTCAGCTCGCTCAAATTTTGGATGTTAACAAGATTAAACAAAAGAACCGCCTGATCATTTAAAGGTATTTTTATAGCCGGCTGTTCCTCACTATTCGATTCCGATGTATTTTTATGCCGGCTTCGTCGAAGCTATTTGATAATTAAACAAAGTGAGTCTCAAATCCGTGAACGATTACCGGTTATAGTTATCTTTCTAAACCGGGAGCATCACTTAGCGCAATCTTAAACCGTATGATACTTTCGTATGCAGTCTGTAATACACCTGTAATGCCAATGCGGGCGGAGCCTTCTCACCGTGCTGAACAGGCGAGTCAGATGCTGTTTGGGGAAAAAGCGGAAGTTCTTGCCGCTGAGAATGGCGACTGGCTACGGATTCGTTCGGCTATTGATGATTATGAGGGATGGTGTAAAAGGTCTCAGGTGCAATTGATCAGCTTTCAGGAGTACCGAAAAACTGCGACTTATTTCTCCGGACGGGATAATAGCAAACTGGTTACAGACCAGGGAGAAATATGGCTCCCTTTAGGTTCAGAACTTTACGGACTGCGCCGCAGTCAGATTACCGTCTTGAATCTAACCGGACGGTTTAAGGGGAAAAGATTTGCGGTTAAAAAAAGGGAATTTACGCCAGAGATGATTGCGCACTGGGCGACACAATATTTAAATGCTCCTTACCAATGGGGCGGCAGGAGTAGTGCAGGTATCGACTGCTCCGGGTTATCCCAAATGGTTTTTAAACTATGTGGTATTTCCTTGCCCAGGGATGCGAAAGACCAGGCAAAAACTGGGAAATCGGTTGACTTTCTCCAAGATAGTCAGTACGGCGATCTGGCCTTTTTTGACAATGAAGAAGGAAGAATCAATCATGTGGGTATTTTGGTAGGTCCCAATGAAATTGTTCATGCAACTGATACAGCAGGCCGAGTTGTGATGGATCGAATCGATTCAGGGGGTATTATCAGCACCGCTCACCGGAAACGTACTCATAATCTTCGATTGATTAAGCGGTATGTTTAGCGACCGGAATTAGCGCACAGTAAACTTGACAATATTGGATCGGTTTTGTTGAAAGTTCAACTGTAAGGTATATTCCCCGGGAGGAAGTTTTCCGTTCTTACAAATCTTTTCATTCAACACTACCATGTCCGCTACACTGAATTGCTTCATCAGCCATTCGCTGGCTTTTAGTTCATATTGGTGTCGCCGCATGGTTAAAGAATCCGCAGCCTCGATCTGGTATCGTGGTTTACTATTCTGCGCCAAGACATTGCCATGTTTTTCACTAATAATAGTGCAACTGGCACCCCATAAGGCAAACCCGGGCGAAGATGGTCTGTCGAATAGAAATTTTTGCGACCGACTGGTTTTGTTTCTAAAGGTCACATAAATCTTCAGATCGTTTATATCCCTGACAACCGGATTTATAACCTTAATCTGCACTACCAGCTGAGGATTCTGATAGCGCAGATTATGAAATACTACTTCACCTTTATCGTCTTTAAACGGCAAAACCTCCCGACTTTCAGGAGGTAAAAGCGGAACATAGGGTCCGGCTTCTTTAATATTCAGAACGGTGTCTTTGGTACCTTTAGCCTTATCGACCACGATTACCATGCGCGTAAGCGAATCAACTTCCGTTACCGTGATATTAGACGCTTTGCGCCTTGTTTGTGCATACAGTTCGTTCCCGAAAGCAGTAAACAGCAACGCGATTATTAGCAACCTGGTCATGTTGTACCGGTAAGGATTTGGGTAAGAAGCTGTGTTTTACCGCTTCCCCTAAGCATGTTCCATTTCTCCCAGATATCGCTCTGCATCGAGTGCCGCCATACAACCGCTACCGGCCGCGGTAACGGCTTGTCGGTAGATCTTATCTTGCACATCACCACAGGCAAATACCCCTTCGATACTGGTATGTGAGGAACCTGGCTTCGTGATTATATAACCCTGATCATCCATTTCCAACCACCCTTTAAAAATGCCTGAGTTCGGCTCATGACCGATCGCAACAAAGAATGCGCTCACCGGAATCTCTGTCAGCTCATCGGTTTTATTATTTCTAATCCGAACCGCTTCAACCTTTAGATCTCCGAGTACCTCTTCAGTATCTGAGTTCCAATACACACGAATATTTGGAGTTTTTAAAACCCTGTCTTGCATGATCTTGCTGGCTCTCATCTCGTCCTTCCTAACGATCATATGTACCGTACTACAAAGTTTTGACAGATAAAGGGCTTCTTCACAAGCGGTGTCTCCTCCGCCTACGATTGCCACCTCACGTCCCTTATAGAAAAAACCATCGCATACTGCACATGCAGATACCCCATGTCCATTCAAACGTTGTTCAGAATCCAGATTCAACCATTTCGCTGAGGCTCCGGTTGCTATAATCACCGAGTCTGCCTCAATCCATTTCTCCTCATCTATCTGTACTTTAAACGGACGATTTGAAAAGTCGACAGCAGTTGCCAGTCCCCAACGTATATCAGCACCCATGCGCTGAGCCTGCTTTTCAAAATCAATCATCATTTGCGGACCCATGATTCCCTCCGGATAACCGGGAAAATTTTCCACATCTGTGGTTATAGTGAGCTGCCCACCGGGTTGCAACCCTTGGTATAATACTGGTTTCAAATTAGCTCTTGCCGCATAGATTGCAGCAGTATATCCCGCAGGACCGGAGCCCAAAATGAGACAGGAAACTCTTTCCATTTCTGATTCAGCCATATTTATTTTGTATTCAGTCGGTAAAAATGCAAAAGAATTGGGGTTAGAACAAGTATTTCTTCCTCATATACGGCGAATAGGCGGAGTTTTACCGGAAAAATTAAACATTTAAATTATTTAACACTTTGGGGTTAATTGCAAACTTCATATGTACTATTTTGCAATAACAAATATTTTACGGTTCAGAACATTAGTGGAATATTTGTTGGCACAAATCTTGAATTCATTTTTCTACCTTTGTAGACACCATGAATACGCTAGCCAATTCACAATTTCTTCTGTGCATATCGGCAGTCTTAATATCATTTGTATTAAGTATTTTATCTATCCCAAGGATAATTTACATTGCAAAAAGAAAACGACTGTTTGATATTCCGGATAACAACCGTAAAGTTCATACCCATATTATTCCCAGATTGGGCGGCATCGCGATCTTTATTGCTTTCATGATCACTGCAGCTTTGTTGATTAACCCTTCAGAGTTCAATGCTTGGAATTACTATTGTGCCGCAGCCTTAATTTTGTTTATAATTGGGGTAAAAGACGATTTAATCGGGTTGCCTCCGTTCAAGAAGTTGATTGCACAGATATTCGCTTCCTGCATTATGGTTATCTTAGCGGATGTTAGACTTAGCTCTTTACACGGCTTTTTGGGAATTTATGAGTTAAACTACACTTTTAGCGTATTGCTATCGGTAGTTGGCTGTGTTTTCATCACCAATGCCTTTAATCTTATTGATGGGATTGATGGTTTAGCCGGATCTATCGGAGTTTTGTCGTCTTTTCTTTTTGGGATCCTGTTGTATATGACAGGTAATTACAGCGAAGCGATTATTTCATTTAGTCTGATGGGTGCCGTAGCCGGCTTCCTGAGGTATAATATTTCACCTGCGCGCATCTTCATGGGGGATACGGGAGCTATGCTGATCGGTTTCCCTACTGCAATCATCGCTATCATCTTTGTAAAATCCTTCGAATCGGCTTCAAGTCCGGTAGTATATGCTTTGATCAACAGCACTCAGGGGGCATTGCTGCTAACCCTATCCATACTATTCATTCCGGTGTTCGATACCCTGCGTGTGTTCACTACCAGATCTATTAAAGGACATTCTCCTTTTCGTGCTGATCGCACCCATTTACACCATTTCCTTTTGGATTTGGGTTGTTCTCACAAGAGAACAGTAAGCATTCTGATTTCCGCAAACATTCTGATCATTCTGGTATCGTTGTTAGTTCAGGATTACAATCTGAATATAGGTGTTGCAGCCCTGTTCGGTGTTGCTTTCGGACTTTTCACCTTGATGTATTTACTGCGCCGTCGTCTTTATACCAACCAACATAACAAAGCCACAGGTGCGCACGAGTCCGCCAAATCCAATCATACCGAAAAGCTGGAACAACCGGCACCAACGGTCAACGGTAATATAACCCTGAAAGGCAAGAAGATTTCTCTGGAAGAGTTAAGGGTAGAGAATTAGAGAAAGAGCGGTTTAGAGAAAGAGAAAACAGAAAGAGTGAAGAGAGAAAGAGAAAGAGAAAGTGAAGAGAGAAAGAGAAAGAGAAAGAGTGCGCGGCGTGAGAAAGAGAGGTTAGTAGAATAATATCAATGCTCTACTACATAGCTTCCTGCCTGGTATCGGTACAGGTATAGATGCTGGTTCTCGTTGTACAGAAAGTTCTTCGAGCCGTCGCGCGCAGGCTTAATATTGTATTCCGTAAAAATAGCCGTGTTGAAATCATTAACTCTGGAATTGAATACAACCCCAAACTTCTCTAATAACCCCGCATACCAGAGAAAGGTTTCATAACCCCTGAAAACCCATTCATTGGGCGTCCCCCCAAAGGTTTCACTATAGCGGTCTGACAACATTTTGCCCGATGCGGTAGTCTTATCGAAATAGAAAGGTGTAGTATAACTGAAAGCAATATTGATCAATTCCTCGTTTCTCTTGATAAACGCCCTGTTGCCCCAGGTGGGCATACCAAAAACTTCAAAACGATAATCGGGAAACTCAGACCTCAACTGATCAATCAGTCCGCCCGCATATTCTGTATCGAATACAGGCATAATAATCACATTGGTTTCCGTACTGTCGAAAAGCTCCTGTAAATGCCTTACAGACGGCTTCTGATTACAATCGATCACTCCAAAACGCTTCTCCTCCCCCGTCATGATCAAATTGAATGCAGTCTCATCTACCTCCTGATTGAATCGTCTATAAACAAAAACCTTGTTTCGGGAGTGCCTCTTCTTGACAGATGCTTTTATTCGCTCACAATGTGTCCGCAAAGTAGGTTGCAACAAGGTAAAAAAAGGATTGTTGCTCACTCCCCCATCAGAAGGAGAAAGGACGGAAATAAAATTAATCTTGTTACTCTGTGCAAACGCTGCAAGTTGGGTAACATCATTCGATGTCACCATTCCTATTAGTAAGTCGGAATTACTAAGTTGCTTTTTTTGTATCAGCTGCGAAACAGATACGCCGGTGATATCATGAAAATAAACGTCAACCTGATAAGCATCCTTATCAGCCATCTCTGCAGCTAATTTCACACCTTCCAAAAAAGAAATCCCGGATAAAGCTTTAGCAGGAACTTTATGACGAAAAGTAGTGGCATTTCCCTTCACCAACTCGTCCATATACAATGGCACAAGCACGTCGATACGATACCGTGGCTTCTTGGCAGAAGCCGGAGTCACGGATTGTTTTCCCGACTCCGGCTTAGGAGTTACCCTCGGCTCTGCCTGAGTATCTGTTTCAGTTTTGTCACGCTGAAACAACCTCTTAAATATTTGTCCGGAAGCCTGCTCCGGTACTAACGGAATCATGAATACGACCAGACATAAGATTACCAAAGTTTGTTTCATACTGCAAGTGATTTTGAATACCTGCAAAAAGCCTCCCCTACTCCCATTCGATGGTAGCCGGTGGCTTGGAGCTGATATCGTAAACTACCCGGTTAATACCTCTTACTTGATTGATTATATCATTAGAGATTTTTCCGAGTAATTCATAAGGCAAATGCGCCCAGTCGGCAGTCATTCCGTCAATTGAAGTTACTGCCCTTAATGCAACGGTAAATTCATAAGTTCTTTCATCACCCATTACACCCACACTTTGTACCGGCAGTAGAATAGCTCCGGCTTGCCATACCTGATCGTACATACCACTTTCGCGGAGATGTCTGATATAAATAGCATCGGCTTCCTGGAGCATCTTAACCTTCTCTTCAGTTACGGCACCCAAAATTCTGATACCCAATCCCGGACCGGGGAAAGGATGCCTATCGAGGAATATCTTATCCAGTCCCAACTCTCTTCCCACTCTTCTTACCTCGTCTTTAAATAAAAACCGCAGTGGCTCCACCAGTTCCATTTTCATCAGCTCTGGTAATCCGCCTACATTGTGGTGAGATTTAATGGTAACTGAAGGTCCATGAACAGATACCGACTCAATTACATCAGGGTAAATGGTACCCTGTCCGAGGAATTCAACTCCCTGAATTCTGGTAGCTTCCTCCTGAAAAATATCGATGAATAAACGACCAATCGTCTTACGCTTTTGCTCAGGATCTGAAACTCCGTCTAATTCCGAATAAAAACGTTCCCGGGCATCAACTCCGGTAACATTTAATCCAAG
This sequence comes from uncultured Chitinophagaceae bacterium, assembly GCA_964636205.1. Taxonomy (GTDB): domain Bacteria; phylum Bacteroidota; class Bacteroidia; order Chitinophagales; family Chitinophagaceae; genus JBEBVQ01. The sequence goes on along the minus strand of CAZWPF010000025.1, from coordinate 4,149 downwards.
ATGACGGTAGCCCTCCATCACCTGCGCAAATTCATCCTTACGCAAGAGACCATTGTCGACGAAAATGCAGTATAAATTTGAGCCAATCGCTCTGTGAATTAATGTAGCAGCTACGGTAGAATCCACACCACCACTCAATGCCATCACAACCTGACCAGCCCCAACTTGTTGCTTGATACGAGCAATTGTATCCTGAATAAACATAGCGGGTGTCCAGTTCTGACTGCATTTGCAGATATCCACAACAAAGTTTTTCAACAATTGTTTCCCTTCCACGCTATGCGTTACCTCCGGATGAAATTGGATACCATAAACAGGGTATGCAGCAAAATCCGTTGCTGCCTTGTAGGCCGCCACCGGAATACTTTCGGTTTGTGCAATTACCGAAAAGCCTTCCGGAAGTTGCTTAACTGAGTCGCTATGACTCATCCAAACCTGAGAACCATCACTTATCGTTGCAAACAGCTCATCCTCCACCATTTTCTTCAAATGCGCCCTACCGTACTCACGATGAGTAGATTTCCCCACTGACCCACCGGATTCAGCGGCGATCAGCTGAGCTCCATAACAGATCCCCAAAACAGGAACTTGGTTGGCTATCGAACGGAAATCAGGCTTAGGCGCATTAGGATCATTGACAGAAAAGGGGCTTCCGGAAAGAATAACCCCTTTAATACCTGACTCGCAAACAAAGGGCCGGGTACAAGGCTGTATTTCACAATAAATATTTAACTCCCGAATACTTCGAGCTATAAGCTGCGTGTATTGAGAGCCAAAATCGAGAATTAATATCTTTTCGTTCATTCTAAATATCGTAAAAAAACAAATCAAGCCTGGCCGGTTGTACCGCCGAAATTGAATGGTACGTTATTAACAGATTCCTGATCCTTAATGACGCCATGTGTAGCTTCGAAACGCTTAACATTATCAATCAAAGCGCGCATCAGCCTTTTTGCATGTTGGGGAGTCATCACAATGCGAGACTTCACTTTTGCCTTAGGAACATTAGGCATAACATTTACAAAATCGATCACAAATTCTGCAAAAGAGTGCGTAATAATCGCTAAATTCGCGTACGTTCCGTCTGCTGTTTCTTCTGTCAGTTCAATGTTCAACTGCTGTTCTTGTTGTGGTTCTTTTTCCATAATAATGTTTATATCTGGAGGCGAAATTAGTGAAAAAGGAGCAACTATTACTGATCCATTCCATTTGTTTATCTTACACGCTCAAATAAAATCATGCAATCTATTCAGTCGTTTTTACCGCTTCTTTCCTCACCCCGAAAGATAGTGATTCTCACCCACTATCGACCTGACGGGGATGCAATTGGAAGCAGCCTAGCACTGTATCATTATCTCAAAAAAAAAGGTCATCAGGTAACTGCGGTTGTCCCCAATGAAATACCTCCATTTTTGCTATGGATGCCCGGCGTCCGGTCTATGCTCAATTTTGAGCAAAAACCCGGAGAGGTACGACAGGCAATGAGTGCAGCTGATATTATATTTGGATTGGACTTCAACGCTTTCCATAGGGCAAATACTGCCGGTGCGGCAATGGAAGAATCGAAAGCAACAAAAGTAATGATCGACCATCATTTGTTCCCAAGCGAAGGCTGGGACTATGGCATCAGCCTTCCGGAAAAAAGCAGTACCTGTGAAATGGTATATGATTTTATCCGTATGAATGGCGACGGTGCTCTGATTGACAAAGATATCGCCACCTGTATCTACACCGGCACCATGACCGATACCGGATCGTTTCGCTTTCCGGCAACTACCGCCAGCGTACACCTGATGATTGCCGACTTATTAACCAGAGGCATGAAACATACCGAAATCCACGAGGCAGTCAACGATTCCTGGACGCCAAACCGGATGCGTTTTTTGGGCTATGTACTAACGGAAAAAATGGAGTTGTTACCACAATGGAAGACAGGTCTGATTGCCATTTCAAAAAAAGACATGCAATTGTTTCATCTCGGCCCCGGTGACACCGAAGGATTGGTCAACTATCCTCTAAGTATCTCCGATATCCGTTTCTCAGTCCTAGTAACCGAAAAAAACGAAGATATCCGCCTGTCTTTCAGAAGCAAAGGCGATTTTGATGTAAATAGCTTCGCGCGAACCTATTTTAATGGAGGTGGTCATTTTAATGCCTCTGGTGGACGATCTTTAAAGAGTTTTTCTGAGACAATAGCACATTTTAAGGAAATTTTGTCCGATATTCACCCCCGCTAATTAAAACATATGAATAAACGTAGCTTCCCCATTGCAATTTTGGGAATGAGTATTTTGTACCTGTCTGCCTGTAATTCAGGAGATGGCTTTAAATCAACTAAGGATGGCCTTGATTACAAAATCGTAGTTGATGAGCCGGGAGACCGTAAACCAGCGGTTGGAGATTTATTAGAAATGCATATCGTGACCCGTGTGGGAGATAGCATTTTGTTTGACAGTCGGAAATTAAATAATAATCAACCGGTACAGTTCCCTCAGACAGAACCAGTATTTAAAGGTGATGTTGCGGAAGGCTTTTCTATGCTGACAGCCGGAGACAGTGCTGTATTTCGGGTTTCCCTAGATTCAATGAGCAAGGCTGGAGCACAATTGCTGCCTTGGATGGATCTGAAAGATAAACTGCAATACGAAGTAAAGCTTGTTTCTGTTAAATCTCAGGAAGAAGCAATGCAGGAAATGGAAGCACAGGCATCGAAACAAAAAGAAGTCGATGATCAAATTCTTCAAGAATATTTTGCTCAAAATGGTATCAATCCGTCCAAAACCGAAAGCGGTCTCTATTATAAGATCGAAAGAGAAGGTAAGGGCGCTACTGCACAGCAAGGTCAGCGTATAACAGTTAACTATACAGGTCGCACACTGGATGGAAATATTTTCGATTCAAACGTGGAACCTCAATTCAACCATGTGGAGCCTTTTACCTTCCCGCTCGGACAAGGTGCAGTGATCCGCGGTTGGGACGAAGGATTAGCTTTATTGAAACAAGGTAGCAAAGCTACTCTGTACATTCCGTCTACAATGGCATACGGCCCTGAAAGTCCCGGTCCGGATATCCCGGCCAACTCTATTCTCGTTTTTGAGGTAGAAGTCTTAAGTTTGAACTAACAATTTTTTCGGAACCTGTACAAAAAACAGGTTCCGAATTGCTTTAAACCATACATTATTTTATGCTTGTGAAAAAACTCATATTCCTTACGCTGGCTGCTTCCGCAATGGTAACAGGAGCTTATGCACAAAAGAAAAAATCTAAAGGAGCTACTGCAGCGAAAGCTGAATATTCCATCACCGAGGATGGTCTCGAATACAAATTCCTGAAAGACATGCCCGGCACTACCGCCAATGTGGGTGATTTTATCGAAATGCACATTACTACTAAAATAGGAGATAGCGTGCTTTTTGATTCCTACGAAATGAACAATAACCAACCTGTACCGTTCCAAGTACAGCCTCCCGCTTTCAAAGGAGACATCGGCGAAGGGTTCACCATGATGTCTGCAGGAGATAGCGCAGTTTTCAGAGTATCTGTCGACTCTATCCTGAAAACCGGCGCTCAGGCGCTCCCTTGGATGGAAGCCGGTAAAGACCTGAAAATCAACTATACCATACACGTTCTCACTGTAAAATCTCCGCAACAAATGCAGGAAGATATGGAGCGTCAAATGGCCGCCCAAATAGAGATCGACGACAAAAAGCTGCAGGAGTATTTTGCCGCCAATAAAATCAACGCCGTTAAAACCCCATCGGGATTGTACTATACCATCAACAAAAATGGTAGCGGCCCCCTTCCGCAAACCGGCGACAGAGTATCTATGAATTATACCGGTCGATTGCTCACAGGTGAAACATTCGATTCAAACGTTGATCCTCAGTTCCAACATGTGGAACCATTTTGGTTTAATCTGGGAACAAGACAAGTAATCGCCGGATGGGACGAAGGAATTGCACTGCTTCCAAAAGGAACCATCGCCACCCTGTATATACCTTCCAGTCTTGCCTACGGCGCTCAAAGTCCGAGCCCAATCATCCCCGCTAATTCTATCCTGATTTTCGACGTAGAAGTAGTGGATGTAGTTAAACAATAATTAATTTAATAAAAACATATCGAAGCAGGGGTTCCTATTATTCGGGAACC
>CAZWPF010000024.1:0-31405 GCA_964636205.1 uncultured Chitinophagaceae bacterium | reverse complement strand
AGGATGTGCCCCTAATATCAAAATTACAGGGGCATATCTAAGTGGGAGTGAATTACTGATGGATATTGGGCAGAACAGGCCCGATGTATTGCTATTGGATATCCAGATGGCCGGTCAGACAGGTGAAGATTTGGCAATAATGCTTCAAAAGGATTATCCGGATATTAAGATTCTGGCTTTTACCAATCAGGAGCAGACTTACTATATCCGCTCCATGATAAGTCATGGTGTTATGGGCTATGTTCTGAAAACCTGCGATGAAGAAACGCTGTTGATGGCGATTGAAACAATCTACAATGGGGGACAGTATTTCGACCCTATGATCCGCGGTCAGGTGTCGGAAATTATGAACACATCAAAACAACCCCGGCTCACTCGTCGTGAGAAGGAAATTCTTCAGCTAATAGCTGAAAATTACAATAGCAAAGAGATCGGAGAACGACTTTGCATGGGTAAACGTACAGTGGACAATTATCGAACTGCGCTTTTACTGAAGCTAGACGCAAAAAATGCGGCCGGACTGATAAAAACGGCGATCGATCTCGGATTAATTAAGTGAGGGTGCATAGTCCCTCACTTACTAATACCTTATACACCCACCATCAACGGCATCAACAGCATCAAAACATCTTCGTTATCGCCGCTTTCTGTCGGACGGAAGATGCCTGCTCTAGTTGGCGTGCTGAGCTCGACATTGATTTCGGTGCCATCCAGGTTGTTGATCAGCTCAACCATCAGTTTGGAGTTAAAAGCGATTTTCATGTCTTCGCCGTTGTACTGACAATTGAGGCGCTCTCTACCTTCGTAAGAGAAATCGATATCCTGTGCACTGATTTGTAATTCGTTACCGTTGATATCCAGTACAACCTGATTGGTGGTCTTATTGGCAAAAACCCCAACCCGGCGCAAAGCACTGATAAAATCTGCACGGTTTACAGTCAGCTGAAACGGATTATCGGTTGGAATTACCGCTTTATAATCCGGAAATTGAGCGTCGATCAGACGGCAGCTCAAGCTCAGTCGACCTGATTGCACAAACAGATGACTGCTATTATAAGACACCTGCAATTGAGTTTCGTCAGCAGGGAGCGTTGAACGCAATTGTTGCAAGGGTTTTCTTGGAACTACGAAACCTTCTGTAGTTGAAACCGGACAGTTCACATCATCCCGGCGATATTGAACCAGTCTGTGCGCATCGGTAGATACGAAAGTGAGACTATCAGAAGCCATTTCGAAATATACACCGGTCATTTGAGGACGCAGTGTATCGGTGCTTACTGCAAATAATGTTTTGTTGATCCCTTCAGTCAGAGCGATCGAAGGCATGGTAAAGCTTGTCGCTTGTTCCGGAGCCGGTTCTTTAGGGAAATCATCGGCTTTCTCACCGCCAATTTTATATTTACCGGCATCGCTGGCAATTTCAACCGCCAGTTCTTGTTCGTTTACAGAAAAAGTAACCGGCTGATCCGGAAGATTCTTCAGATAGTCTAATAATATTTTAGAGGGAATACAAATCCGCCCGCTACCCTGTGCATCATTCACATCCATGGTAATGCGCATCATTGTTTCCAAATCAGTAGCAGTCAGCGTCAGCGTATTGTCCTTCAATTCAAACAGGAAATCTTCTAATATCGATAAAACAGTATTATTAGAAATAACACCTCCGATCTGCTGGAGATTCTTAAGTAACGCTGATGATGAAGCAATAAAACGCATTTTCAATTATGATTTTGGCAAACAAAGATAACTGTTTACTCTATCAATCGCATGAGTATTTACGGCGAATTTCATGAAATTTGAAACACCCGTATTCAACGCTATTGTTGCGGTAAACTTCTTTTATTAACTGTTGAGAATGAATTACTTCCCTTTGAATTCAGGCTTTCTTTTTTCCAGAAATGCCTGTACTCCCTCGTTGAAATCGTAAGTTGCCCCGGCAGCAATTTGTAATTCCTGTTCCAACAATAATTGTTGTTCCAAATTGTTAGAAAACGATTGATTCAGCGCCCGTTTGGTGAGTCCTAAGCCTACGGTTGGCATCAATGCCAGGGTACCGGTAATTTGTTCTACTACTGAAACAAAGTTTTCGTCGGGCACAGCCTTGTAGATCATGCCCAAGCTCTCTGCTTCGGCTGCTGTAACCTTATCACCGAGCATCATCAATGCGGCTGCTTTTTGCATTCCAACCAATCGTGGCAGGATATAAGTTCCACCGCTATCGGGAATCAAACCGATTTTACTAAAAGCCTGAATGAAAGAAGCGCTCGATGTAGCGATAACGATATCGCAAGCGAGGGCAATATTAGCCCCTGCTCCGGCGGCTACTCCATTTACGGCGGCCACTACCGGTTTTTCTATATTTCTGATCTTTTGGATCAGCGGATTATAATATTCAGAAACGACCGATTTAAAATCGATTTTAGCGGGATCGGGGAACTCAGACAGATCCTGGCCGGCAGAAAAAGCTTTTCCGGATCCGGTGATGCAGATACAACGCACTTCCTCATTGGTGGCGGCCTCATCAATTAGTTCCTGTGCGCGGATAGCCATTTCCCGATTAAAACTATTGTATTTCTCAGGGCGATTTAACGAAATCCAGGCTACATTATTCTTAATTTCAAATAATACCGTGCTCATATTTCCGGAATAATTTTAAGAGAACTCTCTTATTTGGCGCTCACCTCTTCGTAAATAATCTGTTGTTGTTGTCCGTATCTCAATGCTTGCATTTCTTTTGCGGCTTTCACGAAAGCTACAAAAAGTGGATGTGGGTTTTCCACGGTGCTCTTATATTCAGGGTGGAATTGCACCCCGATATAGAAAGGATGGTTTTCTAATTCTACAATCTCTACTAATCCCGTTTCCGGATTTTTTCCTACCGGTATCATGCCATTCTTTTCAAAAGCTTCCAGATAATCGTTGTTGAACTCATATCTGTGGCGATGACGTTCGGAAATTTCCGTACTGTTATAGATAGCAGCGGTTTTTGAATTCGGGTTAAGGCTACAACTGTAGGCACCCAGACGCATGGTACCCCCCATTTGCGTGATATTCTTTTGCTCTTCCATGATGCTGATAATCGGATCTTTTGCATCCGGATTCATCTCTGTAGAATGGGCATCAGAAAGTTTCAACACATTACGGGCAAATTCTACGCAGGCCATTTGCATGCCGAGGCAGATACCAAAGAAAGGAATCTTATTTTCACGTGCATAGCGAATCGCCTCTATTTTACCGTCGATACCTCGACTTCCGAAGCCGGGTGCCACCAATACGGCATCCAGATGGCGTAATTTTTCGGCAGCATTTTCAGGAGTGAGGTGTTCAGAATGAATGTTCTGAACCTCCACTTTACATTCGTTCATGGCGCCGGCATGGATGAATGCTTCTAATATTGATTTATAGGCATCCTGAAGTTCAACGTACTTGCCGATGAGTCCGATAGATACCTTTGTTTTCGGATTTCTAAGCTTATTCAAAAATTCAGTCCAACGAGTCAGATCCGGATCCTTTCCTAAGGGCAAATTCAGTTTTTGGAGAGAAATGACATCCAGCCCTTCCCGCATCATTTCCAATGGAACGCCATAGATTGTATCCGCGTCTAATGCTTCAATGACTGCGTCTTGTGTAACGTTACAGAACAGAGCGATTTTTCTCTTCAGATCTTTGTATAGAGGCTCTTCGGTACGGCAAACCAGAATATCGGGATTGAGTCCGTTTTCGCTCATCATTTTTACCGAGTGCTGGGTAGGCTTGGTTTTCAATTCACCCGCAGCTTTCAGATAGGGAACCAGCGTAAGGTGAACGATAAGGCAATTTTCATCACCCATTTCCCATTTGAGCTGGCGAACTGCCTCGATATAAGGCAGAGATTCGATATCCCCTACAGTGCCACCTAGTTCGGTAATGACAATATCATAATTATTGCCCTCGCCAAGCAAGAGTATTCTGCGCTTAATTTCGTCTGTGATATGCGGAATTACCTGGACTGTTTTACCCAGATAAGCACCTTCACGCTCTTTATTGATAACGTATTGGTAAATCCTACCGGTGGTAACGTTATTAGCTTGAGAAGTGTGGGTATTAAGAAAGCGTTCATAATGCCCCAGATCAAGATCTGTTTCAGCCCCGTCTTCAGTTACATAACATTCACCGTGTTCGTACGGATTGAGAGTGCCGGGGTCCACATTGATATAGGGATCAAATTTTTGGATGGTAGTCCGAAAACCCCTCGCTTGTAATAATTTGGCTAAAGACGCGGCTATAATCCCTTTACCTAATGAAGATGTAACCCCGCCGGTTACAAAAATATACTTGGTCATGACACTCCTGATTATAAACGACCGGTGTGCAACTTGGTAAATGCAATGAAATTTTGTATGAGGATTGCGTAACGGTCGGGCAAAGATAGAAACAATTACTGATTAGCCTAAAGGAATGATCCAAACCTTTTCCACAAATCAGAAAATAAGCCTTTAACTCATCCTCATCTTAATGACTATCAAAGGGCACCACACTATAGAGATTTTATTGATTTTCGAATCTTAACAGATAACTGGTTTTCAGCTACCTTCGATTTTTTAGAGAGGGGGATCCGAAAATGCACAATCTTTTCCTAATGTTCGCCGTTATAGCGGATAATTCGGATCCTTTGCACAATTTTTTAGTAACTTTGAAATAAACCGTCTGGCTATGTTTAACGACGATTATCTGGATGACGACGGGAATTCCATAGATGATCTGCTGCGACGATACGATGAGGTAAAACGGGGCGTGGCCGAGACTATCATGGAAGAGGACGAGTTTGAAAGAGTTATAGAATATTATTTTCAGGAAAATAATGAAGAGCAGGCTTTACTTGCCTGCGAAATTGCAAGAACTTACTATCCGTTTTCGGCTAATGTGCTCTTGTTGAAGGCTGAGATTCTGGCTCAATCCCAAAAATACGGCCAGGCACTCAAGGCTTTGGATGAAATGGAGCAATACGATACGGTTAACCTCGAAGCTGTATTGCTTCGTTCGGATATCCTATTGAGTCAATTCAAGTATGACCAGGCCGCCGTTCTGCTGGAGCAAAAATCGGATGAGTTTGAGGGTAAGCAAAAAATCGAGCTACTGTTGGAGCTATCGGATGTATATGACGAATGCGAACAGTTTAGTGAGGTTTTCGATACGCTCAAAAGGGTAATTGCGATTGACAAGCGCAACGAAGAAGCGCTTCAAAAAATCTGTTTCTGGGCAGAAATGACGCAGCGACTGGATGAGAGCGTGGCATTGCATACGGAATTGACAGAGGCGGATCCCTACAACGCATTGGCGTGGTTTAACCTGGGTGCCGCTTATCAGGGTCTCAAGCTCTATGAAAAAGCGATTGATGCGTATGAGTTCTGTGTAGCTATCGACGAAAAATTCGAGTTTGCTTATCGGAACATGGCCGATGCCTATATGCGCTTGCGCTGGTACGAGAAGGCATTGGAGGTATTAGAGACTCATCTTGAAATTGCTAATGCCGAAGATGTTATTTTTGAAGCAATGGCTTATTGCTGGGAAAAGAAAAAGAATTTTCAACGTGCCCGGCATTATTATCGAAAAGCTTCACAGTTGAGTCCGGAGGATGATTCCATTTTTTTCAAAATTGGTGAAACTTACGCCCGGGAACAAAAATGGGAGAAGGCAGTAAAGTCATATTCTGTCGCTTTGCATCTTAATAAAGAAAATGCTGCTTATTGCGTGGCCATCGGCAATTGTCTGATGGAAATGGATGTTAAGAATGAAGCATTGGTATGCTATCTGAACGCAGTGAGACTAAAGCCAGGAAATAAAACTACCTGGATGGCGCTCATCCGCGGATTGCACATTGCCGAGTACTACGAAGAGGCATTGACGCAGATAGAAGTTGCACGTGACCACTGCGGGGATAAACCCGATTTCAGATATCTGCAGTCAGCAGCGCTGTTTGAAATGGGCAAAACCAAGGAAGCTTTATTGCATCTGGAATCTGCATTGGAAGATGCTCCGCAAAAGGTCAAGTTGTTTACCGAACTGAATCCTGAATTCTTGCGGAGGGCACCGGTGGCAGAACTTATTTCCCGATATAAGAGTAAGAAGAATAAATAATTTTATAAGATTGCTAAAACAATTCTGTAAACGCCTCCCGGACGGGGGCGTTTTTCTTTTAATAAGAATCGACTTCGGTTTATTTTTCGATTCTCAATTCTTGAAGAATATAATTGTCATCGCGGTGCTTGAGTAATATATATACGCGAAAACGGCCGTTGGAAGTAGTTAGATGGCCAATAGAAAAATAAGAATTGGTTTCCTGGTTCTGTCCGCTATGACCGGCCTCGAAATTTTGGGGTTCGTTCTTACTGAAAAAATCTCGCAGCATCATCTCCGCCTGTGCCTTGCTGCTGGTGCTATGATTATTATTCATAGTGACAGCAACCACATTATCCATATATCGCACTATCCCGGCTACATCGCCCGATTTGAATGATTGATTTATCTGTTTGACATGGTTTGATTGTGCTGCAGACCGAAAATGGACAGTCAGCAAAACCAAACCGGTTAAGCAAAATAATCGGAAAAGCCGTTTCATTGATTGGGAGCTTTTATTCACTACATACCATAAACCGCGAAAACTATGCCAAACGTTAACGGTTCGTGAATTCCAATTTATCCTAACGTTTCTGAGTGGAATGCAGGTCATCGGTCCGCTACTTTATTTAATTTTGCAGACATGTCACGAAAAAGCATTTTATTGATCATGGACGGCTGGGGCCATGGTCAGATTCCTGAGGCTGATGCCATCGCTAATGCCCATACTCCGTTTATAAAATCCTTGTATTCTAAGTATCCGAATACCGAGCTGATCACCTGTGGCGGCGCTGTTGGTTTACCCGATGAGCAAATGGGAAATTCAGAAGTAGGTCATTTGAATATCGGTGCGGGTAGAATAGTTTACCAGGAATTACAACGCATCAATCGAGCTGTTGAAACTGGTGAGCTTGCTGCTAATCCGGTTTTGTTGGATGCGTTTAACTCCGCTAAACTAAAGGGTAAAACCTTACATTTAATGGGTTTAGTGAGTGATGGGGGCGTCCATTCTCATCTCTCTCACCTGAAAGCTTTATTGAACCTTGCGCAAATAAATGGGGTTCAGGATGTGGCCGTTCACGCGTTTACAGATGGTAGAGATACTGATCCGAAGAGCGGTTATGAATTTATTCGTGAATTAAAAGAACATACTGAACATACAGGTGCCAGACTGGCCACCATCATTGGCAGGTTTTACGCTATGGATAGGGACAGGCGATGGGAACGGGTGAAGATCGCATACGATGCGCTGACTCGCGGTATCGGCAACTATACCTCGGATCCGTTGCAGTCAATCCTCGATTCATACGAAACAGGGGTTACAGATGAGTTTTTAATGCCGATTATCGTTTCTGACTCCTTGCAACAACCTGTGGCTACGATTAAACCGGGAGATGTGGTACTATGCTTTAACTTCCGCACGGATCGTTGCAGAGAAATTTCGATTGCTCTTACACAACAGGAGTTTCCGGATTTCGATATGCAGACACTGCCACTGGATTACGTCACAATGACAGAATACGATCATAATTATAAAAATGTAAGGGTCATTTTCGAAAATGATAATCTCACCCAAACCTTAGGTGAGGTTTTATCGGCTGCGGGAAAGACACAAATAAGAATAGCAGAGACCGAGAAATATCCGCATGTGACTTTCTTTTTCTCGGGAGGTAGAGAGGAGCCTTTTCAGGGTGAAAGGAGAATCATGATTCCTTCACCGAAGGAGGTACCAACTTATGATCTAAAACCTGAAATGAGCGCGGTTGGAATTACAGATGCGATCTTGCCGGAGATTATCGACGAAACAGCAGATTTTATTTGTCTCAACTTCGCCAATGCAGATATGGTAGGACATACAGGAGTGTGGGAAGCAGCTATCAAAGCGGCAGAAACAGTCGACCAATGTGTTGCACGAATTGTTCCGACAGCGCTGGCGCATGGATACTCAATTTTTCTGACTGCCGACCACGGTAATTCTGATTACCTGATCAATTCTGATGGCTCTCCCAATACCGCACATACCCTAAATCCTGTACCCTTATTCCTTATTTCTAATGATTACCAAGGCACGATCCGCTCGGGTAAACTCGGAGATATAGCCCCCACAATTCTTCATTATATGGGGATAGAAATTCCGAAGGCAATGACGGGTGAGATATTAATCGACTAAGCTTCCCGGAAATAAGATCAACTGCCGGATGGATTACCTAACGAGCGATCCATTCGGCAGGGTCAATTTTAAATGATTTGTTATTGGAGCCTACTTTCCAAACCTGGAAGTTGATTACCGGAACGCCTTCTTCATTTTCGCCAATAATACCCAGTGGCTGTTTAATAGTAACAGCCTGTCCTTTCTCGACATTCACTTTCGACAATCCGCTATATACAGTGTAATACTGTCCGTGGCTGACCACTATAGTCCATCCGGCACCGGCTACGTAAAACGAACTACTTACAGTACCGTTAAATACCGCACGGGCAACAGCGTTTCTTCCGGTGTTGATACTGACCCCGGCATTGTCAAGGGTGATCCTTGGCTCAGTAGGATGCTTGTACGGACCAAAACCGAGCGCTATAAATCCTTTTTCTACCGGCCAGGGTAGCTTGCCTTTATTCGCTTCAAAACTGTTGGACAAAGCTTTTACTTCCGGAGTAAGGGAAAGGGAATATGGCAAGGGGCCTGAAGAACTCCGCGCCGGAGTAGAAGGACGCTCAACTGCTTTTACATCCTCCGAACCCTTAGTCGAAGCCACCGGTGCGGTTTCTTTGGGAGTGGGTTTTTCTCCACCCGATCCGGTGTTCAACTTCACATTACCATAGGTTGTTCCCCCGGATCCTGCCGGATCCTGGGTTTTAGCAGCTAATTCTGCAGCCTTGCGACGCTCCTCTTCACGTTTACGTTCTTCTTCCTCTTTACGTTTTCTCTCTTCTTCAGCTTTCTTACGCGCCAGTTCTATTTCTCGCTGAATGATTTTATTGATTTGTTGATCAACCTGACGGGCCGCTCTGCGGTTGCGTTCGATTGCAGCAGCTAATTCTTTTTCCCGACCTTTTAGCTGTTTAACTACCGTATTGGTTTCCTGAGATTCCTTCTCAAGTTCCAGCCTTTGTTGTTCCTCAGCAGTCAACAACAGACTTTTATGGGATTTCTGAGTATTTAACTGGCCGATCTTCTGTTCCAGTCGCGCCTGAGTTTTCTTGATTTCCTCAACCTGCTCTTTACGATAGTCCCTGAATTTTTTCAGATACTTCATCCGGCGGACTACATCGTTGTAGTCTTCGGCCGAAAATATAAAAGCGAGGGTGTTGTAAGAATTTCGGTGTTTATAAGCATAACGGATCGATTGCGCATAACGAGCCTGCTGCTGTTCTAACCGAGCCTGCAATTGGTTTACCTCTTTGGAGGACATCTGAATATTCCGGTCGATATTGTCAATCTCCTGGTTGATATTGTTGATCAGACGTTTCCGGGCATTTAATCGGGCCTGAAGGGTACGGAGCTGACTCAGTGTGGCCTTTTGGTCCTTTCGGGTTGCCTCCAGTTGCTCCTCAGTTTCTTTAATAGACAATAAAAGCTGCTGTCTCTGCTTTTCTAATTCTGAACGGGATTGTTGTTGCTGGGCAGCAACTGCACCGTGAATAAAGATTAAAAAGACTATGAGTGCAGCACGCATGAAAGGCGATCGATTTTCAAGTGATTGTGACAAAAATAGGTAATTCTGATCAGGTACAATGATAAGTCGATTCGTTTGACCTACATAATAATACCGTTTTTAACAGAATTACGCAGGGTCGATCCAAACCTCATTCTCTTTCAGCAAATCGATCAATTCGTCCACAGCGATCTCGCTGGGTACGTTACGTTTTACGACTTCCTTTCCCTTATAAAGAGTGATCTTGCCCGGTCCGCTCCCTACATATCCAAAATCTGCATCGGCCATTTCTCCGGGTCCGTTCACGATACATCCCATAATGGCAATCTTCACCCCCTTTAAATGATGGGTGGCAGCTCTGATTTTAGCGGTAGTCTCCTGCAAATCAAAAAGGGTTCTGCCACAGCTAGGACAGCTTATATATTCTGTTTTGCTAATCCGTGTCCGGGTGGCCTGCAAGATAGAAAAGGCCGTATTGTTCAGAAACTGATAATTGTTATTTACCGCCAGGTATGTTCGTCCGCTTACTTGTAAATTTTTGGGCGATTTATTCCGTAGCCAAATGCCATCGCCAAATCCATCCAAAAGCAATCCTCCGGTTTCTGTAGCGAAGTGGATCAACTGTTCATCTATACGCTCCGATGTACTTTCCGCCACAAGTATTACCGCATTATTGTTCAAACGGATTCTTGTCTCGGCAATCCAACGGCGGACTGACGCCATGGAGTTCGACTGATTACTACGCACACAAAGTACGGCATTGTGGAGCGAAGAAATTTCTGAAAATGAGGACCAATCGGTGTCGGCATCAATTTCCAGAAAATACTTTTGCGTACCGGACAGTTCAATATCTTTTAAATGATCGGTATTAATCAGCGGCCAGATTCCCTCCCGATTAGGCAGTTTCAACCAGCTTTCGTAATTGCAGACAATCTTCAAAGTACCCGGTAAGGCAAATTCAGGCAGTTTACCGCCGGTATATAAGAAGTCTGCCGCTGCATCAGAAATATTCCATTTATCAGTGAACGGATTATAAGCATATCCAATAGCGGCCAGATCTTCAGGAGCGATATGTTCCTGATCATCCATCGAAGCGACTACCACCGGCACTTGTTCGCCCCCAATATTCTCTACTGTATGCGAAACTTTGCGCTGGTAAATAAAGGGATTATAAGGCACCCGAATCTTACCGTTTACTTCGGGAAACTCCTTAATTGGTGTGGAATTGTCGCGATTGACATACCTTTTTACCATGTCTTGGCATACAGGGATTTCAAATTCGGGATCCTCGGTCAGCGACACCCTTATCGTATCGCCCACACCATCTTCCAATAGAGTACCGATACCTATCGCGCTTTTAATTCTGCCATCTTCTCCGTCGCCGGCCTCGGTTACCCCAAGGTGAAGCGGGTAGCAAATCCCAAATTCTTCAATCATCTTGCTCACGAGCAGCCGATAGGCTTGCACCATTACAATGGGATTGCTGCTCTTCATACTCAGGACAATCTGATGATACTGTTCATCCCGGGCAATGCGCAAAAACTCCATGGCACTTTCCACCATGCCAATCGGGGTATCTCCGTAACGACTCATAATTCTATCGCTCAGAGAACCGTGGTTGGTACCAATCCTCATGGCTGTTCCATACTCCTTACAAATTCGGACCAGGGGCACAAACCGGTCGCGGATGCGCTCCAACTCCGCTTGATACGCAGCGTCGGTTAATTGGAGCAGATCGAATTTCTTCTTATCTACATAATTTCCCGGATTGACCCTGACTTTTTCTACAATTCTGGCAGCAACTTCTGCGGCATTAGGGGTAAAATGAATATCGGCTACCAAGGGGGTCTGATACCCCTGTCTTCTCAACTCGTTTTTTATGAGTAGTAATTGCTCCGCTTCTTTCTTACTGGGAGCGGTGATCCGCACCAACTCGGCACCGGCCTCTATGCACCGGATACATTGCGCTACCGTGGCTGCAACATCCATAGTATCAGTTGTGGTCATTGTCTGAACTCTGATCGGATGTCCGTTCCCAATTAATAAATCTCCCACCTTGACTTCCCGGGTTTCTAACCTTTTGTAGGAGGTAAGCGAATCACAATAATTTTCTACCATAGCGTCCGACAAAGGTACAGGTTTGAGGGATTATGAAGGGGGTTCATCTTTTTGAAAAAACCATCTGAATTTGAATTCTAATCGTAAAAAAACACCCCGCTCTGAACGCAATATCAGAGCGGGGTTTATATGTTTTCGGGTATTAATCAGAGATCTGCTTAAAACTTTTCCTGAAACCGGATGCCGAAGGTCATCCAACGTCCCGGAAGCGGAACAGCCCCCGTTTCTTTATACTGCATATCCAGGAGGTTGTTGACATCTACGTAGAATAACAAACCTTTCACACGGTATCCTACGCGTGCATCTAACAAGGTATAGTCATTACTGCTAATACGCTGCTGGTATCTGCCGGCAATGTTCACCTGTAGATTTTGAAATAATACAGTATTCAGTCGAGCCACAAACTGATGGCGCAATGCCTGAATTGCATATTGGGACAACATACCCGGGGTAGCTTCCACCTGCTGATCGATATAGGTATAGTTCAGATTCAGTCCCACTCTATATTGATCAGATAATTGAAGGCGCTGGCTGAGTTCGTAGTTCGACTGCAAGGTAAAGCCGGAAGTTGCGATAGATTGGAAGTTCTGAACCTGCCAGGGATCGGAGGGTTGCGCTTTAACCCAGTCTATAAAATCATTCACCTTCCGATAAAAATAAGCACCCTGTCCGGATACCCATGGTTTATTAAATCCTATTCCCGCTTCACCGTATCCGGCCATCTCACTTTTCAATTGACTGTTTCCGAGATTTTGCGGACCGCTATAATAGAGATCGGTATAGGTCGGAAGGCGTTGCCCGGTATTGGCGGATGCATACAGCCTCCATCCCGGTAGAAAATGATACCCTATATCTGCACCGGGAAATACCTGCCAGTCGAAATCACTATTGTAATTGGCATATAAACCCGCACTAGCATTCAACTTGGAGGAGAATATGTACCGATATTCTGCGTAAACACCGATATTATCACGATAATGGTTTCCCAAATTGCTGCTGCCTATCGACTCATGCCGCCATTCTGCGCCCGCGCCCAAGGTGCCTTTCCCTAATTCCAAAGCGGTTTGTAATTCACCCGTCATTACATTGGTCTCATGGATATTCCGATAAACAGATGGGTTTTGGCGAATGTATATATAATCATCCTTTCCATATCTGTAGGATAATCTCGGACTGATACGGAATTTGTCGTTGGGTTGCCAGGTATAGGCCAGACTTCCCAGGGCTGTCTGAACAGTTTCCTGAGATTCTATATCTCCGGGAGCCGCATAGAATCCATGCGCGCCGAATTCGTTATTGGTATATGCACCGGCGGCGTCGAGGCGGCTCTGCTTGCCAACTCGAATCTGATTTTGATAATATAATCGCATGGCTTCGTAGGCCGTGTTATAACGGTACCCGTTGCCCCAGTCGCGACTGGCTGAAATTAAGTGAGTATGTTCTTTAAATTTAAGATTGGCAGCGGCTTGCACTCCCCAGTTGAGATAGGTTTCTCCGGTAGCGGTATCTTCACGGAAGCTGCTGCCGGTGTAGGCCTGAGCGAACACCTCGTTTTCATTCGATTGACGAGTAACGATATTAATCGCGCCCGCAAGCGCATTCACACCATACACCCGCGCTGCCGGTCCGCGGAGTACTTCGACCCGCTCGATGGCGCCGATGGGCAGCATCAAGTTCATCATATTATGACCGGTTTGGGGATCGGAAATCTTAACTCCGTTGATCAATACCAGTACCTGATCGAATGTACTTCCATCGATGCTGATGTCCGCCTGAGTACCGTTTGGTCCGCGTTGGCGAAGATCAATACCGGACATATAACTGAGTAATTCGTTTACAGACTTAACGGGAAGACTGGCAATTTCATGACGATCTAAGATGCCAATGTTTCTATTTTGCCAGCGAAGCGGAACTTGCAACCGGTTTTCACGGATAACCACGGTGTCCAGAATGTCGACTTTAACTTTTCGGTACGGACCATATATCCGTTGTTCATGAATGACAGTAGAGTCCGGCTGACCGTTTTGCTGATTTTGTGCCAAAGCTGAAGCGCTACAAAAAAGCAAACCCGCTATGGGGAGACAAAAAGCAGATTTCATAGTTTGAGTTTGGCGGCAAAGGTAATAGATTCATTTTTCTGGTATTTTTTTACCATATCTGAAAGAAACTCGATCTAAAACACTCAATAAAGCCATCAGTATCCCTGTCAAATACATCTGTTAGTGTATAAAATCCTCGGCATAACTGCTTATAATTGCTTTCAACAAGAAATTGGATTATTTTTACGCTCAAATATTTTCATATGAATTTCCCTGCTGAATTAAAGTACACCAAAGATCATGAATGGGTACGCATCGAAGGCGATATCGCTCAGGTTGGTATAACCGATTTTGCACAGCGCGAGCTGGGTGATATTGTTTATATTGACATAAACACCGTAGGGCAGACTGTTGAAGCCGGAGATGTTTTTGGAACCGTAGAAGCGGTAAAGACGGTTTCTGATCTTTATATGCCGGTAACCGGTGAAATCCTGGAAGTGAATTCAAATTTAGAAGGCAATCCGGAGCTGGTAAACACAGATCCTTATGGCGAGGGTTGGATGGTAAAAATCAAAATTACCGGTGACTCAGATAATTTGATCAATAACGAAGACTACAAATCATTGGTAGGTGAATAGTTAATATGTGGCGACTTTTCACACCACATACCCTTTATAGAAAACGAGCAAGGTTACTCGCAATTTTGTGGACCTTGCTCATTTTCGTTTTATGCCTGTGGCCATCCAAAGAATTGCCAACTGTAGATGTCCCTTTAGCTGACAAATGGGCGCATTTTCTGTTGTTTGCTGTGCTTAGTTTTTTTTGGCTTTGTACATGGCCAAATGCGGGTCCGGGATACCGTGTCTTAATCCTATTAGGGAGTATCGGAATCGGCGCACTGGTAGAATGGCTACAACTTTCTCTGCCCGCTTTGGGTCGAAGTTTTGAATTTAATGATATTATCGCCAATTCAATCGGCGCTATCTTAGGGTTACTGTTGTTTTATTTGATGCGTCGCGTCGCATTGCGGCAAATGAATAATCGACAGCAACCATAGCAAATATTAATTTCAGATAATGATACACAGAAGTAAAGCCCCCTTACGTATCGGTCTGGCCGGTGGAGGCACCGATGTGAGTCCGTACTGTGACCTCTATGGCGGTGCCATTTTAAATGCTACTATCTCACTTTATGCATATGCCAGCATCGAACCGACCGCTGAAGACACAATCGTGCTCGAAGCTGTAGATCGGAAGGAATCTGCCACAATGCCCCTACAGGATTATCTGGACATAGACGGGGTGATGATCCTCGCAAAAGGAGTCTACAACAGGGTAGTGAAAGAATATGGTAAAATGCCATCGGGCTTCCGTCTCACCACTTTTGTAGATGCCCCGGCGGGTAGCGGATTGGGGACTTCTTCAACATTGACAGTGGCTATTCTCGGCGCATTCGTGGAATGGTTGAAGTTGCCTCTGGGTGAATACGATATTGCTCACCTGGCATATCAGATCGAAAGAGAAGACTTGAAAATGGCCGGCGGTAAACAAGATCAATATGCCGCAACCTTCGGTGGGGTCAACTTTATGGAGTTCTATAAGAACGATCAGGTAATTGTGAACCCGCTACGAATCAGACCACAATACTTATTCGAGCTGGAAAACAATATGCTGTTGTATTTTACAGCTACCAGCCGATTGTCTTCCACTATCATTGAAGTGCAAAGCGAAAATGTGAAGAAGAACGATGAACAATCAATTGGCGCGATGCACCAACTTAAAGAACAGGCTCGAATGATGAAGGAAGCGCTGCTCAAAGGAAATATCCATGAGATCGGAGATATTCTCGATTATGGGTTTAAGTATAAGAAGCAGATGGCAAAGGGCATCTCTAATAGTCATCTTGATCAAATCTATGAGACCGCTTTAAAAGCGGGGGCGACAGGCGGTAAAATCAGCGGAGCCGGCGGCGGCGGATTTATGATGTTCTATTGCCCGGGGAATTCCAATTATAAAGTGAGAGAAGCACTCGAGCCATTCGGCGGGGATTTCAAGGGTTTTCAATTTGTGAAGAACGGACTGGTTACTTGGAGTATTTAGTTGTAACCGTTCGGTTTTTTTTAAACTGTTTAATATTCAAAAGTATATGTCTAACATCATTTCTACAGACAAGGCTCCTAAGCCTATGGGACTTTACCCGCACGCGAGAAGGGTGGGAAATCTGTTGTTTCTGTCCGGCATCGGGCCACGTAATCCGGAGACCGATGAAATACCCGGACTGAAGTTGGACAAACACGGACAATTTTTAAGCTTCGATTTTGAAGCACAATGTCGGAGTGTTTTCGATAACGTGAAAACAGTACTGGAAGCCAGCGGAAGCAGTTGGGATAAATTAGTAGATGTGACTGTTTTTCTGGTAGATATGAAAAGAGATTTCCATACTTATAATAAAATTTACGCAGAGTATTTTAAAGATAATCAACCTTGCCGGACAACGGTAAGTGTCAACTCACTGCCTTCTGCGATCGCGATAGAACTGAAATGTATCGCAGAAATTTAAAGGAGGGATATAATAAAAACAGGGAGACCAACTCCCTGTTTTTATTTCGGTAAATCTATTCTGAGTTCCTTAGAAAAGCTCCGGCCTTTGGCATCATGACCGCTTATTTGCCAAATAACATACTCCATTTTCACTAACATCGGCTTTTTATTAGCAGCTTTCACATTTTTTACCGCATTGAGATAATCCTGCTGATCGTTACGATTCATTTTTTTGGCCCGGGTTACCTTAGTCACTTCGGTACGTATCCTGCTTTGGTTCACTTTCAAATATTGAAGTTTTTCGGGTTGTAGCTTGGACAAAGAGGCGGTATTATTCTTTAAATCTAAAGTCTCCCAATTGGAAGTCTGAGCGAGTGCCGGTAATACCAATGTGCCGGATTTACTTTCAATCGCCAACACTGTCCGATACCGCTGTATCACTCGGGTCACCTTTCCCGTACCGGAAAATTCTAATTTATTTCCTCCCAGCGTGCCCTCTGTAAGCATAAAAGCTGCATTATTTTTATTCCGCGCACTATGACTAAAGCTGGTAGTATTAATATTAGGGATAAACACCGCTATTTCATTAAAATCTACCCGGAGTCCCTCGCCCGTCGGTGCCTCCACAGCAGTTTTCTCTGCTCCCGGATTCTCGGGTGTCGTAGTTTCTGCAGTCTGATTCTCCGGTGTCGAAGTTTGCTCGGCAGGTGTCGGCGCAGACGTCTCCTCAGCCGCAGCATTCTGAATAACTGGTTGCTTCACAATTGGATTATAATCATCCACCAAATCTCCTAAGTATTCAGGATCAGTCTCCGTGACAATCATCGAAGAATCTCCCAGCACAATCGGACCTTTTGAACCGGAAGGATCAGAACTGTTACAGGAAATGGAAAACAGAGAAAGAGTAACTAATAATTTATATATAGGGCGTGAGTACATAAGTCTGACTTTGCTGTACGAAATTATAAAAGTGAACGGGTCTTGTGAAATTTTTAACCATTTATGCAGGCGAGCGCTAATTAATTCCTGATAAACATGTTGGTTAAAGGTAAGATATTGAAATTTGAGATCGAAGGCCGGATAACTCCTTTCACATTAGTTAATAAAATCGTGCACTCCATATTTTTTCCTACTTTTGCGCCTCGGGCGTTGAGCCCGCTTTTTGTGCCTGCTCATCTCCCAGAAATAATATATCGGTATTATTGGTCGTACACATTGTTACTGAATAAGTTAGACTGTGATTACTACCATTGCCAAATTGAAAAATTCAAACTGAATATACTCAGATGCCGCGCGACACATCCATTAAATCCGTACTAATTATCGGTTCAGGGCCCATCGTTATCGGGCAAGCCTGTGAGTTTGATTATTCTGGTTCTCAAGCTGCCCGCAGCTTAAGGGAAGAAGGAGTAAAAGTAACTCTGATCAATTCCAATCCGGCGACGATTATGACCGACCCAATTGTGGCGGATAAGGTTTATCTGCTGCCACTTACGGTGGAAAGTATCGAACAAATATTGGAGGAGAGTGATATTGATGCCGTATTGCCGACTATGGGCGGACAAACGGCGTTGAACCTCGCCAAGGAATGTGATGAACTGGGCATTTGGGAACGTTATAATGTACGTTTGATCGGTGTAGATATCAAAGCTATCGATAAAGCCGAAGACCGGGAATTGTTCAGAGAGTGGATGATCGAACTGGGTGTGCCGGTAGCTCAGGCACGTACCGCAAACTCTTTATTGGAAGGAAAGGAATTTGCCCAGGAAATTGGTTTGCCGATCGTTATCCGACCATCCTTTACTTTGGGTGGTACCGGTGGCGGATTTGTAATGCATCGCGAAGAATTAGAAGGGGCTTTGGAAAGGGGTTTATCCGCTTCTCCCATTCACGAGGTGCTGGTAGAAAAAGCCGTTCTCGGTTGGAAAGAATTTGAGCTGGAACTTTTAAGAGATGCTGCAGATAATGTGGTCATTATTTGTACAGTGGAAAATTTCGACCCGATGGGTATCCACACGGGTGACAGTATCACCGTGGCACCAGCGATGACGCTGAGTGATTCCGCATTCCAATTAATGCGGAATACCGCTATTAAAATGATGCGCGATCTCGGTAACTTCTCCGGCGGTTGTAATGTACAGTTTGCTCTCAACCCGGAAACCGAAGAGATTATCGCGATCGAAATCAACCCAAGAGTAAGTCGTTCCTCCGCCCTCGCTTCTAAAGCTACCGGTTATCCGATCGCTAAAATTGCCGCAAAACTGGCATTGGGGTATAACCTCGACGAACTGAATAATCCGATTATACAGACCACCTCTGCATATTTTGAACCGGCATTAGACTACGTTATCGTGAAAATGCCACGCTGGAACTTTGATAAATTCAAAGGAGCAGATGATACGTTGGGCTTACAGATGAAATCTGTGGGTGAGGTGATGGCCATCGGCAGAACCTTCCCCGAGGCGCTGCAAAAAGCTTGTCAGAGCCTGGAAAACAATGCTACCGGTCTGACTTCCATCAGTAGGAGCAGAATGAGACCCGAGGAGTTGATGGAATACCTGAAGCGCCCGACCTGGGATCGTGTCTTCCGTATTAAAGAAGCATTATCGGCAGGTATCTCGATCAAAACGATTCGCGAACTGACGCAGATCGACAGATGGTTCTTGTATCAGATTCAAGATCTGGTAAATCTGGAAAACCGTATCAAAGAATACAAGCATCTGGAAAAATTACCTGTTGATTTGCTCTGGGAAGCAAAGCAAATGGGCTTTAGCGACGAACAAATCACTGATCTGGTAACAGATTGCACAGCCGAGGAAGTGTATGAATACCGTAAGAAACTGGGCATCACCCGGGTTTTCAAAATGGTAGATACCTGTAGCGCCGAATTTGAAGCGAAAACTCCTTATTTCTATAGCACCTTCGAACAATCTTCGAAAAATTCAAATGCAAACGATAATATCGCTTTTAACGAAAGTAAGATTAGCGATAAGAAAAAGTATATAGTACTGGGTTCCGGTCCTAATAGAATCGGACAAGGTATAGAGTTCGACTACTGCTGCACACATGGGTTGATGGCGATCAGAGAATGCGGATTCGAATCCATCATGGTCAATTGTAACCCGGAGACAGTTTCTACCGATTTCGATATTGCAGACAAGTTGTATTTCGAACCGGTTTATTGGGAACACCTTTGGGAAATTATCGAGCACGAAAAACCAGATGGTGTGGTGGTGCAGCTGGGTGGACAGACAGCTTTGAAGTTGGCGAAGAGATTGCAAGAGAAAGGAATCCGTATCATCGGAACTTCGTTTGATGCTATGGATATCGCCGAAGATCGCGGACGTTTCAGTGATTTGTTGAAAGAAATGAATGTGCCTTATCCTGAATACGGAACCGCATTCACTACCGACGAAGCAATCGAAGTGGCCAATCAAGTTGGTTATCCAGTATTGGTTCGTCCTTCTTATGTACTAGGCGGACAGCAGATGCGAATCGTTATCAACGACGAGGAACTGGAGAAGAGCGTGCTGAGTTTGCTGAAGCATTTGCCCGACAATAAAATTTTGATCGACCATTTCCTGGATCGTTGTCAGGAAGCCGAAATCGATGCACTCTGCGATGGCGAAGATGTGCATATCATGGGTATCATGGAGCATATCGAACCTGCCGGTATCCACAGTGGTGATAGTCACTCGGTTTTGCCGGTGTTTAATCTCGGACCTCTCGAAGTAGAAGAGATGGTGGACATCGCCAAGAAATTGGCTCTGCGGTTGAATATCATAGGATTGATCAATATTCAGTTTGCCATCAAAGAGGGAAGGGTATATGTGATCGAAGCTAATCCACGTGCTAGTCGGACCGTACCCTTTATCGCCAAAGCATATGGCGTACCTTATCTAAACATCGCTACAAAAATCATGTTGGGCGAGAAAAAGCTGAAGGACTTTAAAATTGAGAAGAAACTCGATGGATTTGCAGTGAAGGAACCGGTGTTCAGCTTTAGCAAATTCCCCAATGTGAATAAAGAATTAGGCCCTGAAATGAAGAGTACAGGTGAAGCAATCAGATTCATCAAATCGTTGAGAGATCCATGGTTCCGTACTCTATACAAAGAGAGAAGCATGCACCTTAGCAAATAACTTTGATGAGGTCATAAAAATTAAAAAGGTGCTTACCAAGCTATTGAGGTAAGCACCTTTTTTTATGAGGTTCACTGAAAATGAATGTTATCGAACAATGCGGATTTTAGCATAGTTGAGCATGATTTTCTTTTGCCCGTGTCCATTCCCAAATAAGATAGTAGCAATTCTATTATTGGCACCACCTTCCAGATTCAGAATCTTGCCAAATCCAAATTTCAAATGCTCGACTTGCATGCCTTCATGCATTTCCGAAGGATCATCGGCTTTGAAATCAGTTGCGATTTTATGAGGAGCCGGCGCCGGTTGCTTTAATTTCTCGGCCAGTTTTTTGAGCGAAGGCATTCTCTCGAAAGATGCCGGATTGCTCGTCATATTGCTGATATTAGTCTGACTGCCCGTACTGTTTCTGTGGGCGCTACCGGTATAAGAGCGATCCAAATATTGAGGCGGCACTTCGTCGATAAATCTGCTAGGCTCATTTTGCACTAATTGGCCGAAGCGATATCTTGAATTGGCATAAGTAATCCAAAGCCTTTCCTTTGCCCTGGTAATCGCCACATAAAACAAACGACGCTCTTCTTCGAGTCCGGCACGATCGTACAGACTCATCGAACTGGGGAAGAGATTTTCTTCCAGACCTACATTGAAAACACAGGCAAATTCCAATCCCTTCGCGGCGTGCACCGTCATTAATCTAACCGCGTCCTGATTTTCTTCGTCTGTATCATCTGCATCGGTTAGCAGAGTTACCTGTTGAAGGTAGCTACCCAGACTTTTATCCAGCAATTCTCCCTCTTCATCGGGAGTCTCGGTAAATTCTTTAATTGAGTTTAATAACTCCTGAACGTTTTCATAGCGCGCCAATCCCTCAACCGATTTGTCAAGATGCAGTTCTTTTACCAAACCGGAATGTTTACCAACCATAAACGCCACATCGTAGGCATTCTGCTTGTCCAACAAAGTTTGGAAATTCTTGATCATCATCACAAAATTGTGGATTGCGGTCGCACTGGCGCCTCTGACGCCTGCAGCTTCAGGCTGTTCCAGAATATCCCAAAGTGATTTTCCATATTGATCTGCCAATACGATCAACCGGTCGAGGGTAGTCTTCCCTATACCCCTTGCCGGATAATTGATAATCCGCTTCAGATTTTCTTCGTCTTTAGGATTGACCACCACACGCAGATAAGCAAGAAAATCTTTGATTTCCTTACGTTGGTAAAACGAAATACCCCCAATGAGTCTGTAAGGAATATTCATTCTTCTCAGGCTCTCTTCAAAAGCCCGACTTTGCGCGTTGGTGCGATATAGGATAGCAAAATCTTTGTTGGCATAGTGATTCCGAAGTTTCATTTCAGTAATCGCATCCGCCACAAATCTACCCTCGTCATTATCGGTCATGGTGCGTATCAGTCGGATTTTGTCACCCTCCGCATTGCTGGTCCATAACGACTTTTCAATCTGGTTTTTGTTATTGGCGATAACCTGGTTTGCGACATTCAATATCGCCTGAGTACTCCGGTAATTTTGTTCCAGCTTTACCACTTTGACATCATCATAATCATTCTGAAATTCCAGAATATTCTGAACGGTAGCACCTCTGAATGAATAAATACTTTGGGCATCATCGCCTACCACACAGATATTCTCGTGTACGGATCCCAGCATTTTTATGATCTGGTACTGTGCGGCATTGGTATCCTGATACTCGTCGATCAGAATGTATTTAAACCGGTGTTGGTATTTTGCTAACACCTCAGGCACCTGCGTTAGCAAACGAAACATATTGAACAACAGATCATCGAAGTCCATCGCGCCGTTGCGGTAGCACCGTGCAGAATAAGCTTCGAAAATCTGACCGATCAGAGGGCGATTACTTCGGGCATCTTCCTGCTGAATATGCGGATCCTGTTTGTACATGGCCGCATCGATCAGGTTGTTTTTAGCTGCAGATATTCTGTTATAGATATAAGTGGGCTTGTAATGCTTATCGTCCAACTTCATTTGTTGCACGATACCTTTTATCACACTCTTGGCATCATCGGTATCGTAGATGGTAAAGTTTGAGGGATAACCCAATCTCGGAGCTTCTACCCGTAATATTTTTGCGAATACAGAGTGAAAGGTACCTATGTAGAGATTGCGCGCTTCGGAATTACCCAGAATGCGTTCAATCCGCTCTTTCATTTCAGCGGCGGCTTTATTGGTGAAGGTAAGCGCCAGGATGTTAAATGCATCTACACCTTGATTTAGTAAATGCGCAATACGAGTTGTAAGCACCTTGGTTTTTCCGCTTCCTGCCCCGGCAACAATCATTAATGGTCCATCTATATGTAATACAGCTTCCCGCTGCTGCTCATTCAATCCGTCCAGATAAGTTTGCATAATGGCGAAATTAGGCCAAAATGCAGAATTCGGAACCGAATAAATTAGGTAGAATCTTGGCTGCGTCAGTTGAAAATTATAATTTGACAGACAAGGCGCGGGAATAGTGCATTGGCTGTTAAAAAAAAGAAAAATGGACACATTAAAGAGCATCTCAATTAAATTTGCGACAAAGCTGCCGTATATATGTTAAGGTTCCAGTACATATCACATCTGCTGGCGTTAGGTATGATACCGGTGCTGATTTTGCTATTTCTTTGGCTGGTTTTTTGGCGCCGCAGAAAACTGAGAAAAATTGGAGATGAGCGATTGGTCGACAATCAGATTCGGGGATTTATCCCCGGTCGGAGTACTTTTCGGTTTGTCCTGATGTCGCTCGGGTTGATGGCCGCAATTATTGGCTGGGCCAATCTGCAAAGAGGTGCACGTACAGAGAAAGTGGAGGGTAAGGGCGTGGATGTAATCATTGCGCTGGATGTGAGTAAGAGTATGTTGGCTAAGGATATACAGCCCGACCGACTTACCCGCTCGAAGCAGTTAATCACCAGAATGCTGGATAAGATGAAGCACGATCGGGTAGGGCTGGTGATTTTTGCGGGCAGAGCTTATTTGCAAGTGCCGCTTACCGTGGATTACAATGCATTAAAAATGTTGTTGCAATCGGTGAAACCGGAACTTATTCCTACTCAGGGTACCGTTATCGAAGAAGCGATTGATCTTTCTATGCGATCGTTCTCTGAGAAGGAGAAGAAGTTTAAAGCCTTGGTAGTGATTTCTGATGGGGAAGATCATGATAAGAATGCCGTCGCAAAGACAAGAGATGCAGCAGCATCGGGTGTGATTGTGCATACAGTGGGAGTGGGGTCACCGCAAGGAAGTACGCTTTGGGATCCGACAACAAATAGTGTTAAGGTGGATGCCGATGGCAATCCGGTGGTGAGTAAATTAAATGAAGATGCTTTGAGGAGTATTGCCAACGCGGGAAAGGGAACCTATACCTTACTTAATAATGCCGATCATGTTGCCGCAAAACTGGTGAATGAAATCGATGGCATGGAACAACGAAATTTAGGCGCAGTAGTATTTACATACTACGCCAGTTATTTTCAATATTTTCTTGGTTTTGCATTTCTGGCCTTGTTGGTCGAATGGATACTACCTGGTGTGCGCAGAAAGCCAAAAATGATTGAGTCATGAACAGGATCCAATATTTGATTTTTTTGGGATTAATGATCGTGGGCGGATATCAATCAACTTATGCTCAGGATCGACCTTTAATTAAAAAGGGCAATCAGAAATATGAGGAGCAGAAATATCAAGAAGCTGTAGAGTTTTATAAGAAGGCATTAGAAACAAATCCTAATTCTGTAACAGGGATGTTTAACCTGGCAAATGCTTATTATAGACAGAAGCAAACAGATGCAGCCAGACAACTGATGGATGCAACTGCGAAGAAAGCGAAGGATAGTTTACAGCGGGCAGCAGCTCAATATAATTTGGGTAATACCTTTATGGACGAAAGGAAATGGGAAGAAGCTATCGAAGCGTATAAACATACGCTGCGCAATAATCCCACTGATCAGGAAGCCCGATATAATCTCTCGTACGCAAAAGCAATGCTGAAGAAAGATCAGCAAGATGGAAAGGACAATAAGCAACAAGATAAAAAGGATCAACAGCAGGATAAAAAGGACCAAGAAAATCAACAATCGCAGGGACAGGACGAAAAGGACCAACAACAGCAACAACAACAGGATAAGAATGATCAGAACGAACAAAGCGAACAACAACAACGTCCGGAACCAATGCCCAGCAAACTGTCTGAACAACAAGCAGAGCAGATCCTAAATGCATTACAACAAGAAGAAAAAAATTTGCAGGAAAAGCAAATGAAAGGCAAAGCAACTCCTGTTAAGATTGAGAAAGATTGGTAGCGTCGAATTCGAGTATTCGCAACTTTGATAAATCTTAGTCAGAAGGAATTTTTAAAAAATTCAATCCATTTTTTGCTGAAAGAAATCCAAAAGTTGTTCACAGGTTTTCAACATTGATGAAAAAAAATTCAAAGATTTTTTTTTAGTAGTGGAAATTCTTTTTAATATTGTGATAGGATTGTACTTACTAACCCATCCTTATAAAAGTCCGGCGGTGATAAAAACTTCCGGGCTTTTTCTTTTTCTTCGAAAACCCTTTGTTGGAGCGGCTTTTCAGCGTTATATTTTTTTATGAACAGGTACATTTTATTTCATAAGCCATTTCAAGTGATGTCTCAATTTTCTCCTTCAGGAGATAAGCTCACGCTTGCATCCTTCTTTAAGGATCTTCCTAATGATATTTATCCTGTTGGTCGTTTGGATTATGATAGTGAAGGCTTGTTAGTATTGACAAATGATAAGCTGCTTACCGCAAGATTGTTGAATCCTAAATTCGGGCACGAACGCAGTTATTGGGTACAAGTAGAGGGTATCCCTAATAATGCTGCATTGGAACAATTACGAGAGGGTGTATGGATTAGTGTGGACGGGAAAAAGCTGTGTACTAAAGGAGCGAAGGCAGAACTAATAGAGGCTCCGCAAATCGGCGACCGTGTACCTCCGATCAGATACAGAAAGACTGTTCCCGATTCGTGGATCAGTCTGACACTAACAGAAGGTAAAAACAGACAGGTACGTAAAATGACTGCTGCAGTGGGTTATCCTACTTTGAGATTAATCCGCTATCGTATCGGGAATGTTGATTTGACCGATATCCCTGCAGGCAGTTGGCAGGAATACGATCGTTCGATCATTACACAATTATGTCCTAAATAATTTGTAGAAGAGCAGCTGCTAACTACCCATCAGTATATACTGTTGCACATCTTTTTTAGTGATCTTTTTTCCCGAAAGAATGATCAGACGTTCAATGATATTGCGCAGCTCCCGAATATTGCCGGTCCAGTTATATTGTTGTAATGCTTTGATGGCATCCGAATCTATTTCTTTCACCGGTTGGTTGTACTCCGCACTAATTTCTTTGAGGAAGTAAGCTACCAGTTCTGGAATATCTTCTTTGCGGTCATTCAATGAGGGTACATGGATAAGTATAACACTCAGCCGATGATATAAGTCGAGCCTGAATTTCTTCTGTTCTACTTCTGCTATCAGATTTTTATTAGTAGCTGCTATCACGCGAACATCTACCTTGATTTCTTTTTCACCGCCGATGCGGGTGATGCGACCTTCTTGTAAAGCGCGTAATACTTTTGCCTGCGCTTCCATACTCATGTCACCGATCTCATCCAGAAATAGCGTACCGCCGCTGGCTTGTTCAAACTTACCGATTCTCTGTTTGATAGCAGATGTGAAAGAACCTTTCTCATGGCCAAACAGTTCGCTTTCTATTAATTCAGATGGAATAGCGGCGCAGTTGACTTCAATAAATGGACCTTGATTTTTATTGCTGAGTTCGAAAATCTTTCTTGCTACCAATTCCTTTCCCGTACCATTTTCTCCGGTGATCAACACGCGGGCATCGGTTGGTGCTACTTTCTCTATCGTTTCATGAATCCGTTGAATGGCTGCCGAGCTGCCTATCATCTCGGTATTTCGGGTTATCCGCTTTCTCAACTGACGAGTCTCGGCAATCAGCGATTTTTTGTCCATCGCATTCCGAATGGTAATCAACAACCGATTCAGATCAGGTGGTTTGCTGATATAATCATATGCACCTTTTTTTACGGCTTCTACAGCTGTTTCAATATTGCCATGACCTGAAATCATGATGAAAGGAGTATCCGGTTTTTCTGTGGATGCAACCTGAAGCACATCCATCCCATCCATCTTAGGCATTTTTATATCACAAAGGATACAATCATAATTACCTTCCCGGATTTTCTGAATGCCTTCTGCACCATCTGCTGCTTCATCTACTTTAAATCCTTCAAATCCCAGAATTTCGGAGAGCGTGGCACGAATGGCGCGTTCATCATCGATGACAAGTATTTTTTGCGACATGTTTCTAAGTTCCTG
Organism: uncultured Chitinophagaceae bacterium; assembly: GCA_964636205.1. Lineage (GTDB taxonomy): Bacteria > Bacteroidota > Bacteroidia > Chitinophagales > Chitinophagaceae > JBEBVQ01. Next base: position 4,419 of record CAZWPF010000024.1, on the reverse strand, counting down.
ATACCACGCGAAAATAAGGGATTGCCGGCTTAGTACAGAATGTAGAAATAGGTTAACTTTCGGGTATATTGTTGGAAAGTATGGAATTGAAGTTTAAGGAGGTAATAAGACAAAGGCTGACCGGCCCGCTGCCCGGTATTCCAGCGCAGATGAGAATGGCAGCAAGGTATATTCCTAGGGCTGACAATATTCCGAAGGATGCAAGAGCAAGCGCAGTATTGGCGTTGTTATATCCACTAGAAGCAGAACTGACGTTATTATTGATTCGGCGAACTCAGGACGGGAATGTTCATGGGGGACAGATTAGTTTTCCGGGAGGCAAAAAGGAGCAATATGATGCAGATCTGAGGGCAACAGCACTCAGGGAGGCCCAGGAAGAAGTCGGCATCATGTCGGATCGAGTAGAAATACTGGGCGGGCTTACGCAGCTTTATATTCCCGTAAGTAATTTTCAGGTGTTTCCTTTTGTGGCCTATTCGGAGTCGCGACCGCTATTTCAGATTAATACCACGGAAGTGGATGAAATCATTGAAGTCCCGATGCACAAACTGCTACAGGAAGAATTCAAATCAACCGTCAGCATTCGCTCTAATTCCGCGCCGACGGTTAATTTGAAAGTACCTGCCTATGTGCCGGCAGACAATCAGATTATATGGGGTGCAACAGCGATGATTTTAGCCGAATTTGAAACCGTGCTGCACTCGATCCAATAATTGGTTTATTGACCAATCGTTATCTTCCCTGTATAGACTTTATCTGCGAGTGTTATTTGGTATAGATATAAGCCGGCGACGTAGTGCCGAACATCAAATTCGATGGCATTCACTCCCGATAATTGCTTTTCTGCTACGATTCTCCCGTTTAAATCAAAAATTCTCACCCTCCCCTTGACACTGTATGGAAAGCTGAAAGTTAATTCGGATTGCGCCGGGTTGGGATAGACCGCCGGTGACTGCACATTAAACGAAGGGATGTTTGTATAGCTAGTTTGCAAATAATCACATGGCACACTGATTCGCTTATAACTGATATCGCTGTCAAAATAACATCTTAACGAAGGGCCATAATACTCAGGTATGGTAATCCCACAATTATGACTCAGTAAAAAATCATTTAACGGACCGATTCGCTCCATGTATTCTTGGGCCATGTAGGAAGGAGAAAAGGGGATCTCGCTGGAATGGATGCGCTTTAAGGACAAGCCATCTACCTGGAAACCGGTAATACTGTCGATTATAACTCCAAAGGTATCGTTGGGGTTATAGCAAGTACGCCATGGTTGGTGATAACTTACCGTGTCGCCCACTGTAACATTAAAAATATAAAGCGGGAGTAATGTGGCGAATGTATCATTGTAATAGTAAACGGTATCTCCCGAAGTATATAAGAAAATCGGCCATAGCGACACTGTGTCATAATATTGAGGAGTGTCAGGTTCGAAATAGGAAGTAACGCTCGTGACAGTCAGTTTTTGCCAATTTTGTGTACCGACTAAGGTGTCTTTTTCGACTTCTAGCAAGATATAATTCATTTGGGTGTAATTTGGATTATCCACTCCACCGCCTGAATAATACCATTTAGCGCCAACAGGGGCAAATACAATTTGTGCATCAGCTTTATTCCATTCTGAACTGCATGCTTGAAATGCTAGGAATAAAATCAACAGACTAGTAAATTTCCGTATCATAAAATGGCTTTTTACCAAATATAAGAAAAATATTCAATAAAATGCTAGTGCCCGATGGGCGGTCTTTGACTAGAAATTCCTAAGATTCTACTAACTTTAATGTCATGACAAAATTGCGCCTCTTTAGTTTGGTAGGCGTTTTGCTATAACTATCAAAAAAAGAGTTAGATATGGGAGCTTATATGGGCTATTATGTGCTGGCCGGGATCATGTTTCTGGTGGGCATGCTGGTAAGTGGAAAATTGAAGCGTAAATTCAGGGAGTATAGCGAGGTGCCGTTGCAACGAGGACTAAGCGGTAAGGAAGTAGCAGAAAAAATGCTGCATGAGAATGGAATTTATGATGTTAAAGTAGTATCGGTTCAGGGTTTTTTATCTGATCACTACAATCCCATTGAAAAGACAGTAAATCTGAGTCCTGAAGTATATGCCGGTCGTAGTATATCTGCAGCTGCAGTAGCCGCTCACGAGTGCGGTCATGCTGTGCAGCATGCTACAGCTTATAGCATGCTGATGCTAAGAAGTAGATTAGTACCGATTGTACAGATCTCAACTACCTTATCACAATGGGTGATTCTTGCCGGTCTTGGACTACTGTTTGGTCAAGGGAATCAGATGTTGCTGTTAGCCGGAATCATACTTTTTGCGATGTCAACCATTTTCTCGTTAGTAACCTTACCGGTGGAGTATGATGCGAGCCGTCGAGCCCTTCGTTGGATGGAAACTACCGGTCTGACATCCAGACAAGAACATGGAATGGCTAAGGATGCATTGAACTGGGCAGCACGTACTTATCTCGTAGCGGCAATAAGTTCGGTTGCCACCTTGCTCTATTATATTCTGATTTTTTTGAACAGAGGTGACGATTAAATTAATTTTGTTACAGCCGGGCAGCAAAGGGCTCGGCTGAACTTTTCTATAAGCTCAACTATAAACAACTAAAATGACTGTAGAGCAATTATATACCAACTGCTTAAGTGAAGCAGCCTATTTCATCAGCAGCGAAGGAGAAGCAGCGGTGATTGATCCTCTGAGGGATGTTGATACTTATTTGCAGATGGCTGAAGAAAAGGGTGTAAAAATCAAGTACATTTTTGAAACCCATTTCCACGCAGATTTTGTGAGCGGACACCTTGATTTGGCCGCGAAGACCGGAGCCACCATAATTTACGGACCTGAAACTGAAGCGGGTTTTAAGTTTTATAAGGCGGCAGATAATGAAGAGTTTAGGATAGGAAAACTTACCATCAAGGCTATTCACACACCGGGTCATACTCTTGAAAGTACATGTTACTTGCTTTTTGATGAGCAAGGCCAACCTTATAGCATTTTCACGGGCGATACCCTTTTTGTGGGGGATGTAGGTAGGCCGGATCTTTTCAGCGGTAATCTTGATAAGGAGACTCTTGCCGGCATGCTCTACGACAGTCTGCACACCAGAATCAGTCCGTTACCCGATCATGTGATCGTTTACCCTGCACACGGTCCCGGCTCTGCTTGCGGTAAAAATCTCGGTCCCGAGACGTTTAGTACTATTGGCGAACAAAGGAGTTCTAATTATGCTTTGAGTAATATAGATAAGGAAACATTTGTTCGTAAGGTGACTACCGGATTGTCTGCGCCTCCTGCTTATTTTCCTTTGAATGCAAAAATCAACAGAGAAGGATATACCAGTATTGATGAGGTGATGGATCGCTCACTTCAAGGTTTGTCGGTTAGCGAGTTTAAGCAGGCAGTAGCGAAAGGTGCATGGATTTTGGATACTCGTCCTGCTACTATTTTTACTGAGGCCTTTATTCCGGGTGCGGTAAATGTAGGGTTGGATGGTCGTTTCGCGGAATGGGCCGGCGCTTTATTGCCTTTCGATGTTCCGATGGTACTGGTTGCGGCTCCAGGAAAGGAAAAGGAATCAGTTACTCGTTTGGCTCGGGTTGGCTTTGACAATGTTATCGGTTATTTGGAAGGCGGAATGGCAGCCTGGCAACAACAAGGTGAGCCTATAGATATGATAATTGATGTGGAGGCTGATGAGTTGGCAATGGATTTACCCCATGACCCTAATTTGGCCGTGATTGATGTTAGAAAGCAAACAGAATTTGAGTCTGCCCACATACAAGGAGCGACGAATCTGCCTCTGGATACCATGTCGGATATTATCAATATTGCGATGATAGATACCGATAAGAATTTGTATATCCATTGTGCCGGCGGATACCGTTCGGTAATTGCTGCATCCTTGTTGAAGAAGCAGGGTTTTCACAACCTTCGGAATGTGCTGGGTGGATTTGCGAGCATAAAGAAAGATAGTAGAATTCCTACGGTAACAACTTGATGATATGGAAGCCCGGTAGATCCGGGCTTTTTTTTTTATTATTTTACAATCGTGAATGCAAAGCTAATTCGCGAAGCACGCAGTGACGTAGAATATGCAGCATCTTCTCTGCGCTCTTTGCGAGAAATAAATCGGTTCACGCAGAGGACGCAAATCCAACTTGTCGTATTTGAGTTAAACAAGTAATCCATACTTGCCTGTGCCAATATATCTGCTGCTGCTCCTGCACCTGCTTTTAATAGCCAAGGAATAATTGGAAGTCTACCATCAGGGTCAACCAATAATACAGGATTATTTGCACAATAAGCATAGGGTGATATGCTTGGCATCTTGTGTGCTAACGGGTCAACAGCACTCCATCTTGCCAGCCACGGTATATAATACCTCGCTCCATGATAATA
>CAZWPF010000023.1:0-31754 GCA_964636205.1 uncultured Chitinophagaceae bacterium | reverse complement strand
TTTCCTGATTGCTATACTCTTTCACTATCAAATCCAGGACCTCCTTCTCCCGATTAGTAAGTCTTGGTTTTACCAAGGTTTCGCTATTCACCGTGCGCTTCCGAAAATTCAGCAAATTTCCAAGCATCTGCTCCTTAAGGGAGGATTCTATGTATTCTTCACCCCTATAAACAGATTCAATCGCCGCAACCAGCGTGGGTTGATCAATGTTCTTTAATACAAATCCCTTACAGCCGTTACGGAGCATTGATTTCACGTGAGTAGGAGCGTCCAAACTTGTAATAGCGATAATTCTGACTTCAGGATAGGCATTGCTTATTTTTAATGCTAGGTCCTTTCCATTTATATCCGGTAGAAGTATATCGAGTAAAATAATATCGGGTTGTTCGGAACGAAGTCCCTCTAATAATTCTTCCCCTGAAAAAAAAGTCCCACTGACACTAATATGCTTATAAGGCAATAACATATTCATCAAACCCGTAATTGCCAGAGGATGATCGTCTGTAATGAATACACTTATCGGCACTTGTCAGCTTTTGTCAGCTAAATATACCAAAACTATCCCACATCAGGCTATAAAGGGGTGTGCATCGGTGTTAAATTCAAGACTGACACTAGTTCCGCGCTCATTACTTTGGATTCGCATGGTGCCATTCAATGTGTTCATTCTTGATTCAATACTTTTCAGTCCGGATCCCTGCGCTCGCTTTCTTTGATCCGCCGATGGGAGTCCTATTCCATTGTCTTCCACGTCAATACCGAGCTGACCTTCGCTATAACTCAACTGCACATATGCCTCTGTAGCCTGTGCATGCTTAATGATGTTTTGAATCAATTCCTGAACAATACGATATACTGCCAGTTCGAATTGAACCGCGAATCGGGGTATATTATCCATTTGTTCGTAGGTAATGGTAAACGGCACTTCCTTTTTCAAGTTATTTAGGAAATAATACACTGCCTCTGCCAATCCTTCTTCCAACAACATATCCGGCATCAGATGGTGAGCCGCTCTTCTTAATGATTGTGTAGCGTGGTCTAGTTGAGCAATATAAGGCCGCAGTGCTTCTTTCTGAATTACCTCACCGCTTGTGCCTAGCAAAGTAGAAAGGTTCATTTTTACAGTGGAAAATTGAATCATAATGCCATCATGCAAGTCCCTGGCGATACGACTTCTTTCTCTTTCCTCGGTATCGATTACGGCTTTCATCTCGTTCAATGCCTGCTGACGCAGCAATAGCTGCACTCTTTCTCTCTCGTAAGCCTGCTTATGCTTGTAATTTCTTCTCAGCAAAATAATGATCAATGTTGCTATTGAAAGTCCGGAAACAGAGATCCAAATCCAGATATTCCTCATTTTAATTTCTGCTTGCTGCCGGCTTACCAGTAACATGGTTTCTGCGAGCTCCTGGTCGCGCTTTGCAGAACGATATTTCAGTTGCAGTTGTTCCATTGCATTCGCACTCTGCTCCTTGGTAAGCGAATCCGAAATCAATTTTTCCTGGAGTAAATGCTTATAGGCCTGTTGATAATTTCCCTTTTCGTAGTAAAGCTCATGCATTAGTTGATAGGTCTCTAACAAATTCCTGGTAGAATTAAACTGCTTCGCCAATCGGATTGCCTCTTGAGTATATGCTTCTGCAACCTCAAACTCGTTCAATGCCAGATAAGCCCGGGTCAGCAAATTCAGTGCATTGATTTTATAATAGGGCGACACATCAGAATCGAGTGAATCGGCTTGCTTGATAAAATTGATAGCTTCTCGGGGATGCCCTTCCCCCAAGGCTATTGTTCCGAGATTGGAAATTGCCGAATAGGCGATATCATTATAACCATTCTCCCTTCCGACTTGTAATGCTTTAAGTGTATAGCGCTTTGCGGCCTCCCAATTCCCCAGACTTTGGTATGTAGATCCCTTTCCATGATAGCTATTGGCGAGTGCCACCGGATCACCTGTGTTGATCGCTATTGTCTCTGCGGTGTCCAGGAAAACCAAGGCCTGCTCATGACGCCCCATTAAATTTAGAATGTTAGACAGGTTGATATAGATACTACTCCTGGATATTTCTGATGGAAAGCGATTGGCATAATGACGGGCATTCATCAACATTTTCACCGCTCTTTCGTTCTCACCCCAGAGGTAATAAATATTTGCTTTGTTGTTGTAGATCGCAGCTATCAATCCTTTGGTCGCACCCACCGTATCGCAATAATTCAGTGCACCGTTAAAATAATCCATCGCCAGAGTGGTGTTATTCAAATGCGCAGCAGCATTCCCAATATTGATCATCGATCTGGCAATCCCGTATTGGTAGTGTATCAAGATGCTCCGTTCCAGAATATGGCGATATAGCTTCAGGGAACTGTCGTGATAGCCTTGGAGGGACAAAGATTTAGCTTCTGCCAAGAGCTCCTGTAACGCCTCCTTACCAGTGAAACTGGTATAACTCTTTCGGCTGTCTTCCGGAGTAGCCCGTGCGATCCAAGCCATTAGCAGGAACAGCACGGTCCATGTCCACCTCCGTTGATATTTCCCATTTGCCCGAACCATAGTCTAAATTTATTCAGGTTTATTTTACCACACACAAAAAAGGGCGTTTCCTTTCGGAAAAACGCCCTGAATTTTCATATCATGGGGAACTTATGAAAATTACTGTTTCATCAGTTTTAAAGTCTGCAGCATGTTTCCTTGGTTATCTACAACCTGTAATAACAACAAACCTGCTGGTAAACCTTCAACTAAAATATCGGTTGTTCCGGGGTTAATTGTTTGTTCATTCACCAGACGTCCGTCCGATTGGAATAAACGAACGGTCACCTGCTCATTCGCTTGTACAAACAATCTATCGGTCACCGGATTGGGATAAATGGCCACTTTGTTTCGAGCATCTTGCAGCCATGCTACAGACACATTGTTCACTTCGTATTCAGAAGATCTGGTACGGCAACCTTCATCATTTTCTACCTGTACAAAATATCTAGCATTTTCGGTAACCAGATAGCTGGCGTTGGTTGCGCCCTGAATAGGATCCCCGTTCTTATGCCATTGATAAGAAGCATATACATCCGGAACACTCAGTGTAAACTCATCTACATCGATCAGGGGTGCATCTATAGAATTCACAGTGAGATCCAGGGTGATGATGCTATCGCAACCCATAACTGTGGTGGCTTTGATCGTATAAACGCCGGAGGTTGTATATACGCTGTCGCCAAACTCGTATTCACCACAGGATTCTTCAACCAAAAGGGTTTCCACCCGGTCGGCACAAGATAATTTAAGAATAAAGATGCTACCGTTACCACCGAGGTAATTCATATTTTCTACACCCGGACCCGGATCGAAGTCCACGGTGCCATGGAAGGAACCTACCGAGTACACTTCGTATTCATTTGAAATAGCCAAAGAATTACCGCCCACGGTTGAGGTATTGGAACCGAATGTTTTGGCCCATTCGAAATTTCCGCCTTCATTCAGTTTAACGATAAACATATCCGCCCAGCTACCGATTCTGTCAGCGAAGAATGTATCCTGCGGATTAGTACCGGGATCGTAGTCAATACGAGAAGAACCGGCGGCACCGGTGATATAGACATTACGTTGTTTATCAACTTCAATTGCCTGACCATAATCTACACCGTTACCACCAATAGTCTTGGCCCACACATAGTTACCATTGGAATCCAGTTTGCTGATGAACACATCGTGGTTACTATTGAATGACTGAGTGAGTTGAGAAGGTTGTGCGGGATTCAAGGCTACTACGTTGGCAAAAGTTCCAACGGTGTACACATTACTTAGGTCATCTACTGTGATTCCCCAGCCCTGTGTAAAACCGCCGCCTCCGATATGTCTTACCCAGCTGAAATTGCCGGCATTATCGAGTTTCAGGATAAAGGCATCTTCGTCTGGAAAGCTACCCGGAGGCACCATCGGAATGGAAGTCAGAATTTGTCCCGACCCGGCCGGATCAAAATCTACGGAGTTGGTGAAATAACCTGTGATGTGTACATCACCATTTTCATTCACTTTAAGGATATCGCCGGTAAACTCTTTAAGGTAAACCTCGCCATTAATAGCTTTAGCCCATTCGTAGTTACCTGCAGAATTTAATTTAAGAACAAAAATTCCCGGTCCGGATACCAAATTCACGCCGGTGCCCGGATTCATATCTACGTCGCCCTTTGTGAGTTGTCCGGTTACATAGACATTACCTGCTGCGTCGACATCAATACCTACCCCCCATTCATCGGTCTTATCATCGGCACCAAAACCATGTGCCCAGATGCAGTTACCGGCTGAATCGAGCTTAGCGACATAAATATCTCTTTCGCCCTTACTGGTTACGGTAACAGTCCCAAAGTCCAATTCTTCATTAAAAATACCGGTGAGGTAAATATTCCCGTCTTTATCGGTTTTTACACTGCTGGCAGTACCGTTGCCGCCGCCACCGTAGAAGTTTTTAGCCCAGATAACATCTCCGTTAGGATTAGTCTTGATGGCATATGCGTTCATACCCGACCTACCCGGTAGTGCAGCATGTGCGTTTCCGGGAATAAACATGAACTGTTTAGAGGGAGTTCCGTCTGAGTGAAACGCTCCTACACTAATGGCATTACCCCAGGGATCTGTAGTAACTGAGGTCGCCTCGTCCAATGTTGTGGCTCCGCCTCCTTTAACCCATTCAAAATGTGCATTCTGCCCAAAACTGTAGAATGGGGCAGATAATGCGAGGACCAGAGTTGCTCGCCTTAAAAAAGTAGAATTTCGCATACTGATAAATTTTTCTTCTCGATAATAGCTCAAAACCTAAAGATCAGGTCTCTTACAAAGTTATTCTTAGTCGCCATTTACTATAAGCGCAAGATTACCCAATTGAAAAAAATTGGGTAGTACTACGTAGATTTTCAAAACAACTTGGTGTGGACGTCTTTAGGACGATGTTTGCTGTCCTTCGTATCTGCTTCTGACAGTGGCGCCTATGGGTGTAGGATTACCATCTTCATCAATTCTTACAAAGGTGATGGAGGTGGTGCAAACTACTGTTTCTTCACCGCTGTACACGCTATACCTTCTGGCTTCCATATCCAGAGTAATGCTTGTATTACCCAAATGAGCGACTTTTCCGTATAGGCGTACGTGATTACCCACTTTGAGGGGCTTTTTAAACAACAATTCACCCACTCTGAGCGTTACCAAATTGGGTGTGCAGCAGAATTCGGTTGCGAACGCAGCGGCGGATTCGTCGATCCATGACATTAGGATACCCCCAAAAATATTTCCGTGTATGCCAATGTCTTTGGTCATGCATATTTTCTTATTGATCAGCTTCATTTCTATTTGCTATTGGTATAAAAAAACCCTTCGGAATATCCGAAGGGCGTATATTTCTGGAATCAACTATTGTTCATTCAGTACACTGCCTACACCCTTCTTCCCGGTGAAGAACCATTTTTATGGCAACACATCATATGCGCGCAATGCTTTTTCATTCTGAATTTTCTCTTTCGGTCGACAAAAATAGGGGTTGAGTTATAATCTGCCAACCTTGTTATTTAATTTCCTCGCATATTTTTCTTTAACTCTTCCCATTCCTCTTCCTTGAAGAACCTTTGTTTAGCAATTTTCTTTTCATCGGAATAACTCGCAATGTTCTTCGCCCTTTCTTCAGATCCGGGGTGAGAGGATATCCAGATTAATTCTTTCAGACTATCCATAAAGCGGAGTCTGTATATCAGTTCTGCAAATGGTTTGGGATCAATTCCTGCTGCTGCCATGTAATCCACAGAACTCTGGTCTGCCTCCCGTTCCAGCTCTCGATCATATGCAGTGGAGGTTACTACTTTAAGGATCGAGTTCACATCTCCGCCAGCGGCTCCGAACAAAAATGTTAATCCTAATTCCCTGATTAGCTTTTTCATCACATGTTGGTGGCGAATATGTGCAATTTCATGGCCTAATACACCGAACAATTCCGATTCATTGTCACAGAATTCAACAAGTCCGGTAAACACTACCAAATGACCATTTGGCAATGCCATGGCATTTACCTGCTCAGATTTCAATAGGTGCAGTTTGATGTTTGTTCGATCGATTTCATTTTTTTCGCAAAGATGGGTGACCATTCTTTCGACGGGATTTATCAGACTGGTATCTTTGAGTACCTGACCGGATTGTTCGAAAGAATCCCAGATCAGATCGCCCAGTTTTTGCTCCAGATTCTGCTTTTGAGTCTGAATATTTAAGACTTGCATCCAATCAATCCTCCCGAATCCATATATAACTACCACAAAACTCAATATCAACATGAACTGCTGTAACAATACCTTTCCGGCAGCTGGTCCCCTTTCCGATACCAACCACTGAGTTAGACCGCTATAAAACCACCATTCCACATGGTAACCTTTACGGGTTTTAATTGAAGTATATACAGTAGCAATGAACTCAGCCAGATTAAAAAATAAAATTGCTGCTAAATATGCAACGTATCGGCTGTCTGGTGTAATCGATCCGAAAATAATTCTGATTGTCCACCAAAAACCAATGCTGTTAACCATGAACAGCGACAATTGGGATAATAATGCTTGTGTACAATGCCATCTTACAAAATAAGTACCCTTCCGATTGCCTAAATAAAAAGCGGCTGTGGCAATCAAATTGATTATTGGAAGCGGAAGTCCGGCTACCAAAGCTATTACAGACATCAGATAGCTATTTGAAGCCTTTTCAGCTTCGTGCTCGCCCGGTTTATAGGAAAATTGCTTTATGCTGATCATATGCCCTTCATTATATTCCAAACCCAGTTTGCCCCTATTAAGAACAATAAAGGAATAAATACCTTTTTCTTCCGAATGCTCGCCTCCATTGTTTGATATGCTTTTTGAAACGTAGTTCTTTGGCGCAGCCAATCATAAATTAACCAAACAGGCAATATCAAAATAATGATCAGCCAAAAAATTCCCATTGGGTTCCAGTACATTGCTTCCCAAATATTGCCCTGAAAAATGCATAACAATGATCGGGTTGTTCCGCATGAAGGACAGGGTAAACCGGAGGTATGCTTGAAAATACATCCAAATGGAAGCTCTACCGAACTAGAGGAAACGATCAGCCAGAACAACCCTGCCAAGTAGTACAATACGACTGCTAGATAAAACCGTTTTTTAGTCATTCTTAGTAAAGAGCGCTATTTAATTGCAACATATTCTTTTCTCGAGTAGCACCCATGATAAGGAAGAAATCGATAATGGTCCACACACCAAATCCCCCACAAGTAATTAATTTTCCGATTCCCAAACCCACATCACCTATAAGAAACCTATCGATTCCAAGAGAGCCTCCGACTAATGACACCACCAAACTCACAGTGGGATCCTTAAATTGAAGAGATTGTACTCTGATCCATTGAGCCTCATCCAATTCCGATAAACGTTCTCGGATGGCCGGTATTTGGTGACTTTCGAAATATTTTGCGTTAGTCATTAAGTACATTTCTACTCTACTTACATTCATTAGTTTCAAGTTTTGAAATTGTAATAAGATAAGGATTTAATTACAAGAAATAATAGCCGAAAGATAAAAAATATTATTTGATATCCATATAAGACATGGTCAACATGAGTTTCGGTTTACCGTGTTCTGATTTTTTTGTAACTATGCTAGTCCTTTCTCAAACCATACAACGCATGAAAAGATTTAGCTTATTAATGTTGACTGCAGTGCTTACTGTTACTGCATTTGCTCAAAAAACAAACATCCGGATAGTAACCACAGAGGGAACAATGGAATTGATGTTATATGATAAAACACCACTCCATAGAGATAATATGATCAAACTGATCAAAGATGGTTTTTATGACAGCACCCTTTTTCATCGTGTCATCCCCGGATTCATGATTCAAGGCGGCGACCCCGAATCAAAGAGAGCTACCGCCGGTCAGCGTTTGGGCAACGGGGATATCGGATACAGAATTCCTGCTGAAATCAACGATGAATATTTTCATCATCGAGGCGCATTAGCCGCGGCACGCGATAACAATCCCGAAAAAGCCTCCTCAGGCTGCCAGTTTTATATCGTTACCGGTAAGAAATTTACTGATGCAGAATTGGACAACTTTTCCCAAAGAAGTGGACGTAAGCTTACTCCGGAACAGCGAGAAGCATATAAAAACGAAGGTGGTGCCCTCCATCTGGACGGCAACTATACCGTATTTGGGAAGGTGACAAAGGGAATTGAAATTGCAGAAAAAATTGCCATCGCGCCCAGAGATGCTGCAGACCGCCCCCAGACTGATATCCGTATGTTATCAGTAAAAATTATTAAGAAAAAGAAATTCTTGCTTTTCTAAATCGCCGGTTACATGGCCACTCCGAAATATTACCGACAGCTGATCAGAGATCCGGTCTTGGCACTTGTACTTCGACAACAGGATCCATTTGAGCTAAAACCGAAGTCGAATATTCTGCTTCAACTATGTGGCTCCATCATGAGTCAACAGCTCTCAACCAAGGTGGCGGCGGTAATATTTCAAAGATTTATGGATCTGTTCGAGGGGAAGCCCCCTACTGCAGAACAAATTCTGACCGTACCGGAGGAATCACTCCGGGGAATCGGGCTCTCCGGCTCAAAAACTGCGTATGTCCGAAATGTTGCTCAGCACTCGATTACTTATGGAATGGATGATGAGCAAATATTTGCAATGAATAATGACGCAATAATTGACTTTCTCTTGCCTATCAAAGGTGTTGGTCGTTGGACGATAGAAATGCTTTTGATTTTCAGCCTTGCTAGAGAGGATGTCTTCGCTCCTGATGATTACGGTATCCAACAAGCGATGGCAAGATTGTATGGTTTAAATCCTTTGGAAAAAAAGAATTTTAAACGTGAAATGATATCAATAGCTCAGAATTGGGCACCCTATCGTAGTTATGCTTGTCTGCATTTGTGGCAATACAAAGACAGTGCGATAGCTTGAGAATAGAACATGCAGATTAAAGACTATTATAAAACCTTGGGAGTAACTGCAGATGCAAGTCTGCAAGAAATTAAAGGGGCGTACCGGCAATTGATGCATCGTTACCATCCGGATAAAAATACAAATGACCAGTATACGGCTGGTTATTTCCACGAAATCCGCGAAGCTTACGAGATACTTTCTCAACCCAAGTTGCGCGCCGCCTACGATAATGAACGGTATCTTTCCGGATTGTCGGGCAAAAAAAACGTTCAGAAAATAACACCCGCCTTTATCTATAATGAAGCAGTAAAATTATTAAATCAGACTACCTTGGTAGATGCCTATAAACCTACCCAGTCAACCGTCTTTGATCAGGCTGATAAAATACTTTCCGACCATCATTTGGCGATATTACAGCGAGAATCGGATGCCGAGTTTAATCAAAAATTGGTAGGCATATTACTAGAGGCGTTGAAAGGTGTCGATTATTTTTACTTCAAGGACCTCTGCGAGCGATTGATTCTGGTATCGCGACCGCAAGAAGTACTAATACAGTCGGAACTGCAAAAGAAAAAACAAATGATGCAATGGCTCCGCATAAAGCCTTGGGCAATCATCTTTGTTTCAGTTTTCATTTGCCTTTGTATGTTTTTATTTCTACGTCAGCTTAAATAAAAAAAGGGGCCTTTGCAGACCCCCTTCTTTTTATCCAACTTAATGGTTACCTAAGTAGTGTAACCACGCCCTTCATTTCATAAGTACCGCCATCCGGACAACTATACTCCAGATAATAATGGTATGTTCCGGGATCTTGAGGTTTGCCATTGTGAAGACCGTCCCAACCGATATGCTGACTGGCAGTGGCGAATACGGTCATACCCCAACGGTTCACCACGCGGAATTCTTTTAATACAAGATTACCATTGGTTACGATACGGAAGACATCGTTTCTACCATCGTTGTTGGGAGTAAATGCATCCGGCAAGAATACTTCACAACAAGGCTCTGTATTAATGTAGATACTATCCATGCTAACGCATTTTCCGGTATCAGTTACAATAACATTGATATGAGTTTTATAAGGCACAACACCATAGGCAACTGCCGAGCCGTTAGATCTCATTACATGTTCCGGCTTCCATTGGTAAGTGTAAGCATCATTAGCGATGGTTTCTACACGGACACTGTCTCCGGAACAAATATCTGTCCTGTCGGCAGTGATAGAAATTTCCGGTAATTTTTTAACCACGATTCGAACTTCTCCCGGAGGTGATGTACAGTTTAGGCGGGTACTGGTAACCGTATAAATACCGGCCATATCGAAATTAACCGCTTCAATTTTAAACTTCCGATTGCCGTTGGTAAATCCTCTCGGGCCGGTCCAGGCATATTCCACGCCGAGAATTTCAGAAGCTTCCAATACTAAATCGTCCCCATAACATACCGGATTGTTAGCAGTAATCACCGGAATCGGAGGAATCGGATTTACCTGGAGGTGCAGAATTAATATTGAATCACAGCCAAAGGTTGTCTTGTTGATGTGTTTATAAACTCCCGGAGTCGTATATAAATTACCATAGAACTCGTACACGTCTCCGTCACAGATGGTATCGTAAATTTCCACTTTCACCTCAGGATGTATCGTTATCTGCTCGGTATATGGGAATTTACAATTGCCACTCTGATAATACATTGTGATATCATAGACACCACCTTCGGCGTAAGTTGTAGTAAACTCACGCACACTACTCAGTGTCGGATGCGCGCTACCCGGAACGTCCCAGCTGTAATAAGACAGTTGACCTCCGGCATCATTACCCTTGATATTGATTGGTGTGCGGGGGCATACGGAATCTGGTTCGAAAGTGAAACCCGGGTTATCACTAGGCGTCACAAATACTTCAACTGTATCGGCGGCCGTTCTACCGCATGAATCGGTAAACTGCACTATATAAGTGGTATTCACCGTAGGTTTCACCATAATTGCGGAGTCGGTCTGTCCGGTAGGTAACCATAAATATTGGAACGGCCTAACTCCGTACACAGGTGTACCCCTTATTAAAGTAGAATCCCCTTCGCAAATCGTTGCATTGGGTGCATCGACGCTGACGGTAAATGGCTCGAGTGTCCAGCCCTCGACTGTTACAATGAACGGATCATAAGCGAAGATTCCGGTGTAAGTACAGCCTGCAGGTAAAGGACGATAACAACGCAGTATTCTCAATGTTACGTCTAGATTATAACTTGGACACTGCGGCTTAGGAATACAACCGGATACCGCATCGAAGATAGAACGATTCAGTCCGACACAATGATATGGTGGCGGATAAAGCTGTGCGATGGTAACATCACAACCCCAGTTGCCCGTAGGTGCATTCGGATGACGACAGTTTCCTATCCGAAAATCAAATCCCACTCTGTCGGGGAAAGTATCGATCAGGAAACCGAATGTAAACCGAACATCAGTAACGGTAATAGCGGGCGGAACAGGCACCGAATTCACGAATGTACAACCCCCGGTTATGGAATTACAATTTGCTACATAATCCGAACCGGTTACGGTAGTTGCATTAGTAGATTGGAAGAACGGATCCACCGTTATTGGATAAGCATTGGGTCGTCTGTTAAACCAGTCGCCCGGAATAATAATATCAAGTACTTCCCCACGCTGGCCTGCGGGACGATAATCCAGTAATGAAGGATCGTCAAATCTGCCGTTCTCCCAAATTAAAGCCTCACTTATTCTATAAGGAATACGACCGGAGACTGTGCGTATTTCCAGTGGTCCACGTACAGTTGATTGACCGGAACGAAATACGTACAAGTCATTATCCATCTGCATACTATCGCGGATAATGACTCTTCCGTTTGCATAAGCAGGATTGGGCCTTTTAATCAAAAAATTAGTTTTAGTACCACCACGATACACTTTCACTTCCATGTCGATATCCGGCCAGATGTCGGTGACATACATACCCCCGTTGCCCGCTCTGTGATTACGCCAATTAGCCTTACCAATTACGCGCTCCACCCCGTCGGGATTAACGTATATCAACACCAAATTGTTGAAGGCTACTCGCTCTCCGCGACGACCAATCTGGATATTTCCTTCACGTGTATCAATTGCTACCGGCCAGGGAGAAGAAACTGATGCATAGAAATCCGAACGACCGGGAACACGCCCTAATTCCGGTTGGATAGTCAGCCATTCGCCGCGCTCGTTTTTATAGTGCATCGATTCAGTGGAAGACTGAACGAATACATGTCGGCCGTCAGAACCAATCTCAGCAAAGGTTTTGGTTTTATCGGTACGCTTCTCTAATACCTCATAACAGTTGGTACAAGGAGCTCCGGCGTACAAAAGTCCCAGTTCCGGATGTTGCTCAAACCCTGCATTTACACGGACTACCTCATCGGTAATCAATGTAACGGGGTCTCGAAATTCATTGTAATTCGTAGGTTTCGACTCTAAGTAAGTGGTTTGCGCCCGCAGCGAACTCACTGCAGTAAACAACGCCATACTTAATAAATAGAGACTTCTTCTTTGCGTAAAGATGCGCATCGTCACAAAGTTTTATATTGGGTTAACAGGTTTATCTTGCAAGTATTACTCGTTTTTAAAAATTGAATTTAACAATAT
This sequence comes from uncultured Chitinophagaceae bacterium, assembly GCA_964636205.1. Taxonomy (GTDB): domain Bacteria; phylum Bacteroidota; class Bacteroidia; order Chitinophagales; family Chitinophagaceae; genus JBEBVQ01. The sequence continues at coordinate 19,156 of CAZWPF010000023.1, read as the reverse complement.
TTTTCATTAAAATTTCAAAATCTGTTAAAAAAAGGGTGAAAAACAGGGTGTCCCGTTAACATTTAACGCTTGGGATTCCGGGGTCATAAGCGAAAAACTTTCATGTGTGGATTGTCCATCACTATTTAAATATAAGAAAAAAGAAAAATCAGTAAGTTTTTTACCAACTATGTTGACGAAAACCGGTTAAAATTTTCGGAAATTCCTATTTGACTTTAGGCATCAATCCTGCTGCCTTTCTGAAAAGATATGTGCCCCCGCCATAAAACCTTGTTTGATCTTACAACGGAGGCACATACCCCATTAGAGCTTTTATCTCTAATTCTTAATAATCCGGTACACTTTGTTAGCCCCGGCTTCTGATTTCAGTTGCAGCAGATACATACCCGGTGCCAGGCTAGCTAAATCTATTTGATTTTTAACCAGCAGTCCGCTTTGCGAATACACGGTTCTGCCGACTTGGTCAGTCAGCACCAACGACCAGTTTTTCAGCTCTTGCGGATTTTCATCGATGTTTATACGAACGAACTGATCAAAAGGAATAGGGAACACCTTAATCTCAGAACTGTATTCAGTATAACCAACACCGGTGGGAATTATATGCTCTGAATCAGACTGTGCGCTACACGGTCCGACCGTTACCTTAACTGAATAATCACCACTTTGGTTTACTCCATATTTTTGATCAGTTGCCCCAAGAATAGGTTCCCCATCCAAATACCATTGATTCCCTTCCGAAGCCGAAGACACCAAAGTATCCCCATCAGCACCAAAGGTGGGTACCGGCACAAAAGTCACATTTATATCCACAGCGGCGCAAGGACCTGATACCACACAATTGCCCATACCTCTTACATAGTAAGTAGTGGTATCGGTTGGTGTTACCCAAATCGTGTCGCCATTGCCTATAACAGTACCGCCGCAAGAACCCTCGTACCATTCCCAATCGCTTGCATCATTTAGTGTTCCAGAAATTGTCAGCATCACTGAATCGCCGCGACAAATATCAGTTGAGGATGCAACTATCGAAGGCGTAGCCGGTGCGTCACAGACAGTGTATTTCATTACCGATATTTTACCGTTGTTGTCCCCGTCATAGAAAGTAACATAGGGATTACCGTTACCGTCGATCACCATGGAATGCCATGCAGTGGTATTATTCACAAAACCGGGTGCGCCCACATGCTTCCAGGAAGTACCATCGTATTTCATCACATGTACCAGATCTCTTACTCCGTTCACAGTACCCTGATCCCAAAATGTAACATAAGGATTGTTGGCAGGATCAAAAGCCAATCTGCCCCGAGTTACCGTAGTTGCCGGATTGATAGCCTTGGTAAAATAAGGATCACCTACTTCGGTCCAGGCTGTACCATTGAATTTGTGTACGGTAAGATTGGGTGCGGCCATAAAAACCGCTGCATAAACTACATAAGGAGTGTTGTTATTGTCGAAGGCTAAATGAATCCCACATGCATCGCAACCGCCGATAAAGCTGGGTTGCGGTCCCGGATTGGGTGAAGAGCCGGAGAGGAATGAACTTCCTACCGTTACCCAGTCGGTGCCATCAAATTTCTTCACTGTTATCTTCGAAGCATCGTCTTGATCAGCGTACACAATCCAAAGTGAATCGTTTCGGTCCATGGTCATATAACCTGCCAAGACCTTTGCATTTCCACTTGCAGGATGAGTTGCGCCAACCGTTACCCATGAATTGCCCGTATAACGCTTCACAACCACCGCTCCATCTACGAATCCACCCTGTCCACGATCAGTAGCACCATAGTAAACAGTACCATTGCTGGCTACCACAACATTATTAAACTTGCTTTCGGAAACAGTCAACACATCACCCAGAAAATCCCAGTTATTTCCGTCATAGCGCATTACCCTTCCTCTGGAAAAACCAGTAGTGGTACCGTCTGCAAATGTGTAATAAACGGTATCACCTCCTCCTAAGGCCATTGCACAATAGTTGCTCCATCCCGGAGTGAAACCCGGTTTACCAATTGGCGTCCAGCCGGTATCGGTGTACTTCATTACAGTTCCTGAAGGTGCGCCTGCAGGAGAATATCCATAGTCGGCAAATGCCACATAGAGTTCGTTGTCCTTGTTTATTACCATCTCGGTATGCTGCACATGCGGCGAACCGGAGGGTGAAAAACCGGGCTGACCCAAATACACCCATTGCTGAGCTTTAACCGGCATGGCGCCGGTAGCGACGATACCCAACATCGCCGTAATTAACAAGCGGAAGTAAAACTTTTTGGTCATTGTAGTTTGATTTAGGGGTTATTTAAAATCTTTATTATTTAATTTATTTTCGACTACCGGATAAGCAAAACACTCCCGGTATAGGTAATCACTTTCAAAGGGTTATCGGGGTAGATCATTCTGATCAAATAAGTATAAGTACCGCTAGCCTGCGGCTCTCCATTTTTCGTTCCATCCCATCCCCTTGTCTTGTCGATCGTTGCAAACACCTCCTCGCCGTATCGGTTGAAAACTCTGAACTCCAACAGCTTTTGGGTCTTTAGATTAGCAACTTTGAAAAAGTCGTTTTTACCATCTCCATTTGGTGTAAACGCCGTTGGTATAAAATCCTTTACAGTTCGATCCACTTCGATTAATACAGTATCCTTGCTGCTACAACCTTCATTGCTAAAACCTTCCACCACATATTCCATGGTTTCCTCGGGGGTAGCTACCGGTCTTTGCAAATAAGCGTTGTTCAGATAATCCCCCGGCGACCAGATATAATAATCCGCCCCTTCGGCATTTAACTGTACCGAAGCACCGTAATTAATCACCCGATCTTCGGTCACATTGGTCAGCACTACACCCGGTAATACTGTTATTTCCGCACTATCGACAGATGAACAACGGATCGGACTGGTTGACTCGACGATAAAATAGTAGACATATTTGCCCGGTTCCCGAGTAATGACAGGATGCTGCGCAAAAGAGTTATCCAAACCGGTGGCGGGTACCCATTCGTAATTATACCCTCCAAAGGAGTCCGGCGCAATTACTTGACCATTTAAGGTCCCAAAATCACCGTCACAAACAGCTGTATCATTAATCAACGCACTGAATCTGATTACGTCAACAGCAGTGTAGCCTGTATCCGAGTAGCATCCGTTTTCGTGAACGGTAACCACCTTATAGACGCCTGCATTTTGCTCCTGCATATTCTCGATCGACGGACTCCGAGAAATAGAGGAAAACTGATTCGGTCCGATCCAAAGCCAGGTCACTGCACCATTTGACGGCGCCGCGAGATGCAATGTCTCTCCATTGCATAAAGGACCATTATTTCTTGCTGCGGGAGTTTCCGGGCGGGGCATAACTGTGATCTCCACCGCTTGCGATTTGGTGCCACAACTACCGTTGTAAACGGTGACCGTATATAATCCGGATTTGGTTGCGGGATATAACGAATCGTTAGCTCCGGGCACATCCACTCCATCAAATTCCCATTGCCAGGTCCGGTGCTTTCCCGTGTTTGCATGCAACCAAAGAGTATCTCCCTCGCAGAACATGGTATCCCCCTGGTAACTCAATTGAGCGGGGGGGGGATCGCAGTCATTAAACCTTACGAGATAGTTATCATAATAACCTCCACCAAAACCGTCCTGATGACTGCCTGGTGTCGCAATACCGGTAACGCTATTCGATTGACCGGAAAGATAAATTTTGTCTTGATCGATAGTTACTGAATAACCATAATCGAAACCTGTACCTCCATAATAAGTAGCCCATTCCCGCGCGCCAAAGGCGTCGAACTTAACTAAGAAAGCGTCTTGACTTCCGCCGATGGTCGATTGAGGCCCATGAGTTGTTGCTATTTGACTGGTACTTGAAGCAAAGCCTGCGACAAAAACACTGCCGGTACTATTGGTAGTTACCGCCCGTGCTTCATCATCCAGACTGCCTCCATAATAAGTACCCCATTGTCTGACACCCTGCTCGTTAAATTTTGCCAGAAAAGCATCCTGTCGATTGCCCGTTACAGGTTGATGACTACCATTAGTAGCGATGGAGGTGCCACTATATGTATCACCCGCCAGATATAGCATACCGGATTCATCCCAATGAATGGCATAGGCACGATCTATTTCAGAACCACCATAATAGCTCGACCATTGCCGAACACCGACACCGTTAAATTTGGCAAGAAAACCATCGTATCTGCCCCCATGTATTGTTTGGTGTGCTGAAGGACTAGCAATATTTGAATTGCTCAACGTGTAACCGGCGATATATAGATTGCCCGAATTATCACAGGAGAGCGATCGAGCCTGGTCTTCATCTCCGCCGCCAAAATAAGTACCCCATTGCCTAACGCCTGTACTATTAAACTTAGCGATAAATGCATCCCCATCACCACCTGCAAAACTGCCCTGATGAGCACCGGGAGTTGCAATGCCCATCTCACTCGTGGTATAGCCGGCGATATAAACATTTCCTGTTTGATCGCAGGTAACCGCATATCCGTAGTCGACACCATTTCCATTGCTGGTGATACCGCCTCCGTAGTATGTGCCCCAAAGACGGGTACCCGCGCTATTGAATTTTACCAGATAAGCGTCACTAAGTCCGCCACCATGACTCACCTGATGACTGCCAACAGTTGAAATACCGGCGACACTATAAGTCTGACCCACTATATAAATATTGTTCTGGGGATCAGAGGTAACCTGCCAGGAGTAATCATGATCCTGTCCACCGAGAAAAGTGGCCCACTGACGAATTCCATCGCTGTTAAATTTTACAAGAAAAGCGTCGAGATTGCCGGCAGCACTACTTTGATGACTACCTGAGGTGGCAATATTGTTTCGACTTGCAGCATCACCGGACATATAGACATTGCCATCGGTATCACAAGTAACCGTGGCTCTGTAATCGCCATCGCTACCACCGTAGTAGGTAGCCCATTGGACTACCGGATCGATAACAAGAGTTTCAGTAGCAGCAAAGGCTTCGACATCAAAAGAAACAATGTCACCGTTCAAATGAAAAGAAGAATGAATTTCTTTTCCTTCCGAAACAAAGCTATAAGGAGCCTGCTCCGTGACGCGCCCCTCCGGAGTTTTAATGCAGAGATTCCCGTTTGGCAATATTGAAATTTCTTCTGCACCCTTGTATTGCATTTGAATATCCGAAACCGAACCACCCGGACGAATAACAAAATCGTATTCCAGATGAGTGCCCTTTATATAAAGCACCCAGTCAATGTTCGGATAAACTTCACAATAAACAACACGATGGTAAGCATCAGCTTTAACACCATCCGGCCCGCAATGCGGGAGGTAATACCATTCATAATAAGGCTGTCTGTCATCCACAATAACTGCTTCCGGCTTTTTTGCACCCACCAACTCCATATCCAAACGGTACATTTCGTACAGGATGGGATTGTTGGAGGCAGATAAATGATTTCCGGAAATAGCATTTGACTGATTAATAGGTTTGCTCCATTGATAATGGATCCCGGCTGAACTGATGAAAATGTTCAATCCCTCACCACCAGGAATCCTAAAATCTATATCAGTACGGGTTGCACCATACTGATCGATTACCTGGCCCTTATTTTCAATAAAGTATGTATGATTATTCTTTATGACAGCGGTTTGATCCGAAAAATTGAAGCCTTCAGATTTCGATCCATCAATTGAAACAGAAGGAACAGTAAAAGCATCGCCCCCCTGATATTTAGCCAAAACAGTTAACCCCGTCATCATCAAAAACCCGGTAAGAACCAGGAAGGATAGGCTTATGCGAGCAGATTCATTCATCTAAAATTATAATTATATCATCCAAAAAATCCAACTATCGATTGCCGAAAGGCCATCAAACTATATGTATATTTGTTAAGGTTCTAATAGATGTTAAAAATAAGCGCACTGCTTTAGCGTTATTAGTATATATTTCATCATAATTATTTTTTTAATACAAAAACAAATAATTGGCAACAAATCTGGCAAAGAGTGGGAAAGCTGTCTGTTATTTTTTTCGCCTGTTTTCAGGTCGTCGGGGATGTTTCGTGCTCTTCCTTATGCTGTTGCCCTTGTTATTAAATGCCCAGATCGTAAGTACAGACGCTCAGGAAGGCAATCGGGTCAGTTTACCACCCCTCGCCGATACCGGATTAATAATGCAATACTTGTTTAAAGCCAATTCTTTAGCTGATGAGAATCCCGACAGTGCGTTGATGATTTATAGTGAAGTGCTTCAGAAAAGCAAACAAGCCGGTTTCCCTCGTGGCATCATCAATGCACTTAATTATTCCAGTAAAATTTATGCGGACAAAGGATTGTACGACCGGGGGTTATTCTTACTCAACGAAGCCGCCTGGTATGGAAATCATTCTGAAGAAAGCCGGCGGGAATTATTTCACACCTATAATAACATAGGAATAATATATAATTATAGAAGTGAATATTATCAGGCGGCTCAGTATTATTACATGGCGGCTCGTCTTGCAGAGAAATATGATTCTACAAAAGTTGCCCATATCTATAACAATCTCGCAGGGGTCTTATTTCATTTAGGTTTGGAGCGTCGGCCCTTATATTATTTAGAAAAAGCTCGTCAGCAAGCCATCCGTACCCGGCAATTGAGCACCCTTACCAAGATATTATTAAACATTGGAAATGTTTATGTGAAGCGATCCGACTGGGATCAGGCGGCCTACTATTATAATAGCGCCTTAGATACGGCCCGCGCTTATAAAATAAAAGAGTCGGAATATGAAGCATTGATTGGTCTCGCCGATCTCAATTATATGCAGGAACGGCCGAACGAGATTTTAACCCTGCTGTCTGAGGCTGAATCGCTCTCTGTAACTCCCAGTGCCTACAGGAAGAATATCTCAAGAATGCTTTCCGGGGTAGCTTGGTATCAACTTGGCGATTATCAAAAGGCGGAACAATATCTATCCGATGCACTCGCTGCTGCCCGTGCGGGACAGTCTCCTGAACAGATAATCAAGTCGAGCGAATGGCTCGCCAGGGTTTATGCAGCTACAGGACGATACGCATTAGCTTTCAGACAGCTGGACAGCTGCATGGCAGTAAAAGACAGTGTGCAAGAATACACTAATGCACAGAGTATCAGTCAGCTCGAAGTCCGCTACCAAAGTGCCCAAAAAGACAAAGAATTGGCGGAACATAAGCTCCGAATTGCACAACAGGAGAGAAATATAGAACGGAAAAATAGGTTGATCACGATTGGCGCAGGCGGAGGCTTGATGATTATCCTGGTCGCCTTCGGTGTATATCGAAATTATCGTAACAAGCAGCGGGTACAGGCTAAGCATATTGAGATTTTGCAGCAAAAACAAGAAATCCTCAACCAAAAGCAAGAGATCAGTCAGCTGCGGGCCATGATGCAAGGCGAAGAAAAAGAAAGAGCCCGGATCGCGCGTGAACTACATGATGGGATCGGTGGTATGCTCTCCGCAGTAAAGATGAATTTGAATGCTTTAAAGAAACAAAATCCGATCCTGGCGGAAGTCAAAGGACTTGACAATGTCATGCGAATCCTTCAGGATACAAGCGCAGAGGTACGAAAAACTGCCCACAACCTCATGCCGGATATTCTTGTAAAACATAAACTGCCCGAAGCGATCAGAATATATTGCGAAAATATCAACATGGCCGACGAACTGTTTGTGAGTCTGCAACTGCACGGTGATCTGGAAACACTAGACAAAGCAGTAGATCTATTAGTGTATCGGACCACGCAAGAATTGCTGCAGAATGTAATCAAACACGCCCGGGCCACCAGAGCTGTGGTTCAAATAATCCGGAACGGCGATGAGCTATCACTTATAGTAGAAGATGATGGGAAGGGATTTGATCCGCAAACCCAGGAAGCCGGTTACGGACTGCAAAATCTGAAATTCCGGATACAGGCGCTGCACGGAAATATCTCTATTGAGTCTGCGGAAGCAATAGGAACTACAATATTCATTAAATTGAATCTGCAACAACTTAAATCAACATTTGCCGCATGAACATCAGGATAGCCATAGCTGACGATCATCCGATGATTATCAAGGGTCTGGAGAATATGCTATCGCATTACCCCCATCTGGAACTTATAGGGAGGTATGCTAATGGGGCTGAACTTTTGACCGATTTACAGGCCGGTAACCTCCCGGATATTCTGCTTCTGGATATCCAAATGCCCGGTCAGACAGGCGACGAACTTGTTCCTATATTATTGAAAAAATATCCTTCCCTTAAGATACTGGTACTTACCAACTTCGAAAGCACACTCTATCTGAACAATATGTTGCGGCACGGAGTAAGAGGATATCTTTTGAAAAATACAGATGAAGACATTCTGATCGAAGCAATTCGGGAAGTGAACAACGGAGGTGAATTTGTAGAACCGACAATGAAGGAAAAATTACAAAGACTCACCATAAAAATGAAAAGAGAGGCGGGACTAAAATCTTCCATTTCTCTGAGGGAAAAAGAAATTCTGAAATGCATTGTTGACGGACTAACCAGTGAGGAAATCGCCGAAAAACTGTTCTTGAGTGTTAATACAGTGAATAACTACCGACTGAATATGCTTCTGAAATTGGATGCGAACAATACCGCTACCCTTGTAAAAAAAGCACTTACACTCGGACTGGTTGACCCCGCTTAATTGGAAGCCATTCTTGATTTTTCAGAAAATTTTAAAGATTAGTCCCTTACAGACATAATATTTATCTTTTACATTTGCCCTGTAACCTAATTGTATCGCAGGCTTAATCCATATACCCAAACCGGCTACAGATAAAGCGGTTCGGATCGAGCATGCTGATAAGCAGCGAAAACATACAGCAAAGCTGTAAAACATAATTTTGAAGAGCTAACTTTATACTGTATCCCCTCGTGGATACAGTGTATCTTTCAACCAAGAGGGATAATGACCACAGCCGAAATACTCAAACGCGTCAGGAGAATAGAGATCAAAACAAAGGGATTGAGTAATCATATTTTCGCCGGCGAATACCATTCCCTTTTCAAAGGAAGGGGGATGTCGTTTAGCGAGGTGAGAGAATATACGCCCGGAGATGATGTGAAAAATATCGACTGGAACGTTACCGCCCGATTTTCTCATCCCTATGTAAAGGTTTTTGAAGAAGAAAGAGAGCTTACCGTTATGCTCCTTATCGATGTGAGCGGAAGCGCCCTTTTCGGTATGCATTCGCGTCTCAAAAGAGAACTGATCACAGAAATTGGAGCTGTGCTTTCGTTTTCCGCAGTGACCAATAACGATAAAGTCGGAGTGATCTTTTTTAGCGATAAAGTAGAGAAATTCATTCCTCCCAAAAAAGGAAGAAGCCATATTCTTCGCATCATCAGAGAGTTGATCGCTTTAAAACCGGAAGTATTGCCCTCCGGTACCAAGATCGGCGCAGCTCTGGAATATCTCAACAATGCCCTGAAAAAGAAAACGATTTGTTTCGTACTCAGCGATTTTATCAGCGAACCATACGAAGCAGCCTTACAGATAGCCGCGCGTCGGCACGATTTGGTAGGGATCCAGGTATATGATAAAGCGGACAGAGAACTGCCTGCGGCCGGACTGGTACATGTGAAAGATGCCGAAACAAAACAATTAAAATGGCTGGATACCGATGATGTGACGACCAGAAATGAATATGCGCGAAATTTCGACCGGCACCGTCAATACTGTAATCAGACTTTCCGCAAAACAGGTGCGACACTGATGAGCATCCGCACCGATGAAGACTATGTCAAAATATTACAAAGCTTTTTTAAAAGCCGTTAGTTCCAGATCATTCTATATTAAAGCACATTGATTGAGTATAACCAATTTTAGAAACAGATTGAAAATAATCCGGGAAATGCAAAAAGCCGTCTTTATACTCTTGACTATAACCTGTCTGCTGCAGCAGGTAGCAAGGGCACAGAATGATGCTTCGGTTCGGGCTACTATCAGTACCTCTAAAATTCTGGTCGGTGAGCGCGCCGATCTGGATATAGAGCTACGGCACAATAACAATAAAAACCGATTGGAATGGAGCATTCCCGACACTTTCAACACATTGGAAGTACTCTCCAAAAATTCAATTGATACGATCGCTGAGGGCGAGTTTATCACTTACAAGCAGCAAATTCAACTCACCGGTTTCGACTCCGGTGTTTTTGTGATTCCCCCGTTTAATGTGACTGTTATACCGGTTGGCGCGGACACTCCATATCTAATCCAAACCAACCCTTTGGAAATTTTGGTCGAAACCGTAGCGGTCGATACTACCCAGGGTTATAAGGGTATCAAAGAAATTATTATTGTAGAACCCAGTTGGAGAGATTATATCGGATGGATCACCGGTGGCTCCTTGATATTAGTAGCTTTAGCAGCATTGATCTATTATCTGGCACGGAAAAAATCAGACGTAAAACCGGCTCCGGCTCCTGTTGTACCAAAGGAAACCATGCAGGAGAAATATTACAGATTGCTTCAAGAATTAGAGCAACAACAATTATGGCAGAATAACCAGGTCAAGGAATACTATGTTACATTAACGGATATTTTACGCAACTATATAGAAGAGCGTTTTCATACGCCGGCATTGGAATTAACGACCGATGAGATACTGGACAAAGCACGTAAAAATACCGGCATGCGAAGTCATCTCTATCTGTTGGAACAAATTTTACGTACCGCCGATCTTGCCAAATTTGCGAAGGCAAATCCATTGCCACATGAACATGCTTCGGCCATGGATGCGACACGCAGATTCATTACTCTTACTTTACCTGAAAACACAGAAGTAAAACCCAAATCATGATCAGCGCCTTTTCGGATTGGAAACATATCAGTTTTGCACACCCTTGGTTTTTCGCACTGCTCTTGCTAATACCTTTTATTATCTGGTGGCAGTTGCGCAAGAAAAAGCATGATGTTCCGGCGGTCAGACTAAGTACGCTCAGTGGAGTCAGCAATGTAAAACCTTCCTGGAGAGTAAGATTCCGCCCCACTTTGTTCGTGCTGCGCATCATTGCACTGGCCGCCTTGATCATTGCACTGGCTCGTCCGCAGTCGAGCAACGTCTCTGAAACTATCAACAGCGAGGGGATCGATATTATTCTGTCGCTCGACGTTTCAGGTAGTATGCTGGCTGAAGATCTTAAGCCTAATCGGATTGATGCAGCGAAGAATGTCGCCCTGGAATTTATAGACCAAAGGCCAACAGACCGGATCGGACTGGTCATCTTTGCAGGAGAAAGTTTTACTCAATGTCCGATCACCATCGACCATAGAGTATTGAAAGAACAGATCAGCAAAATCGAAAGCGGGGTGCTGGTAGATGGAACGGCAATTGGCGACGGACTGGCAACAGCGGTAGATCGGATCAGAAAGACAAACGGAAAAAGCAAGGTGATTATCCTGCTCACCGATGGAGTGAATAATATCGGTAAGATCGGTCCGGAGACAGCTCTGGAAATCGCCAAGGCTTTTAAGATTCGTGTATATACCATTGGACTGGGATCAATGGGAGAAGCGCCAATGCCTATTCCGACTCCTCAAGGTACGGTACGACAAATGATGAAGGTGGAGATCGACGAACCCTTGCTGAAAAAAATAGCGAAAGAAACCGGTGGTCAATATTTCAGAGCCACCAGCAATACATCGCTTGCCGCCATCTATAAAGAGATTGATCAGTTGGAAAAAACCAAGATTGAAATCAGTTCCTATAAATACTATGCGGAGTTGTTCTTTCCCTTCGCACTTATAGCCATCATCTGTATCAGTCTGGAAATGATCCTGAGATATACGGTATTCAGATCAATTACGATCTAACCTCCTAAAACTCATTCTTCCACATCATGCTTTCCACCGGACGGATGGTGCGATCGTTGTATTTTGCGTTTTGCTTAGTATTATAACGATTGATCACTTCTCCGTCCACCGGGAAATAAATCAATTGGCCGATAGGCATACCTGCATAAACCCTCACCGGATGCACACAAGAGATCTCTAAAGTCCAGGTATTGCAGAAACCCACATCGCCCTTACCCGCGGTAGCGTGAATATCAATTCCCAAGCGACCGGTAGAGGATTTACCCTCCAAAAAAGGCACATGGGCATGCGTCTCTGTATATTCCAGAGTTACCCCCAGATAAAGCGTGCCCGGGCGCAATACAAATCCCTCTTCAGGAATCTCAAAATGTTCAATCTTGTTGTGTAAGCGCGCATCCAGCTCTTTATCCTTATAAGTAGCCAGATACTTACCCAGATGCACATCATATGAGTTGGTACCCAAATATTTCCGGTCAAAAGGTTCAATTACAATCGTACCTTTCTCTATCTCTTCAAGTATACGTTGGTCAGAAAGAATCATTCGCTATGGGTGTTTTACCAGAGTATGCAAATATGGGGATATTACTCCTGTGGCGCAAATATAAATCATGTCCTGCTTTGCTTATGAAAAAATAAGATTTACAGATACTTCTCCGCTACCGAAACCCTATTATTGTATTAATTAGTGATATTTTTGCGAACTTCCTAAGTTGAGAATAATGTTTCGAAAAATCAGTCTACTCCTTTTACTACCCCTGCTTTGCAACGCGCAAAAAAAAGAATACAGCTTACTGGGCTCATTGGGCGTAGAAAGTGGAGAAACTTTTAATTATCAATTAGTTTTCACTGATTCAGTCGGTTATATCAAGGGTTATGCAGTCACATATATGGTAAAAGAAAAAGATACCAGAGCTGCGATTACCGGCACCCTCAATCGGGAAACTAAAACCCTGAATATTACCGAAACTGAAATTCTCTATAATAATGGATTCCGAAGTCTGGCAACTATCTGCCTGATTCAGTCTTCCCTGAAATATAGAAAAGAAGGAAACAGCTTTGTCCTGGTCGGGCCCGTTGTGAGCAAAGACGTCGGAAACGCGCATTGTAGTAGTGGAAGTATCCGGTTCGAAAATAGTGCGGCACTCGACGAACTCTTCAAAGTAGCAGCTCCACCGCCGCCACCGCCACCAGCCATTCCAAAGGATCCCCCGCGCGTTGTAGTAGTGGATAAGACCAAACCTGCCAGACCAACTAACAATCCCAGCGTTAACCGACCGGTGGAAATCACCGAAGGCAAGGATAAAATTTATGAATGGGTTTCTGACACGATCATCTTCGAAATAAGAGACGGAGGCAAAATCGATGGAGACGTAGTTTCTGTTAGCTTCAACAACAATATCGTTCTTCATAACTACACGCTTACCAAAGGGGTTAAAAGAATTTTGCTCCCGCTCAGCGGGAAAGAGGTGGATGCCATCACCATAATTGCCGGCAATGAAGGCAACGAGCCACCCAATACCGCCGATATAATGCTGCAGGACGGGGATCGCCTTTACGAAATCATCGCTCATAATAAAATCGGGAAGAAGGCTAACATTCTAATCCGAAGAAAGAAATAACTTTCATTTTATTGAATTTTAGGGTTATATAGTCATTTATTTTTGCGTATCTTTATCGATCAGATAATCAACGATATCGATCGGTATGACGCCCGTAATTTTTATACCCGGTATCGAAGCCACCAATCTGGTCAATACCAACTCCTTTGGCTTTGAATCGGTATGGAACGCTTATCATAGTCTTTCGTCCTCCCTGCATACACAGATTGCAGGCGCCTATTTGGATGAAAAACTACAGGAACGTCCTATTTATGATCATCGAATTAGTTCTATAATTGAACGGGAAAGCGTCGCCCGGTTTCCCTATGAAAAGACGATCGTCCGACTCTCCAGTCGCCTGAATCCTGACAATAAAGTCCGATTTCCCTTTTACCTTTTCGGGTATGACTGGCGTATGTCTAGTGCTGAAAATGGGCGTCGCCTGCTTCGATTTGTACATTATCTGCAGGCCAAATTGCAGGAGCATCAGCCTCGTTCCTTTCATTTTATTACTCATAGTATGGGAGCGTTGGTAATGGGATGTTATCTCAATTTGATTGATGATTATCAACACATCGGCAAGGTTATTTTCTGCGCACCTCCATTTCTTGGTTCTCCCTATGCGCTCATTCACATGATCAAGGGCGATGGCGGACTGCGCAGTTTTCTGAACAATATATTTGGGAGAGATGAGGATATCCGCGAGATTGTTCGCAGCTTTCCATCGATCTACGAACTGCTGCCGGTATATCCCGGTGCCGTTCGTTATTTAGATAACAACCGTCCGCTTGATCTGTTGCAAAAAAAATATTGGCAACCCAATGTCTATCAGAAGATAGAATCAGTTTTTGACGCGCGATTGGAGGCGCTGAAATCATTTAGAACCCATGATTTGGCTGATTTAAGCAAACTTCCTGCAGATCTGCGGCGGCGAATGCTGGTACTGGCGGGTATCCGGGATGAAACTCCAATCTATTTAAAAGCATCCCGGGAAGACAATTTGATTCTTCTTAATGAAATCCGCAAAAAAGAGTTGGCTGCCCAGGCTAATCATCCGGAATTAATGGGTGGAGACGGTACCGTGCCCGCGATCAGCGCCACAGGTTACAGAGATAGTATCAAGACAATTGGGCTGATAAAAGAAAGTTTTCTCGAAGAATTGGGCACCGCGATCAATTTCCATGGATTATTTCTTAGAGATAGCCGGGTACAGAATATTCTCGAACGCTACCTGAGCAGCGAATCCTGTGCAGCAAATATTCGGGAAGGAACCTTGAAACCGCTTACCGGAAAACCGGCGCGGATGTGGTATTCCGTTGCCGACACGGTGGTCAATCTCTCACCATTTTAGCCTTACTAGCAAAATCATTTACCGTGGAGCATTCTGACTACAAACGGCACCCAATCGTAATCCGGAATGGAATCGTCTATATAAAAATCGGGTTGTATGCCTTTATCGTCGATCGTAAAATCCGGAATCCTCAAGCTTCTGGTCAGTCCGTACCCTAAGCTAAACTCCTTACAAGGCGAAGGAACGAAATACATATTTGAAATATCAAGTCCGCCCGAAGTAGGCTTACCGAATATTTTCACCTTGCGACTCTGACGCACTGCCAGTAAAAATTGCTCTGCTGTACTTACATTTCGGTTATTGACGATCACACCCACATTTTGCGGATACTTATACACGGTATCCAATTTTAGTTCCATCACGTTATTGGGTCGGAGATTGACAAACTCACCCAACCGGGCTTGCAACACCCAATAGGATTCCTCCGCCCATTTCTTCACCTCATCTGAGAGACCGTATATGGAATCCTGAACAAAATCCAGCATTCTCTGATTGTTGAGTGGGGTTGAGAAATATGCTACGCCGACACTGCGAATAGGGTTGGTGTAGAGATAGGGAATCAGCCCGGCAAAACTCGCATCACTTCCGCCGGTGTTATTTCTGATATCTATAATAAGGTTGGGGGTTGCCAAAATTTTATTTTGATACGAAAAAAGCAGACTATCTAAAATATGCTTTTGTCTTCCATCGAAACTGGGAATCCGGATATAAAGCGTGGTAGAGTCCCATTCTTCTATATATGGACGGTCAGCTAAAAACGATTTAAGGTATCGCGTATATTTCAGATCATCCTCCCATTCGGGATAAACTCTTCTACCCAGTTGATCATCGAGTAAAAGGTGGGTTTTACCGATGATTGTCCGCTTCTTAACGGCCTTTGCGGAATTGTCATTATGATAAATCAGTCCTGAATCTGAAGAATATAATTTCAGTTTGACGGCTCCAACATTCCAATCTGCATTGGTGCTGGCGATGATGCGGCCAATATATTCATCTCCCTCTTTTCGGATACCGATGGTATCTTGCTCGAATGCCCAAATTCCTTCCAATAGATCATTTTGGTTTTGATCCAAATATTTTCGGAACTGTTTTAGATTAATCCGTTCCGGTTTTGGGACAAGCTGTTGATCAAATACAACGGAATCCTTCGCCTTTAAGTTTGCGATTGGCTGTAATGTGAGGTGTTTGGACCTGAAGAATTTCAACCATTCGCGGAGTGTAGGAAGGCAAGTTTCCGGATTATTAATGGTATCGACAAGACTTTCGAATTTTCGGTTATGCAGCTCGTACGCTGAATTACCCTTTTGTTCCAGAGCGTATTGGAATCCGGCATCGTTCTCTTCCACTGTTTTCTTTAGCCATTCAAAGTTTGACCGGCAGTCGCAAGATTGTGCACCTGAATCTTTGATGCCGATAAAAATGAAAAGAAGAAAAATCCACCCTTTATTCATGGCAAGAAAGCTTTTGAAATGTTTCACAATCAGGCAGTAAAATTAACCATTGTGGATTGTCTGCTCAAATAGCTATTAGATCAAGATGAAAATCCCCTCAAAACTCCCACCGGCATAGCTATAAATATATAGCTATTCTCTGTATCTTTAGCATATAATAAAAATGGGAGATCATGTCATCGCGTAGAAACCTTAGACTTCTTATTGGAATATCGGTTGTTGTAATTGTTGTCGGCTCACTCTGGGGTATTTATTTAATGGGGAATGCCTTCAATTACCGGTATCGTCAGCAAGAGATCATTTTGGTCACAGGTAGTGCCGAGCAACATTTTGAATCTGATCTAATAGTTTGGAATGCTTCTTATTCTCGTAATTCTTATGAATTGCAGGATGCATTTGCGCAATTGAAGAAAGATGAAGAGAAGGTCCGCCAGTATTTAACCGGTATGCAGATTAAGGAAGAAGAGTTTACTTTTTCCTCGGTGCGGATAGACAAGTTATACTCCACCAAATACGATGAACACGGTCGGATGGTATCCAACAATTTTTCGGGGTATAGTTTATACCAGTCGGTAAAAGTGGAGTCGGGGGATATTGCCCGTGTTGAGAAAGTCTCTCGTGAGATAACCAGTTTGATACAGCAGGGAGTAGAGATGAATTCTGAGCCACCTTCTTATTACTATACGAAGCTGGGAGATTTAAAGATTGATCTATTGGCCAAAGCATCTGAGGACGGCCGTCGTCGTGCCGAGACCATTGCTTCTAATTCGGGTGCACGGATTGGCACCTTACGTAAGGCGAGCATGGGTATATTTCAGATAACAGGTCAGAACGAAAACGAGCCCTATTTATATGGCGGAGCATTTAACACCTCCAATTTTTATAAGACAGCTACTATTACAGTTCGTATGGAATTTGCGGTCGATTAACCCCGGCCGCTTTTTTTTATCACTTAAAAACCAGTTTTTATGTACAAAAAACTACTTACTCTTGGCCTGGTGATACTTGGGTTTCACCAAGCGGAAGCTCAGACCGATGTGACTTTTTACACCTCCATGGGCAATTTTGAAATCAAATTGTCAGACGACCTGACCCCTGTGACTGTGGATAGCTTTTTGGCGCGGGTGGATCGGGGATTTTACGATGGATTGATCTTTCATCGGGTGATTGACAATTTTATGATTCAGGGTGGAGATCCCTTAGGAAATGGAACCGGTGGTACGGGGACGACTATTCCGGATGAGTTTCATGCTAGTCTGAAAAACGTTCCCGGGGCTTTGGCGATGGCGAATACCGGAAATCCCAACTCCGGTGACTGTCAGTTTTATATCAATTTAGTTACCAACTCCCATCTTGATAACAAGCATACTGTTTTTGGTATGACGACCACCGGATTTTCTGTAGTACAGGATATAGGAAAAGTTGCTGTAGCTCCCAATACCAACCGTCCGCTGACAGATGTATTCATTGACAGTATTCGTGTTAAGGATGACGCAACCGTTTCCGTTGCCCATACATCATCAGAAATCGGACTTAAGATCTATCCTAATCCTGCAAAAGCTAATGTGCACATTCAGTCGAACGCAGCGATTGCGAATTTGAGGATTTTATCAATGACCAGTGCTGTAGTTTATGAAGTACATACCAACGGCAATCTGGATCTGAACCTAAGCACTTATCCTGCAGGTATGTATTTAGTAGAGCTCACCACCGAGCGCGGCCGAGCTGTGCAGCGTTTAATAGTGGAGTAGGAGAATTGATGTTGGTGTATTGAGAAAAATTACACCATCTCTGTCCTGAAGGATTTTTCAATAACGTATCGATATGCAAGCGCATAAAAGCGTAAGCATATCGATATTTTTTTGTGGTTTAATGAAAAAAAGAAAAAAGATCTGGTTCGTTTTTCATTGAAATGAGTTGCGTAGATAAAAAATTTAAAATATCTTAGCTACTCTTTATGTTCTAGTAATATAATAACCAGAACATTCCTACACCATGTACACTGTCAGTTGCGGAAAATAAAATAGGCGAGTTGCCCCGCCTAAATGTTTTCACAACGGAATAATCCTTATTGTGATTTGCTTTCAAATTCAAAGATAATAACAAAATTGAATATTGCAAAGACATGAAGAAAAACATACTCGGTCTAGATTTAGGCATTACATCAATTGGGTTTGCACATGTAATTGAAGATGATAATGACAGTACTCAGTCGAGAATTGAGCGTATTGGAGTCAGAGTAAACCCGGTTTCAACCGATGAGCAAATTAATTTTGAAAAAGGTAACCCTATCTCACTAAACGCGAGTCGGACATTAAAAAGATCAGCAAGAAGAAATTTAGACAGATATCAATTGAGAAGGCAAAACTTGATTGAAGTTCTTCGAAAAGCGGGTTTTATCACGTCGGAAACCATTTTGACAGAAAATGGAAAAAATACAACTCATGAAACATGGCGTATTAGAGCAAAGGCCGCTGCTGAAAAAGTAGAGAAGGAGGAATTTGCAAGAATCCTATTAGCAATAAATAAAAAAAGAGGGTACAAGAGCAGTAGAAAAGCAAACAATGAGGAAGATGGATCAATAATAGATGGCATGGAGGTCGCACGAATCTTGTACGAAAAGAATATTACTCCCGGTCAGTACACTTATGAGCTCCTAAAGCAGGGAAAGAAGCAAATACCGGATTTTTATAGATCCGATTTAAGAGACGAATTTGATCGAAGCCGACACTCATTGCCTACCCTTCTGTGTTTTAATTTTTTTCCCACCGCACATTTTTTTTAATTCAAATAAGCGAAGCGATTCACGAGCACCGCTGAAAGAAAAATTAAACAAGCGAGTAATTTTATGCCGACACGCAAACGGCACATTGGCTTTTGCCCCAACCGCACAAGCCAACCCTTCAGGCAAAATCCAAAGA
>CAZWPF010000022.1:0-32578 GCA_964636205.1 uncultured Chitinophagaceae bacterium | reverse complement strand
ATAAATCACCACATAGCAAAAGTAAAAACAACAATGGTAGTAACTGTGTAATCTTAATTTTCATAAGTTGAAATTGTGATGTATGAAGACTAAAAATTCAAATAATACTTTTATTTATTGTTCTTGATAACTCAGAGTCTATCCAATTAATTCCAGTTTGCATAAAGTCTACAAGCTTGGCATCATTCAAAAATATTCTTTATACGACCTGTAAGCACCTGTACTTTATTGGATATTATTTTTCTTAATTACAGCACAAATTATCATTAACAGCAGAGTGAATTGCGTCGCTGGAAGCGTATTTGCACCGCCTTGAATTGCTGAGGCAGTGCAAATACTTATCCTCATTATTGGATCGACTTAATTATTTTTTCAATTGCTAATACCTTTCCGGATTCATCTTTAATTTTCAACAAGTAGATTCCATCTGCCAGTTCTGTTAGATTCAACTGTTTTTTGAAACTTGGGGGAATTACCGTCCTGCCATCAATACCAGTCAATTCCAATTCAACCGGGATAAGTGCTTCTACATATACATTTGTGCTTACCGGATTCGGATAAACCTTTATGCCCAAAGCCCCCTTAGCATAGTCGGCAACTCCCACTGTCATTTCCAAATCGTCAGCCATTGCTTTACAACCATTCCCGTCTTCAACTGACACAGAATATTTTCCGTCTTGGAATGCATTATAACTTGCAGCTGTTGCTCCCGGGATTGCTTGTCCATTCCAGTACCATTGATAACTGCTATAAGGCTTATCAGTCGAGAGCAAATTTCCATTTGCAATAATTACCGGATTAGGCAAGGAGAAGATGGTCAATACCAATTCTCCAGAGGTATCCGCACAGGATCCGTCTTGCATTACCAGCTGATAACTGCCGGAATCCCGAGCTAAATAATCGGGGTTTGTGGCACCACTGATCAGAATACCGTTTAGAAGCCACTGATACTGACTGGCACTAGCCCCAGCCTGCAGCAGAACGCTATCTTCTCCATAGCAAAAACTAGTGTTTCCACTATGATTGAAGAAGGAAATCGGACTGGGATTTACTGTTATTTCGATTGAGTCTGATTGAGAGCAACCGTTAAACGCGCCACCTGAATTGTCCCTTGCTGCAACATGATAGACCGTAGTTGTTGTAGGCGACACCGCAACGGAAGCGCCGTTAAGATTGCCGGGTGTCCAATCAAATGTATAACCGGTGTTTCCCGATGCAACTTGCAGGGTTGTTGTCTCACCCTGACAAATCACAGTATTGGTCGCGGAAATACTGATCGCCGGAGCCGGATTGATTACCGCGCGTACCGGGGTACGGGTGGCACTTTCACATCCTACTGAAATGACCCAGTCGAAGAAGTAATACCAAATATGGGGAGCATTCCCAACTCCTTCCTTTATAGTGACGATGCCCTGTGCTTCTTGAGGGAAACCGACTCCGGATGACTGGGTTCTAAAAGTAGATATAATACCATTCGGACCGTCCATGACAAGTTCCTGATCATTGCCCGGTGATACATGGAATCCCAGATAAATACGATTGGCCACGTTTAATTGTAATTGAGAAGCATCGATCGTTTTTGATTGCAGTACGGCGCCAGAGGCATCCATAATTTTTATGTATAAATCCCCTAGACTACCTGTGGCGGGATAAATAGTTACGGAATCTAAAATGAAAGAGTTAAGTACATCAAAGCGCAAACCATATTTAGCGGTACTGGCATTCAAACTACCCGGATTTTTCTCTCCGACGTGCATACCCGATACCAATGCATTATAACTAGACACATAATAATCGGTAGATATCGCTATAGGGGGTGTAGTAAATGTGTCGCCCTTATGCAAAGCAGCGCCACCTGTGAGGGTTTCATACCAAATAATGGAGTTACCCGAAGATGATGCACGAAGAGTAACTTCCCCCGGACCACAACGGTTACCCGGGAACACGGAAGTAGGAGCCGGAGTGCTCGAAATCGTAATTGGAACTACGTTGGATGTGGCAACCACTACTCCGTTACATCTGATAACAGCCCGATAGTTATTATCACTAATTAGGGTGCCCGAAACATAGTCAACTCCGGAAGCGCCGGGGATATCGTACCAGGTATTACCTGTACCTCTGTCCTCTTGCCATTGCACAGTTGCAGCTTGTGGCAAGCTGGCCAGTTTGAGATGCGCAACGCCATTCATACAATATTGTGCTTGTCCCGCAGTTATGGTCATAGTAGGCACCGGTAGGATGCGGTACCCTCTACTTACCGGAACAGCAGTGGTAGCCCCGATTGAAGGATCGAGATTTACACTGGGCAAACTACAGCCAGTCGTAAATCCGGCAGTGTTCACCGCCACATTAGGTGTTGCAGCATTGTCCTGTGCGACTACAAAATAGGTAATAGAATCACCTGCCGCTATAGGAGATGTGAGCTTGCTATAATCTAAGTTAAATACAAAATTAGGAGGGGTTCCAATTGCCTCAACATACTTCCAACCGTTAAAAGAAGCATTATTTTGGGCGGGATAACTGCCAAAGGCATTAGCTTCAGAATGTTTCTTATAATACAAACGGGGGGCTGTACCCGTTGTAGTATTGAGACCGCCAGCTGAAGTAATATGTGCACTCACAGATGCTACATCGGTACAATATGTTACCAAAGGCATATGTTGGGTAATCGTTATTATTGGTGGCGTACCGGTTGGAACTGATCCGGTAAATTGCGATGCCCCGATATCGGGTGTCGTGCCGCGATTCATACCAAAAAAATCAGTTGTTATTGGCGGATTGACAATCTGAGCTGCATTACTTTTCGCAAAAGAGGCTCCGCTGGGTCGATAAGTACCGGCAACAGAAGCCGGTGTAAGATTATTCTCCCAGAAGCTACTCAACTCACGACCACCACCGATAAAAGGTTTGTAACCACTACATAGTGTATTGAATCCTGGATCATTAAAAATATGTCGGGCCGGATCTTCAGCCAATCCCCCTATTCCGAAACCATTTCGCAAAAATGCATTTCCCGTATGATTTACGCTGTCTTCTACGTAGATAAAGGTATTTGGGGCTGCGGGCACATAGTATATATTATTGTTCAACTGTGCTCCATTTGGAGGAGTAATTCCCGGCCCTCCTATGGTCAACTTATCGTGATACGTAGCGTATGCATAAATACTCTTGATGCATGCAACGTGATTGAAGGTACCCGCCTTTGCGTTGATATTAATGATATTATTACGGATGATTGTAGTGTCATGGATCTGATTATATATAATCCCGATAGCAGAAGTCCCCGACAACCCGGGGCCATCTCCCACTTTAATTGTATTATTATAAACAAAATTCTTAGGATGAAAAGCCACTGTCGAAGGTCCGATACCTGATTTCCAGTATGTAGAAAGGTCCATACCTACGATGCGTAAATTATGCATCAAGTCGGTGATAAAGTTGTTATATACATAGGAAGTTCCTCCTCTAACCAAAAAACCCACCGCGCCTCCTGTACTTTCACCATCATCGAGGCTATTCAAAACAGAAACCTTTGTAATTATATTATTATAACAATAAGTAACCGACCCTGGCCAAGGGGGTGAAAGTGTAGTTCCCCAATCATCGAAGTCCTTTTGCCATTGCCCAAAAACAATTCCTCTAAATCCACCTCCATCACGGGTAATATCGGAGATTACATTATCTCGAATCAAGATATTCACACCTGATACGGGACCATGTTCGATCCCCCCGGCTATGATCCAATCGGTAAAATTGCCGGCGCTACTGATACGGGTAAAAGTATTATTGGTTATATCGAAGTCATGACCATATCCACCCTCAAATTCATACCCTCCTACACCTATTCCTTTGAAACTACCTGAACCTATTGTTACATCCGAAATGACATTGTCAGATATATCAAATTTGCCCCGCAGCTTGACGTTATTGGTTTCGATAGAGACAAAATTCACAACTAAAGATCCCGATGATCCGGTCGCTCTTTCAAAATTAACCAGGCGGTTACCCACTATACGTCCTTTAGATGTGTCAGTCAGATTATCATAATAACCACCATACCGGAACATATAAAACACATTCGACTTCTTCAGTCCGGTGTTATTAATCACTTCGTTACCGGTCACATCTATATTGTATACCACATTAGCTTGATAAACGAATACGCCCTCTCCGGAATTACCTGAATTATGGGTATAATTTAAATTACGTAAAATATTATCCTTGATTGTTATAGTGCCCTTTCCTTGTATTAAGGAATATATAGCATAGGTACCTGCAGTATTATGAGCTTGGGAGAATTCAAATATATTTCCCGAACAAGTATAATTTACATGATCAGTAGTGTTAAAATAGACCCCATAAATGGGAGAATTACCAATTATGGTAGCCCCATCTTCATTACTAAAACGGTTATTTATTACTTGCAGTTCATTTTGGTACTGCACATTCACTCCCGCACTTACAAAAGACGCGTTTGCGGCACTTACACCGAAACGCAGTTCGTTGCGCGATATCTTATTGTTCTGGTCATACAACGTCGGACGGGATGCTACCGGAGCGTTAAAGCCGTTCAATAGGATGCCCCGCCTTGCAGTGATAATGTTGCCGATAAACTGATTATTACTATTAGTTCCCGAAACACTACTTAGTGTAAGCGCACTTGTGCTAGTCGAGAGATGATTCCCTGAATAAATACCGGCTCCCAGGGCATTCGTTTGTGTCAGCGCCATCCTTATGGTACATTTCTGTATGGTCACATTCTGGCATCCATCCGTCGCATCGAGCTTAACCAGCGCGTATCCCCAATTCATCTGGGTATTTACAGTAGTGTTCAAACTATTTTCCTGAATATTCAGACTGTCAATAGTAACATTATCTGTACCAATGATGAGAAATACACCGCGGATAGTACTGGCAGCACAACCTGTACATTGTGGTGCCGTAAGGGTGTTGCCATTTCCCCTAATGGTTATCGACCGATTGGAATTAATCGACGCATTCAAAGTAGCACTACCCAATTTATAGCCACCGGCTGGTGCGATTTCAGGATTACCGGGTAGCATATTTATTATAACATGACCGCCTACACCCTTGTTGTTCAGGTCGTCAACGGCCTCTGCAAGCGTGTTGTAATTACCCGGGATTGTATAGGTACCACCGGCAATTTGCGCCGATAAATCACCACATAGCAAAAGTAAAAACAACAATGGTAGTAACTGTGTAATCTTTTTTTTCATAGGTTTAATTTTGACAATAAAAGAAGAACGCATTAATAAAACCAGAGCGATACTTTAAACCACCTGACTCTTTCAAAAATACTGTTTTGACTAATGTAAAACCCCTGTAGTTTATTAGATATTGAAATCTTTAAACTATAACAGGCAGATAATAGATATTCAAAATGTTTCAGTAGAAACGCGATAATTAAATTCTCTATTTGGGTTTCCCCCTACAACAACTCTCCGAATCAGCAGATTCTTAAACAGTAATTACAAATTATTTTTTGTACTATTTATTAATAATTTTTATCGAACCAAGGTCACCCCACCCTTAAACATCCGTTCTTCACCTTTGGGATATGATAATCGTATCAAATAGTGATATACCCCCATCGGCTGTTCTAAGCCCTTCCATTGCCCGTTCCATCCTTCCTTTGGATCGGTCGTGCTAAACACTTCCTCTCCCCAACGATTAAACACCCGGAACTCCAGCAATTTCTGGAATGTCAGATTACCCACTCTAAACACATCGTTCTTTCCATCTCCATTTGGAGAAAAAGCAGTCGGTATAAAGGGATTCCCCTCATAATCTACCTTCACACGCACGGTATCATAGCTATAACAAGAGCCATCTATACCCATCACCACAAAAATGACCGACTCTCCGGGTCGGGCTATCGGATCAGAAACCCATGCGTTGTCTAGCCAACGCGAGGGACTCCAAACATAATTTTCAGTACCCGTCGCATTCAACCTCAAAGGCATTCCATATCCAATTGTAGTATCTCGGTTAAGAATTTTCACCTGACTGGTTTGATCGACAATCACATCAGTTGATAAAGTGTCGATGCATCCAAAGCTATCGGTCACGACCACTCGGTAAATTATATCCTCAAGGGGTTCCGCAAGCGGTGCGTAACAGGTGTCACAACTCAAACTGGTCGGTATGAGAAAAGCATGCTCAAACCAGCGGGCAGAAAATCCCGCCTGATCGGATGCTGTGTCTTTTACATAAAGCCGCAATACCGTACCGGCGCAAATAACCGTATCGGGATGCATAATGTATCGATGATCGGAAACAGAAACAAATAGCGTATCCCTTGCCATACAGTCGTTTCTTCCCAGAACCGAAACCACGATAGCTGTATTCTTTTCAATAAATGTGCTTACCTCCGGAAGTGTATCCGATGAAAACCAATCATTCCCTGTCCATTTATACTCATAGTCCCGATCCGGTGCACTGGCCCAACTAAAGCGCATTGCCGGCAACTGATCCGAACGAATAGGGGTGGCCGTTAAAGCAGGATCTCCAATGCAAATGTTCCCTACCACATTATACTGAAACATCGAAGCATCATAATCTGTGGTATAATATTGGGTAAATACCGCAGGTACCAGTCCGCTGTTAGCATAACACAACTCGACCAAAATATCCGATTTGCCATCCCAATTATAGGGTCGATCGAATGGAAAATGACGCCAACCCGGTGCACCCGCCAAAGTAACGGGTCCGCCGGCATCATATACCCCCACAGTCCCATTCTGAAAACCTTGATTTACATCCAGCTTTTCATTAGTGCACTTCAAGGCTATCTTCAAATTTTCAAAAACAGCGGCTGTTGAAGGATTCGTCAAATAAAAACTTAATCCCGTCAATGTACCGGAACGAACGCCGGAATACAACAGATCGGAAGCCCGAATCAAATACTGATGGCGGGCAGTATGGTGGTTACCATTGAACGGCGTACTGGCGGGATTGTAGATCGACTGAACTCCACCCGGCACCAGCAACTTCACCTCGATACTATCAGTTGTAACCAAGGCAGAACCCGTATTTATCCCGCAATCCAACGCAATAGTTGGCTTTGGACCCGAGGCAATAGCAGATACCCTCAATGAGTCTGGCTCACATAACACCAAGGGCTCCTCAGGTGTAATCGCAACTGCGGTCTCTGTCACCTGGACCACAATAGTATCACCTGTCGCGCAAGATTCCGAAGTATTGTAACTGGCAACATAGGTAGTAGTTGTAATCGGTCGAGCAATTGGTTCCTTACAATTGGTGCAACTTAAACTTTGTATCCCATCCCCTCCCGGCAATACTGTCCAATTAATATTACTACTTCCTTGTGCCTCGAGTTTAACCGTATCCCCCAAGCAAATGGGTGTTTCTAAAAAGGAGGCCTTCCACGGATTTATATAAATAGGAATTACAAAGCTCTTGGGTATAATTACACCGGGGGAGCGACAAGTAGAATCTTTGACCGTAACTGTCAGCAGTCGCAAACCCGTGTCCAGACTGCTCCAGGAGATACATGCCAATACCGAATCCGTAGCCTGATTATTATAAATAGCCGAAGAGCCGGGAAGCGCAACATCATGGTTATCGCTGGTCACCAGTAAAGAACCACGGAGATCCGTTGTAGCCTTATAGCAGAATCGGAACGGCACACCGGCACATGCCTCGATTCTCCCATTCACATAGCGAGCTCCACTAACTGTTGTCGGAATTACTTCTACGTTCACAGGAGCACTAGAACAACTGATTACCTGAAATTGAATATCCCGCATCACGGAACCTAGCTTAATACCGTTTCGATATTTATTAACCCTCACTGCAATACCATTCTTACTAATCAATGAGGGGGTGAAATTCATCAGACTGGTAGCCTGATCAAAATTGAAAGGCCCGGTAGTAGCAAAGGGATTTCCCAAATCAAATGGCACCACAAAGTTCACAGGTACTGCTGTATAAGTTCCCACACAGCCACCAACTTGGTTGCGCGGACGAATAAACTCATAAGTGAGTATATCCCCATCCGGATCTACAGGTCCGCCACTATACCCTATCGGCTCGCTGACACAGACATAAGGAATGGGCTTCACCGAAAAATAAGGAGAAGAAAATTGCTGAAAATCCTTATTGTTCAAAGTCGCCTCAATGTATAAATTAGTGTTACTGGAACTGGTTATTAAATTGTCACTCGTGTTCCTCGCGTTGATGGATAGATAGAAGGTCCAGTTCTCACAACGTGACGGCAAGGTTAAATCTGCCATATACCACCATTCCTGAAATCCGGGAATAGTCGCGTTAATCCAATCGCACTGGGTCATCGAAAAAGGACATCCTGTACTTACGGCCTGACCATTAGGTTGGTTATTGGCTAACAAGGTCATCTTCTGCATTACTATCTGACCTGACCTGCCATCGCAAGGGCTGAAATAGCACATGTTTACAGAATTGGATTCTGCTATACCACTACAATCACGGAATAATTTGAAATAAAAGCGATAAGTAGAATCTCGCAACCACTCATAAATCAATTCACTGCCGGCAGCATGCGTTGCTCCGGCACGTTGAGGTGAAAATAAAATGAGAATGATAGGGATATACAGTAGTAGTTTTCTATTCATTATATATAAATTGTATTCTATTCTCTAAAAGAAAACATCTAGAAAATCCGAATAAACCAAAGTTAAGTTGCCTTGACAAGCGCTACCCCCGTAGTAAATTGGATAAAATATTCTAAATATTCAACTAACTAATTGTCAAACTATTAAAAGCAATTTACCAATTTTACCCTATAAAAGCGATCATTATTGCAAACTTTGTTTCATTTATATTGCGTACAAATCAGTCATGGTGTACTCATTTACAAACCTTAAACAACTTGCGTTATTAATTATTGTCTTAATAACGTGTATGTATAATAAAAGTCTATCACAATCGCTGGGCTCCCTATTGGAAACCCAGTTTATACTTGGGTCTCAGCGAGATACAACCGAACTAAAGCGATTGTTGCAGCTCAGCGACGATATTAAAACAGATCATCCTGATAGTAGTAAGAAGATCTTGGATGCGGTATTGGAAGATTATAAACAGCTGAACTATCCTACCGGGGTCATCAATACACTCCAGGCTCTGGCCAGATACCATGCAGACGATGGCAATTACGAGCAAAGCCTTAATAAGCTCCAAGAAGCACTTTCTCATTGCCGCAAACATCCCGAAACCCAGTCCTCGCTCCCTTTGATTTACGGAGGAATCGCGACCCTATATCAGTTGCAGAACAATTACAGAAATGCGGCCCATTTCTATTTCAGATCTATAATGGAAGCCCAGCGATTCCCCGAGTCGACCGGACTGGACTATACTTATAGCAACCTGGCCGGCATCTTCAATATATTCGGTCAAACTGATATCGCACTCAGCTACTTGAAACGTGCGGAACAAATTGCGTTGGAGAAAAATCACACCACTATTCTTGAAAATGTGTTGGCCAATAGAGGTATTATTTATATCACTCAGGAGAAATGGGATCTGGCTATGGAGCACTTTCAAAATACGCTCTACCTCGGAGAGAAATACAATCTACCAAGAGCGCAGCATTTTGCATTGATCAATATGGCCGCCATACATCTCCAAAATAATGAAGCAGAAAAAGCTTTGGAAAAAGCCCAAAAAGCACTGGTCATCACTACCGATGTCAATACAGCCTACCTAAACAATGCACGTATCATACTCGGAAATATCTTGTACCAACTGCGTCGCTTTCAAGAAGCAGAAGATACGCTTTTACACACACTGGCAACTGCTGAAAAATTGAACATAGGCACCCACATGGCCCGATCTCATGAAGCGCTCGCGAAAGTGTACGCAGCAACCGGCAGGTACAGGCAAGCTTATTTGGCGCACCAAAAATACATGGCATTGCAGGATAGCATCAAGAGCAGAGAAATCGCACATACGGTCAATCAACTCGAAATGAAATTCAGAGTAGCCGAAAAAGACAATGAGCTGTACCGGCAGCAACTACTGATTTACCAGCAGCAAAGAAGAATAGATCGGAAGAATTTATTGATCATCAGTACCACAACCGGTGCCATAGCCCTCATGATCCTGCTTGCTGCCCTCTATCGCAACAGACGACATAAACAGCAGATTGTGCAACTAAAAGCCATGATGAAAGGTGAAGAAAAAGAGAGAAATCGCATAGGAAGAGAACTCCACGATGGCATTGGCGGCATGCTCACAGCCGTTAATATGAACCTCGGAGCTATTCAAAAAAAGCATCAAAATCTACCAGAAATGAAGGAGTTTGATGCCGTCATTAAAATGCTCCAGGATACTGCCGCTGAGATTCGCAAAACTTCGCACAACCTAATGCCTGATATCTTATTGAGGCACGGTTTCCCGGAAACTTTACGTATGTATTGCGATCAAATTAACAAGGGGAGCAATACGCAAATCGATCTACAAAGCTATGGGGATTTGGACGATCTCGACAGTTCACTTGCATTTTCGCTGTACCGTATACTGCAAGAATTGATTCAAAATATCGTCAAACACGCAGAAGCCAAAACAGCGGTTATTCAAATAAGGCAGTACGAAGAGCGACTTACCATAATTGTAGAAGATGATGGAATAGGCTTTCAGACTCTTCCGAATAACGAGGGCGCAGGACTTCAAAATATCCGCTCCAGAGTGAAAGCGCTTCAAGGGCATATTTCCATTGAGTCCGCAGCCGCCAGAGGCACCACCGTCTACATTGAATTCGATTTGGAGAAAATCAACAGTTTGCAATAATTATTAATTTTAGTAATTTGCTAATGTTGAGTTTGGCACTGAAATTATTTTGAAATGAACATTAGGATTGCCGTTGCAGACGACCACCCGATGGTGATTATTGGATTACAGAATATGCTGGCCAACTATCCACATATTACTCTGGATAAGACCTATCAGAATGGAGTGGAATTAATGAAAGGATTGGAAGAGGAACAGCCGGACGTATTGCTGTTGGATGTGCAACTGCCGGGGCAGCCTGGTGACGAGCTGGCGCCTATAATTCTAAAAAGATATCCAGAGCTGAATATTCTCACACTTACCAATCTCGATAGCGCGCTCTGTGCTCATAATATGCTTAGACATGGCGTTAAAGGATACCTTCTAAAGACGACTAATCAGGATACATTAATAGAAGCGATAGAGACGCTGTATAAGGGCGATCAATATGTAGAACCTTCCATCCAGGAAAAAATCAACCAGCTGAATTACGGACGCACCCGAGAAACCACCCTGAAGTTCACGCTGACTCCCAGAGAGAAAGAAGTATTACAATTAATCGTAAATGGTGACACCAACAAAGACATATCAACAAAGTTGCATATTGGGCTGCGAACGGTTGAATACTATCGATTCAATATTCTTCTAAAACTAGATGTCAATAACACTGCTGCGCTGGTCAAAAAGGCTTTAAGATTGGGATTAGCCGAATAATCCTGACCCGCTGATATAAGAATTTTATTAAGAATCAGTCATCTGCCATAGTATGGCTGCGTTGCAACCTCCAAATCCCGAAGCCGTTTTCAATACGTTGCGAATTGACTTTTCCTGCGTGTCTACGGTAATGTTTAAAGACTTGGATACACCGGGTTGTTCATATCCCAAAGTAGGTATTAATTGCTGACGAAGGATCGCCTCAATTGAAATTGCACTTTCCAACACACCTGCGGCACCGAGGGTATGACCAACAAATCCTTTAAAACTATGAACCGGTACCGTCGACAGACCGGCGGTGCAGAATGCCAAAGCTTCCATCTCATCATTATATAGAGTCGCCGTGCCATGAGCCGATATCATATCAATCTGCCCGGGTTTTAGCTTAGCCGCTTCCATAGTTCGTTTAATAGCCGTTGCCAATTCATCCCCGGTTCGAGATGGTCCGCTGATATGATTGGCATCGTTGGTGCTGGCTCCGGCAGTCAATTGAACGGGATACATTTCCCCCTGCTGCGATGAAAGCACAATCGCTGCCGCTGCTTCTCCCAGATTAATACCTTTGCGCTCTTGGTCGAAAGGACGACAGGGGGCATCGGATAGAGCCTGAAAAGAATTGAAACCACTCAGTACAAATTTGGTGAGTCGATCACAGCCTACCACGATTACATTCCTGCATCTGCCCGATCGAACAAGGGTCATTCCGTATTGCAGGGCTACCACTCCTGAGATGCAGGCATGAGACACCATAATCGGACGAGTACGGAGCCCTAAAGCAGCACTTATTTTGCGGGCACTGTGGGATAAGGAAATCTCTGAAAGAGTTGAGCCTTGTTCCAATAACTCGATATTACCCTTAGTAGAGGAAAGAATGAACACAGTATCTTCCGGATTGACTTCAGCATCACCGGTTGAAATCGCTTGTTGAGCGGCAAAAAATGCCATTCGCTCGAATGCGGAAAGTGAAAAAACACCTGCTGTTTGCGCTTGGATTAACTGCCATATAGCAGGCTCTAAACGGGAAGCGTAAAAAGAATGAGGCATCAGAGCTTTATCGGAATATTCCTTAATTCCAGTTTGATGGTGCGCCACCAGTTGCCAATGCCGCTCCATACCAGCCCCCAATGCAGAAACTGCATAGACTCCTCTTACAAAAACGGATCTCATTTGCCTGTCAACCATTTTTTCTTCCATTCTGCCATAAAGGGCGGAACCGTAAGCATCAGCTCCAGAGAATCTCTATCCATAAAGACCTGAATGGAATTACCGGTAGCGACCACCTCATTCATAGCCGCATCATAAATAGTATATTGAAAGAGTAGCTTTGCTGCAGGCGTGTCGATATAGGTGGTCTCTAGTCGGATTCGATGTCCATACCTGAGAATCCTTTTATAATCACAATTGACCTTAACGATCGGCACTACGATATGTTGTCGGTATAAATCTAAATATCGTAAACCGTAAGCATCTCCAAACGCTTCGCGACCGTCCTCAAAATACCGAATAAAATGCCCGTGCCAAACTATCCCCAGTGGATCAGCTTCACTGAATTTAACTTCCTGCTCTGTAATATGTGTCAGCGTCTGATTCAAGGAAAATCGGTGATAGAGTTTTAGTTTATTCTTATTAAGCGCTGCTTATTTCTTAATTAATTTTCTAAAATCGTTTCTCAAGGTTTTAAAAACGGTGGCGAATGGCTTAGCCCAATAATTTCTAAAACCAAATCCCCCTGCTTTTGCAAGATATTTACCGGCATATATCAGGTGACCGTTTTCCATATCTACAAAGGTAACCCAGATTGTCGCTTCTTCACGGTATTTATTCATGCTTTCCACAAACCAAACCATGCCTACCCCACTTCGGTCACCAAATTGATACTCTTTGATCAGTTTTGCAATCTTCGCTTCATCTAGTGATTGGTAATTATCCATAGATGAGGTAAAAAATTCCTTATCACCGGTCTTGCTGTTTCTTTCAGCTGTGAGATCAGTTGCATACAACACGTGCGGACGGCTTACCGATCTTGCGACATCATATTTATGGGGTTCCTCGAGAATTAATTGATTCCATGCCGGGAAATATTTCTCTCTCAATGCATCACTAGTAATGGGTCCGATCTCACCTAAATGACTGGCAGGACCAATAAACTGTAGTTGGGTAAAATCAATACCCAGCCAGGTAATTTCTGTTTTATTATCAATTAATCCTGATTTGGACTGTGCCGGTAAAACGATTGGAAGAAGGCACCACAATGCAATGAATAACCAATTTTTCATCATTCGGAATTTGATTCTGTTTGAATAAAAATCTTAAACTCGCATGATGCGATTTCTTTGTCATCCCATAATATCTTCGCTGCAACCAAACGCGCGCCAAATACTTGTTGCAAATAAAGAACTTCTGTTTTAATAATAGTCCCGATTGGCGGACATGCTCCTATTTTCAAATTCTTTAAAGCTCCTATATAGCCCACCGGGGCCGGTCCGTCAGAACTTTGAGCAGCTATATATCCCATACCGGCAGCAGCAGTCTGCGCCATATTCTCAACCATTCCCGCCTCTGTCAGTACCCCTCGCTCCACCAGCACATGATCTTCGGGAATTTTAAATAGCGTCACTGACTTTTCCACCTCTGCCAGCACCAGCTGATCTACCAACACAAAAGGCGGTCGTTGAGGAATCCAATTTAAAATATCATGCTGTTCCATTGTCCCAGAAATCAAAATAATTAAACCATTGCTCCGGGTATTGTTTTAATTTTTCTTCCAGCAATTGTACATATTCAGACAGCATGTTATCTGCTCCTGTGGTACCTCTGCCGGAATATAATTTTGCAGGCTCTGCAAAAAAATGATAATGCCTTTCGTTTTCCTTAATGGCAAAAACGAAAGATACCGGAGCTTTTAATTTAGATGCTAATATAAACGGACCTGCGGGAAATAGCGCCTTTTTACCCAAGAATTCGTGTGAAACAGTTCGGTTTCCAGGTCGGAAACGGTCGGCGTGCAGGCAAATCAACTCATTTCTCCTCAACGCGGCGCTAATGTCATAGATATGACTCATGTCGTCACGTATCAAAATGAGGTTAAACGATCTGTTCGACTCAAACCGTTCCATGTATTCTTTTATTGCCTTGTCTTCCCCATCGTACATCAAGATATTGATGGTGGCATCCAGTCGGTTTAATAACTGGCCGGCTACTTCCCAGTTACCAATATGCGCACTAATAAGCATGCCGCCCTGACCGGCGGCTACCATTTCTTCTAAATGGTGAATCCCCTCGTGGGTGAATTGCAATCGCTGATTAACTCCGGCTAAAACAGCCACCTTGTCTACAAGGGTCTGACCGAATACGACCAGATTGCGACGGATCAGTTGATTAGCCTTTTTAGTACTAAAACCCAAGCGTTGGGTATACAGATACTTTAGCGGCCGGGTCGCCGAAGGAATAAAAAAGCGGTAATAAACAGTAACAATACTAACCAATCGGTAGGCGGGCCCGATACCGAAATTGCGCAAGAGCCAAACAAAAAAGCGATAACCCCATGCGCTTGCACGAGATCGCCCCTCCCATTTACTCTGCTCAGGCATGAGCGGGCGTCTGAAGGCGATTAGCTACATAATCATAAAAATCCTGAATCGTGCGCATCTGTTGGAAGTCTTCGGGCTTTACCTTAAACCCAAAATTCTGTTCAATTACAACAACCAGGTCTATATAGTCTAAACTATCCAGATCCAATGTTTCTTTCAATCCTGCATCAGGACGTATCGCCTCTACTTCTACCTCAAAATCTTCGATCAAAAAGGCATTGATACGTTCGATTATCTCTTCTTTCTTCATACAAAGAAAACCAAAAGGCCAAATTTGGGTTCAAAACATGCCGGTTAGCCGACATTTCAATTCGGGTGCAAAGATAACACTTAATTTAAAATGCGGCATAAGCTTTCCTTCACACTTTTAAGTGTGGTCAAATGATGGAATAAAATAAATAGAGGGTTTAAAAAAACTGTACGTCAATTATACTATTCAAAGGCAGAAACATTCCGGCTTTCAATTGCAAAAATCCTCCTGCTACCGACCAGACCGTTGTTTCTACAATTTTAGGTCCCTGAGTCGTTTCAAACGTTATTCGAGTTTTACCTTTAAATTCATTTCCTAAACGAGTAGCATATAGCAACGTATTTTGCCAATGCTCACTCTTGTCCACAAATGCGGGAATAATATTGAGTTGTGGGATCGCTTCTTTTTCTACTACAGCAGCCATACACTGATAACTTTAATGCTAATGTAATAAAAAAAAAGCTTGAATTTTTCAGCGGTTCTGTTAAAAACCTTAAAAAAAATGATAAAAATCCGAAAGGAATAGTTCGGGCTAAACCCTTTGCTCCCCTAGGTTTAGGCAGCTGATCGTCCTGGATAATTAAACAAGTCCGTGTCAAATACCGGTTCCAGCTTCAATGCAATAAGATGGTTTTCCCATATTGAGTCAAAGAATCAAGGCAGCCTATTCAACGTATATTATCCGTATAATTATCGGAGCAGGGTAAGATCCCCTTTCTTGCTGATTACTTCTCCAGAAGGCAATTGTCCTTCAAAAATATAATGGTACACGCCCATGTCTGCCGGTTCTCCCTTTAGATTACCGTCCCATCCGATGAAGGCAGCTGCGCCATTACCAACCCACACTTCTCTGCCCCAACGATCGAAAACTCTAAACTGGGTAACAATCACGGGATCTCCCCAATTTACCAATCGGAAGTAATCGTTGCGACCATCGCCGTTAGGCGTGAAAGAGGAAGGTATAAACACAAACGGGTTTACCGAAATCGTCAGTTCCGCACTATCTATACAACCGTATGCAGATTCTCCAATTACTACGTATTTCCTTGTGGTATCTGCAGTGATCGTCTGAGAATACGCGCGCTGATCATTAAATATTTCATCGGGGCGCCATCCTTTTACTGTAAAAGGCTCCGCAGATCCAGTCTGCAACAACACCATACTCCCACGGTCCACCTGAATATTATCGGCAGTCAATTCTATCTGAAAATCTCTTACCACAACGTCTTTGACGATCGTATCCAAACAATACTCATTATTAAGTATATGCCATACACCATAGACACCCGGACTGGAATAAGCATATTCCCATTGCTCGCCGGTACCGTTAACGCCATCTCCCGAACGCCAGGCATAGCCAAAGCTGTCTGCCACATTCTCAGCATTAAAAAATACTCGTTCGCCTACACACACCGTATCCTTTGAAGCGGTAAAATCAGCCTCAATGCCCCTGTAATACACCATTACCTCAGCTTTATCGGAACAACCATTATTTCTATTGGTTGCATGGAAGGTATAAAGTTTGTCCTCAAAAGTCTGCCCCCCGGTACCTTTTTGAGATGAATCATCCAGATCAACGCCGGGCGACCAGTACCACTGTACCGAACCTACATTGGCAAAATCAGCAAATAAGAAAAAACGACCATCACAAGTGGTTATACTATCATCACGCAGCCAAATTGCCAATGGCATTTGTATAGCGATCTGTAATGAAACCGGATTCTCCTGAG
Source organism: uncultured Chitinophagaceae bacterium (assembly GCA_964636205.1). Lineage (GTDB taxonomy): Bacteria > Bacteroidota > Bacteroidia > Chitinophagales > Chitinophagaceae > JBEBVQ01. The sequence continues at coordinate 15,509 of CAZWPF010000022.1, read as the reverse complement.
GAGGAGTATAAGTCAGTGTACAATAATGAATACTTGTATGACCTGCAGCGGCAACTGCCGGATTAAAATACCAAATACCATTATCTTCAATTACACCACAACCACTGAATGTTCCTCCGGCAGGCTGACCCACAATTTGGTGCATAGTATCATTGTGACACCAGCTTGTGATCATCGGTGTGCCATCCCCGTTGAGAATTGCTGCTTGCCCGAAAGAATTGACTGACAAGTAACAGGTGAATAAACAGGTTAAAAGAATTTTGAAAGTTGAAGATGAATTAGAAAAAAATGACATAGGGTTTTTACAATTTTATGCAAAGCAACTGTACAAAGGTACAGGTTTATTTACTGCCGAATTAGTGGAATACACTGATTCTACTATATGATACCATGCAAAAATACTGCCGTCAGTCCAAAAAAAGTGTTTCCAAACCGGGGTTTAAGAAAAATTGGGTAAGAATACCCATATGATAATTACGCTAAAAATTAATTTCATATAAAATATTAATCAAAAACTGTAGACTAAACTGTTTGCCCGATAATCTACCGGCATATTTAGCCCTTACCCTCATTACCGTAGCTATCCTCTGACTATCAAACTATTTGATTGGAGAAATCCCTTTCGCAAAAAGCAAAATGCTATCCCAAAAATTAATATTCCTGAGACAGCATTTGTATTCCACTCTACGTCTATTTATCGGATCTGATCAGTTTTTCCAATTTTAACAATTCCCCATTCAAATCGATTATGGATAGCAAATACATTCCTTCTGGTAGATTTGAAATATCCAGCCAGCCGTCAGTAATGGTTTGTTCCATAAACTTCCGGCCGTCCACTCCGTGCAATTGAACATATACGGCCTGATCGGTTGTGATATGAACTTTACCATTAGTCGGATTTGGATAAATCTTAATCGTTGATGCGCGATCGATATTATTGACACCCACATTGGTCACTTCGTAAGGCAATGAAGTATGGATACATCCGTTAGCATCTACCACTACTACATAGTAAACGCCGTTCTCATCCACCTCAAATGAGGAACCTGTAGCGCCATCAATGATTCCGTCTTGTGAATACCACTGGTAGGATGAATATGATCCGCTAATACTCAGGGTAAATCCGGAAGCATTTATGGAAATAACATCGCCGGGACGAATGTAGATCGACATGGATTGTACATCTCCTGAATCACAAACATTCAGAGCTCTTACCTCTATCAAACCTCCCGTGGTGCCGGGTTGCACAATTATTCTGTTACTATCACTTGATCCGGTCCACCCCTGAGGCAGTGTCCATTCATAGGCTGTAGCCCCCGGGATCTTATCGACAAAGTATTCCAGCGTATCACCCAGTTTAAAACAAAGCGTATCGGGTCCGAACACCGTTGCAGGCATTGCCAATTCGGGACAATAGCTCCAGCGAGTGAGAACTCCATCGTGCGAACCTCCGCCATATACAGACTGGTGCGCGCCTGGCGTAGTATAATACTGGGTGGTTGCACCTAAGGTAACACCGGCCATAAATACATGACCTAAGCCATCGCCAGTAGTGGCATAACCTATTTCAGTATTTTTACCGCCCATATAGGTGGCCCATTTAAGCGCTCCAGCAGAATCAAATTGAGCCAAATAAATATCCTGGCTGGTACTCACGGTATCCTGGAATGCACCGGGAGTAGCTATTCCCGTTGGCGCACTGGTCGCGCCACACATAAACACGTTTCCGAATGGATCAGCATACAGAGCGTTTGCCTGCTCTCCCCCGTTTCCTCCATAATAGGTACCCCATACTAACTGTCCGTCTTCGTTGAACTTTGCCAAATACCCATCGAGAGAATTATCAAGTGCCGGCTGATGGGCGCCGGGAGTAGAAATACTATCCGTGCTGAGGGTCTGTCCGCAAATGTAAATTTTACCGGCAGGGTCAACAGCAATGGCAGATCCGCCGTCAGTTAAAGTGCCTCCGTAATAAGTACCCCAGACGCGCTGACCTGAACTGTCGAACTTAACTAAGATCGCATCGCTTGCAGTAGATCCCGAAATAAAATCACTGCGATGGGTCCCGGCTGTAGCCATGGCATTCGTACTGGTTGAAGAACCAACAGCATAAACGTACTCGCCACTGGGATCAGCCGCAATTCCATAAAATTGGTCTACCAAATCACCTCCGTAGTAACTACCCCAAAGGCGTACCCCACTACTATCAAATTTGGCAATAAATCCATCATTCTGAGTACCGGTACTGCCGAACGACTGTTGATGGGCACCCGGAGTGGCCAGCTTAAAGGTGGTAGGACTATTGGTTATACCACATACATATACGTTACCAAACTTATCACATGCTACACCTCTCCCGTCCTCTGTCGACGAACCACCATAATAGGTTCCCCATATACGCACCCCTGCACTGTTGAATTTTACAAGAAATGCATCATTAGAGGTACTTGTGCCTGCAGCATTCATACTAATAGTATCTTGGTGACTACCAGGAGTTGAAATAGTATTTGTAGAATGGTTCAATGCTGTTTGTCCAAACAAATAAACATTGCCCCAAGGATCGCATGCCAAAGCACGACCATAAGTAGAGGAAGTAGCACCATCTCCATAGTAGGTGCCCCATTCCCGTTGACCGGTACTATCGAATTTAACCAGGAAAGAGGTGTTACCAATGGTGGTTTGGCGGGTTGCCCAATGGCTACCGACTGTAGTCATGTTTGAAGTACTGCTGGTCTGACCTGTGATATAGACATTTCCTTCTTGATCACAAGCAGTAGCAAAAATAAAGTCGATACCGGGACCGCCGTACATGGTAGACCAGTCCAATTCGGGATCAATAGTCAATATTCCTTGATAAGCGCCGGTTTGGAAGCTAAGAATATTCCCATCCAGTTGAAAAGCAGAAGCTACCGTTTTTCCGTCCTGCTGAAAACTATAGGGAGCCTTCTCCGTAACTGTTCCTAAAGGCGTAATGGCGGTTAGACTACCATCTTTATTGATCTTTATCTGATCAACTCCGTCATATTGAATCCGAATATCGGAAACCTTTCCGCCAGGATGCACCACAAAATCATACTCCACTTTATCTCCTTTGATGTAAATCACCCAGTCGATATTTGGATAAACTCCCGGGTAGGTAACCTTCTTCCAGGAATGCGCTACCAGTCCGTCGCCACCTACTGCGGGCAAGAAATGCCGCTCTGTGTAAATGTTTTGCTCTGATGGCACCGCCATGCTGGCGCGTGCACCTATCAGTTTCACATCGAGCCGATAAAACGTCCAATCGAGATTATCCGCATCGTATTTTTTCCAATGATATCGGATAGCCCCGTCACCAACCATCAGACTCACACCATCGCTTTCTAATTTGTAATCAATATCCGGACGACAGTATCCGTCAATATCTGTAATCTGACCGATATTTTCGATAAAATAAAGATCCTTCGGAACATCCTTCTTCAATGTTTCGGCTACGTGGGCAGAGACCGATTTATGCGATTCCTTTACAGATATCGGTCCCGACCTGGCTGCGGTCGCATTCAGCAAAATTCCGGCAAATAAAATAGGGTAAGTAAATAACTTCATGACATTTCCATTTAAAGTGAGTATTTCAGGTTTATCTTCAAAGATCATTTATCAATTATTAAATTATATAGCTCTTTAGGTGCATAATTTTAATTTTAATATCTATATTAAAATGAGTGAACATGGTGTCTGTCTCGATTTGCTGATATATAGAAAATCCGGTTTGTCGTCGACCGAAAATCATTTTAATTTTCAGGGTTAGTTCCTATAAAAATCGTGACATTCAAGTCCGGTTGATTAAATTGGAAAATTCAACGAAACAATAATCCGGAATTGCGAACGAAAGAATTCTATATCAGTTTACGAAAATGGTCATTGACCCTTTGTCTTACAATAGTTTGCGTCCTTGGACATCTTTTTTGCCACGCCAAGGAACAAACCGGAATTGTCGAGACGGGTCGGGCTATTACTCACGATACAACTGATATTGTCAACACCATTAAGAAAGGCATTTCCTGGAATAACAAGAATAGGGACAGTGCGATAACGATCCTTCAACAGGGGTTACAGCTCAGCAGAGAGGTTGAATTTTCATACGGGATTGCTCTTTCGACCTTCTATCTATCATTGCATTATCAGAAAATAGGACTGTACCATGAAAGTTTGGATCTGCTCAATGAATGCATCATTCACTCCATTCGTAGTCGAAGAAAAGCATTTAGTCTACCCTATTTGTACGGAAATGTAGCCAGCATATATATTTATCTGGGCAACTACCGCGCCGCGACCCTATATCTTTATCAGGCGATCGCCTTTCTGGGAATCCAGTCGGAACCGGCACCCGCTATCAACCTGTTCAATAATCTGGGAGCCACCCTTCTCAATCTGCCAGATCTTTTCCAAGATGGATTTTTGGAAAAAGCATTATTCTATTTAGAGCTAGCGCAGCGTCATGCCGAACAGGGCCACCACACCGAACTGCTGATAGCAGCTTGGGTGAATAAGGCGGATTATTATAATAAACTGGGAGAATGGGATATCGCTAATGCCTATCTGGACACTGCCCTTAGTCTAACGCAAAACGTGAATCTACCTGAGGTAAGAGCATGTGCCCTGACAACAAAAGCGGAGGTCTTCTTAAGCCGCGGGCTCCCCGACAGTGCCCTGTCTTTTTTCAATCAGGCATATATCATCCGGGATATCAACCCCTATTATGTGCTATTGATCGAAACCGGTTTAGGTCAGACCTACTTCCAAACCGGAGAGATAAAAAGAGCAGAATCGCTACTGCTTAATGCATTGACGAAAGCCCAAAAATCAGGATTGAATTACAATATGTTGCAGATACACCGGTTACTCTCTGAAATCTACCAACAAAACAAAAATTTCGAAAAATCTCTGAATCACTACCAGGCATATACCGCATTAAAGGACCAAATAGCAGGAAACGACGCTGTAAATAATATCAGTCTGCTGGAAGTCAAATACAATATCGCTGAGAAAGACCGGGAACTGGCACTTCGTCAGCTGCTGATCAGTGAGCAGGCGCAAAAAATTCAAAAAAACAAATTAATTGTAGGCGGTATAGCCAGTTTGGCCATCGTATTAAGCCTGATTTTTCTCGGCATGCATCGCAATAATATTCAGAAGCAAAAAATACAGTCGAACCAAATCCGAATTCTGGAACAAGAGCAACATCTCTTGACGCATAAACAAGAAATTGTACAGCTCAAGGCCATGATCAAGGGAGAAGAGAAAGAGCGTGCCCGCATTGCTCAGGAACTTCACGATGGTATAGGAGGAATGTTGGCCGCAGCCAAAATGAACCTTAATTCATTACGAAAAAAAGTGGATCCCGATGCAGAGGAGCCTCTGCGTTTGATCGCAAATATTCTCTCCGACACCAGCGATGAGGTTAGAAAAACCGCACAGAACCTAATGCCGCATATACTGTTGAAACACAACTTGCCCAAGGCATTGGAGCATTTTTGTTATACCATCAGCAATACCAGTGAAACCAAGATCGATCTCCATGTTCATAATTACGAACCGCTGCCGGATAAATCCCTGGAATTGATTATCTACAGAATGATTCAGGAACTTGTACAGAATATCATGAAACATGCAGCTGCCACGCAGGCCGAAATTCAGATCATGATGTACGAAGGCAAATTAAATATCACAGTAGAAGATAATGGTCGGGGGTTTGATTTGAATAAGGAATATAGCGGTATCGGATTGCAAAACCTGAGAAACAGGGCAAACACCCTTAAGGGCTATCTCTCCATTACTTCTTCACCGGGTAGAAGCACTACCGTACATATGGAATTTGATATCGAAAAGCTTAACTTAGCTTTGAACCCGGATGAGCATTAAAGTATTCATAGCAGACGACCACCCCTTGATCAGGCAGGGTATAGAAACATTACTTGCCCGCCATGAGCATATTCATCTCAGCGGTTCGTTTCCTAATGCCGGCAATCTGCTCGATGAATTGGAAATACGTGTTCCTGATGTCTTATTATTGGATATTCAGTTACCTGATAAATCGGGGGACGAACTAGCTCCGTACTTATTAAAAACCTACCCCGATTTAAAAATTATTATGCTGACTAATTTCGACAGCACATTATATGTCTACAATCTCGTGCGCGATGGCGTACATGGCTATTTACTCAAAACTTCTGACGAGGAGACACTGCTGCATGCGATTGAAGTAGTGCATCAGGGGGGCAGCTATCTGGAACCATCTTTACAGCAAAAGATGGATCAGATTCCTACACAAACCAAAAGGATTCATACTACCAAATCACGGTTGACTTCCCGGGAGCATGAAGTATTGCAACTGATTGTTAACGGATATACCGATGCGGAGATTGCAGATCAGCTATACCTCAGTTTGCATACAGTAAAGCATTACCGAATAAGTATACTGCTAAAACTGGATGTAAAGAATACCGCTGCCCTCGTCAATAAAGCATTGAAAACCGGACTGGCAAAATAAATTGGTTGGTTAGCACTCCTTCATACCCAGAGGAATATGAGCTGCCAATCCACCTTCTGCAGTTTCCTTATACTTATGATTCATATCCAAAGCGGTCTGCCACATGGTTTTCACCACCGTATCCAATGAAACTTTTGCCATGTCGGGGTCGCTTTGGAGCGCGAGCTGACTGGCGGTGATGGCTTTGATAGCCCCCATGGTGTTTCGTTCGATACAAGGAATTTGCACCAATCCTCCAACAGGATCGCAAGTGAGACCTAAATGGTGTTCCATGGCAATTTCTGCGGCCATTAAGGCTTGTTTCACATTGCCTCCAAGAGCCTCGGTGAGAGCGGCTGCAGCCATCGACGAAGAAACACCGATTTCGGCTTGACAACCGCCCATGGCAGCTGATAAGGTGGCACCCTTTTTATAGATGCTTCCTATTTCAGAGGCCGTAAGCAAAAATCGAATGATCTTTTCTTCATCGTAGCCGTCACAGAAAGTCACAAAGTATTGTAACACGGCCGGTATTACGCCGGCTGCACCATTAGTAGGCGCAGTTACTACCCTGCCGAAAGATGCATTCTCTTCGTTGACGGCAAGCGCGAAGCAGCTCACCCAATCGAGTGTATATTTAAAATGACTGCCCCCTTCGCGGACTGAGGCCATCCATTCTTCATAATTATTGTACGTTCTTCCGTCCAGGAGTTTCTTATTTAAACCATAAGCTCTGCGCGTTACACCCAATCCGCCCGGCAGCTCTCCTGAAGTATGGCAACCGCGGTAGATACAACCGCGCATCACGTCCCAAATTTTCAGCACACCGGCTCTGGTATCTTCCTCTGATCTCCAGGTCTGCTCGTTTTTCATTACCACTTCTGAAATGCTCCAACCGGTAGTATCGCACCAATGTACCAAATCGGCTGCTTCCTGGATTGGATAAGGCAGCGCACCTTCAGGACCGTTGCTACCACCGGATTCGCCCTCTTTAACTACAAAACCGCCACCAATAGAAAAGAATGTTTCTGATATCTGTCGACCATCTGTAAGCGTACATAAGAAACTGAGGGCATTTGGATGAAAGTCCAGACTTTCATTCATCAGAAATACTATATCCGTATCGGGACTGAACGAAATATCCACGATACCGGCCAGTTTCATTTTTTGTTCAGACTTGATTCGCAGAATGGTGCTATCGATCAGATTCACGTCAAAGCTCACCGGATCCTCCCCTGCCAATCCCAGTAAAACAGCTACGTCTGTACCGTGACCGATACCAGTCTTAGCAAGAGAACCATACAAAAGCACTTGGACTTGGGCAACCTTTTCCAAATCACCTGCGGATTGCAGTCCGGCTGTAAACCGCTGCGCTGCTCTCCACGGCCCAAGCGTATGAGAACTACTGGGTCCAACACCAATTTTCAAAATATCGAAAACAGAAATTCTTTCTTGTTGCACAGAGTCTTCTATTGAGTTTTATAGCTAATCTTTTCCTTTCCCGATGTAAATCAAGACAGGCATATTAATCGTCGGTCTACCTTAAAATTATTTTGTTTCAATTTGAAAAGGCATTAGAGTCATGGCCTTTCCGTTAATTCTCTGCAATCTACTCAAATCCTTATACCAATTGTAATCAACCCCTAGTATTTCTTTGACGGTGCTTTCCACGTTTACCGATGATTTCCCTGAGAATCGACGCATCAAACTTTCCAATTTATCCATCTTTTCGGGATAGGTCACAACTTGATAATCGCTCAAATCTGCCTTCGCCGCTGCACTTTTCAATGCCCGATCCAGATCCCCCAATCCATCCACCAATCCAAATTTCAACGCATCTTCTCCACTCCAAACACGTCCCTGAGCGACACTATCCACCAGACTCTCGGTTAGATCTCTACCGGCGACCACTCTACGCTTAAACAAAGCATAAATAGTATCTACATAAGACTGCATTCTCTTACTTTCATCCGCATTTAGCGGACGGTGTACTGCGGGGAAGTCTGCATAAGGAGCATTCTTCACTCCGTCGAAGGTTACACCTAGTTTATTTTTTAGCAAACCCTCCATATTAAACATCATGGAGAATACACCGATGCTGCCAGTAATCGTGGTTGGCATTGCGAAGATACTATCTGCACCGCAGGAAATATAATAACCACCTGAGGCTGCCACATCTCCCATTGATACAATCAAAGGCTTTTTCTCTTGCAACAAACGCAGTTCTCTCAAAATCACCTCAGATGCCAGTGCACTACCACCGGGAGAATTTACCCGAAGCACCACTGCTTTAACTTTATCATTATTGCGGATTTTACGGATGGATTTCACAATATCTTCGGAGGCGATTTGATAATCATCCCTTCTTTCTCCATCTACGATTTCACCTTCTGCAAACAAAACTGCGATTCTCGATTCACCAGTCTTGCTATTGGGCAATTGTGACTGTGCGTATTCGTCCAGTTTTACCAGCTTAATCTTATCATCTTCTTTTAATCCGAGTTTGGACTTAATCGACATTTCTACTTCATCTTTATAGCGAGTTCCGTCGATCATACCCAGTCTGACTGCATCCTCTGGAAACTGCACAGCCCCGGTCATTGCCCATTGATGCACTGTCGCGGTGTCCTGCCCGGTGCGCGCTGAAACCACTTTTAGAAAGTCCGACCAAATGCTTTGTTGCAATGCTGCAATTTGGACCTTATTAGCCTCGCTCATTCTTTCCTCCCGGAATGGCTCGGTAGCGCTTTTAAATTTACCGGCGTAGAAGATCTCCGGTTGTATTTCCAGTTTCTCCAAGGTCCGTTTAAAGAATGCCAGAGTAGAAGATAGTCCGACAAATTCAGCCCCACCAACCGGGTTTAAGAAAATGCTATCTGCAGCGGTAGCCACATAATAAGCTCGTTGCGGCATATATTCACCATAAGCATAAATGAATTTTCCGGATTGGCGGAAATTCATCAAGGCAGTTCTCAACTGACTCAAAGTAGCCCAGCTATTTGGAGATTGTCCAAGTTCCAGATATACACCCTTGATTTTATCGTCATTTGCGGCCTTGTCCAACGCCTTTATGGTCTCGTACAGACCTGCTGAAAATCCACTACCATCACCAAGCATTGCGAGCGAATTTGTTTCACCCTGTTCGTGAAATTGTCGATCCAGATCGATATGTAAAACGCTCCCAGTTGCCACAACTGCAGTAGATTCTTTAGAAGTGGTTCGAGACACCAATCCGGCGATCATCGACACTGCCATTATAAGCAGTATAAAACCTGCTATAACCATCGCTAATAGCGAGGCAAAAAACATTTTGAAAAATTGCTTCATAAAAAGAATTTAGGTTTCCGGATGGAGATGAATTCCCTATAACAAAGGTAAATCATAATATACAATTTAGAACAAAATGCCGGTATCCGCAAAGGCCATTTACCACACTTGTTTTCGGTTAGGATACATTCACAATTCGTTTACCTTTGCTCCATGGCGAAATTTTTTCTGACAAAGCGTGCTGGCGAAAGAATTGCCGGGGGGCATCCTTGGATTTTTGCAAATGAAATTGGAGATCAGGAAGGAACGGCCAGTGCCGGCGAGATTGTTGAAGCATATTCCTATAACGGCTCCTTTATAGGAAAAGGTTATATCAATCCGGCATCACAGATCCGTATCCGACTCATCTCGCGTGATAAAGATGAGGTAATCGATGATGCTTTCTTTTACAGACGAATTAAATCAGCCTGGGAATATCGTCAGAAGATCGGATACACAGAAAATTGCCGTTTGATATTCTCTGAGGCCGACAACTTATCAGGATTGATCATCGATAAGTTTAATGACTATTTTGTCATACAAACCTTGGCCTTGGGGATCGACCTGCGTAAACCTGCCATTGTGACTGCATTGGAAAAAATTTTTCAGCCCAAAGGAATTTATGAAAGAAATGATGTGCCGGTTCGGGAATTAGAGGGGATGCCGCTTCAAAAAGGGTTTCTTTCTGCGCCTTTTGATACAAAGATTATCTTGAATGAAAATGGCCTGCGCTTCCATGTAGATTTAGATCAGGGGCAAAAAACCGGTTATTTTCTGGATCAGCAAGACAATCGGCGCGCCATTCAGCATATCGTAAAAGGAGCCGATGTACTCGAAGCTTTTTGCTATACGGGTACGTTCTCTTTACATGCCGCGCATTATGGTGCTCAATCAGTGCTCGGATTAGACATTTCAGAACAGGCTGTGGAGATTGCCAGAAGAAATGCAGCATTAAATAATTATAGCGACATCTGTCGCTTCGAGGCAGTCAATGCATTTGATGTATTAAAGCAATGGACCAAAGAGGGGCGGCAGCATGATGTGGTAATATTGGATCCTCCTGCCTTTACCAAGAGTCGTGAGAACATACAGAAAGCGGTTACAGGTTATAAAGAAATTAATCTACGGGGGATGAAGCTGGTAAAACCGGGTGGTTTTTTGGTTACTGCTTCGTGTACCAACCTCGTGCCGGGTCCGCTGTTTTTGAATATAATTGGCGATGCCGCTAAGGATGCCCGCCGCAAATTAAGACAGGTGACTTGGCAAACTCAGGCTGCCGACCACCCAATCTTGTGGCATGTTCCGGCAACACAATACCTGAAGTTCCTGATTGTTCAAGTGAACTAAGAGAGAAAGAGAGAAAGAAATAGAAAGAGAAAAGAGAAAGAGAAAGAGAAAGAGAAAAGAGAGAGCTGCGCGAGAAGGAGAAAAGAGAAAGAGAAAGAGAAAGAGTGAGTTGCGTGAGTTTCGGATTAGATCCTCGATTTAGGAATAATAAATTTTCATACAAAAAAAAACAAAAAAGCCGGTTCGAACGAAGCGGCTTTTTTGTTTATAAATGTACCCGGATATCATCAATACCCGTAGTAATGATTTGGAATCGCTTATAGTTGGTTGTAAACGGGAGCGTCTACGCTACGTACGATACCGAAATACTGGAAAGTCTTGTTCTGATATTTCTTCTTAATGTACACATCTGTGTTTCCTTCTTCAGGAACTACAACCCAGTCAACACCCTTCTTCCAACGATAAACTGCTACCATGTTAGGCGCACGACGAGTTCCTGCATAATATTGAAATCTTTTTTGAGCGTAACCCATCTTCAGCATTTCATTATCATTAAACTCATCCTCAGCCAGACTGATTTGATCTTTGGTAACGGGATTGAACCAACTGTAAACAGCTACGCGATCCGGACCGGGATTACGATAAGCGTAAAAAAGCAATGTTTTATCTTTCCACATCCAGTTAAGCAGTTGCCCTTCCTGGAATTCACCTTCGGCAACGGTTACATAGTTTTTGTCCTTGTCATTGAACCAACGATAAACAGCAACAAGCTCGTCATCTATGTCCTGTGCCAAAGCGTTATTACCTACTAATGTTGTTGCCAGTACCGCTGTAAGGAGTACGAGAGTTTTTTTCATAATTGAATGCGTTTTTCTAAATCGTCCACCAAAATACATAAAAAATACTTTGACTTGCAAGACATGTGATAAAAAAAAATTCAAGCCGGCATTTTTAACCCAAATTACCTTTGAGAAATCTCTCATTTGGCGTAGCTTTGAGCGCCTCAACTGTCAGGCTGGCAGATTTTTTTGAAATTGTATAGATTTTGATAAATGATACAAATACCGTTAAAAAAGAACAGTTCATTTTTTAATGGTTACTGTATTTTTAACGGCAACAATCACACTTTCTTTTTTACAAACGAAATTTCAACATGATAGGATTCCTCTCCAAATTATTCGGTGGCAATAAATCTGATAAGGATGTTAAACGATTACAACCCCGCATTGCAGAAATAAATCAAATTTTTAGTAGCCTTCAATCGCTTAGTAACGACGAGTTAAGAGGCAAGACAGCCGAGTTCCGCGGCCGTATCAAAGAATATTTACAAGATACTGACGATCAAATTGCTGCGAAACGTCAGGAAGCCGAATCGGGCACTGAGGCAAATGAAGCAATCTACGACGCGATCGATCAGCTGGTGAAAAAACGCGATGAGCAAATCGAGGAAATCCTGGATCAAATCTTACCGGAAGCTTTTGCGGTAATAAAAGAAACGGCTAGAAGATTCTCCGAAAACAAGGAAATGGTAGCAAAAGCTACCGATCTCGACAGGGAACTGGCCGCCATGGGCAAATCTTATATCCGAATCGAAGGCGATCAATCTGTGTTCAATAATACCTGGGAGGCCGCAGGCAATCTGGTTACCTGGAATATGGTGCACTACGATGTGCAGCTAATCGGTGGTATCGTTTTGCACGAGGGCAAAATCGCCGAAATGGCAACGGGGGAAGGTAAGACATTGGTTTCTACCCTGCCCTCTTACCTCAATGCCCTTGCAGGCTGTGGCGTGCACGTTGTAACGGTCAACGACTACCTCGCTCGTCGTGACCAGGAATGGAACGGCCCAATCTTCGAATGGCTGGGTATTACAGTTGATTGTATCGATAAACACCAACCAAATTCTCCTAGTCGCCGCAGAGCCTATATGGCCGATATCACTTACGGTACCAATAACGAATTTGGGTTTGACTATCTAAGGGATAACATGGTGCACCACCCCGATGAAATGGTACAACGGAAACACCATTATGCTATGGTGGATGAGGTGGATAGCGTTTTGATTGATGATGCGCGTACCCCGCTCATCATTTCAGGTCCGGTACCACGTGGCGATGAACAACAATTCCATGCACTCAAACCGCGTATCGAAAAATTGGTTGAAGCGCAAAGAAGAGTAGTCAACCAAAGTCTCACCGAAGCAAAACGTCTGATTGCAGAAGGAAAATCCGATAAAGAATCCGGTGGTTTACAATTATACCGTGCCTTTAAGGGGTTACCTAAAAACTCAGCCTTAATCAAATACCTGAGTGAAGAAGGTGTTCGTCAAATCCTTCAGAAAGCGGAATATTATTACCTCGGCGAACAACAAAGGCATATGCCCAAAGTGCATAGCGAATTATTTTTCACCATAGACGAGAAGAATAATAGTGTAGATCTTACCGACAAAGGTATCGCGCTGATTACCGGCGCGGGTGAGGATCCAAACTTCTTTATCATGCCGGATATCGCTACAGAACTGGCTGAGATCGAAAAATCTGCAGCTTCACCGGAAGAAAAAACCAAATTGAAAGATGCTTTGCTGCAAGACTATGCTATCAAAGCAGATCGCATCCATTCGGTACAACAATTATTGAAAGCATATACCCTGTTTGAAAAAGACGTGGAATATGTGGTGATGGAAGGTAAGGTGAAGATTGTCGATGAACAAACCGGTCGGATTATGGAAGGTCGACGCTATAGCGATGGTCTCCACCAAGCAATCGAAGCCAAAGAAAATGTTCAGGTAGAAGCAGCTACACAAACCTTCGCTACCGTAACGCTGCAGAACTTCTTCCGGATGTACCACAAATTGGCGGGTATGACCGGTACTGCGGAAACGGAAGCAGGTGAATTCTGGCAAATCTATAAATTGGACGTGGTGACTATCCCGACCAATGTGCCTATCGCCAGAAAGGATCAACAAGATCTGGTATATAAAACCAAGAGAGAGAAATATAAGGCGGTAATCGACGAAATCGAAGCTTTGAGCAGCATCGGCCGTCCGGTTCTGGTAGGTACTACCTCGGTAGAAGTTTCGGAATTGCTGAGTAGAATGCTGCAACAAAAGAAAATTCCGCACAACGTACTGAACGCGAAACAACACTCTCGTGAAGCACAAATCGTACAGGAAGCCGGTCTCTCCGGGGCTATCACCATCGCCACCAACATGGCCGGTAGAGGTACGGATATCAAGCTCGGACCTGGTGTTAAGGAATTAGGAGGGCTGGCTATCATCGGTACAGAACGCCACGAGAGCCGACGTGTTGACCGTCAGCTGAGAGGCCGTGCCGGTCGCCAGGGTGATCCGGGTACTTCACAGTTCTTCGTTTCGCTCGAAGATGATTTGATGCGTCTCTTCGGTTCTGAAAGAATCGCTTCTCTGATGGATAAAATGGGACATAAAGAAGGGGAAGTACTGCAGCACAGCATGATCTCCAGATCCATCGAAAGAGCCCAGAAGAAGGTAGAAGAAAACAACTTCGGTATCAGAAAGCGCTTGCTGGAATACGATGATGTAATGAACTCTCAAAGAGAGGTGATTTACAAACGTCGCAGACATGCCCTATTCGGAGAACGTCTGGCTATCGATCTGGACAACGCATTGTTTGATGTTTGCTCTGATCTCGCTATGCAGTTTGAAGGTAACAGAGACTTCGAAGCCTATAGAATAGAGGTAATGAAGCATCTGGCCATCGAACCGGAGACCAGCGAAGAGGCATTTGCCAAAGAAGATCTTAGTCAGATCGGCAACGATTTATATCAACAAGCTAAGGAATTCTACCAACGCAAAACAGAAAATCTCTGTAAACAAATCACCCCAACCCTGGCTCAGATTTATGCCGAAAATGGGGAACGTGTTGAGAATATAGTAATCCCATTCACAGATGGCATCAGAGGTCTCCAAATCTATATCAAGCTCAAAGAAGCTGTAGAACAGGAAGGCAGACCAGTGATCGATACGCTTGAGAAAACAATGACGCTGGCGATCATCGATGAAGCTTGGAAGGAGCATCTGAGAGCAATGGATGATCTGCGCCATTCCGTGCAAATGGCATCGTACGAGCAAAAAGATCCTTTGTTGATCTATAAGTTTGAAGCCTTCAATCTGTTCAAACAGATGTTGCTGGAAACCAACCGGAGTCTGATCTCCTTCCTGCTGAGATGTGGTATTCCAATTCAGGAAGCACCACCACAAGCAGTAAGCGAGCCTGAATATCATACCGATATGAGCCAACTGCAAGATAATCGTGCGCAGGTAAAAGCGGCAGGACAGGCTTATGCAGCAGATGAAAATGATTATTATGAAGAACCCAAAGAATCAGCTGCTACAAAACGGTCTCCGGTACAGGCCGGACCTAAAATCGGC
>CAZWPF010000021.1:17143-33085 GCA_964636205.1 uncultured Chitinophagaceae bacterium | reverse complement strand
GAAATATTAACGGTCAAGTATAAGAGCAGTAGCGGATTTCACGGCGATTACCTGTCCGCCACCACACAAGTTTATTAAATGCACAGACCTTCTATCTACCATCACCTACTCAGGTAGCGCTAATGAAGACTATTAGTCCAGAAGAAGGGATTAGCTCAAGTATTTCTTCCACCAATACTGAAATACCAACAAAGCCCAAATCGTAGCATGACTGTCGCCGGGATTGCTACTGCGCAACTTTTGCTTTAATTGCTGAATACTTTGAGGATTAAATATCCCTTGTTCAACAACAAAATCCTGAGCCAATAAATCATTGTCAATCAGTCCCCACAATTCATTCCGAAACCAGTCCAGCAACGGAATTTCAAATCCATGCTTAGGTCGGTTGTAAATTGCTGCTGGTAGTAAATCCCTAAAAGCATCCTGAAGTATTTTCTTCTTCATCTTCCCGTCGATCTTATACTCCGAAGGCAATCCGAAAGCAAAATCCACTACCCGGGGATCCAGGAAAGGGCTTCTAACTTCCAGACTGTTGGCCATGCTCATCAGATCTACCTTGACCAGCATATCACTCAACAAAACCAGATTCATATCGCTGAGCAATACTTCGTTAAAATCATCGGTCTTAAAGCCCTGCAACAACTGTTCCTTCTCTTGTCTCAATCGATCAAAAGCCACTTGATGTCTGGCGGATTCTGTAAGCAAGGAGGAAGCTGCGTCCGTATTCATAAACGAAGCTAATCGCCAATAGCGTTCCTTTGTTGGCAGTTGATAGGCTTCAGCAAATCGATGAATTTTCCTAAACGTATTGGTCAATGGATTATTTCTGCTTTTCGGCAATAATTTCCAAAGCGGCAATGCAGCCGAAACCAAATTCTTGGTCAAGGATTTTCGCCGCATCTGCCATTCTCCCATATGCTTGTTATATCCGGCAAAGACCTCATCTCCTCCATCACCACTCAATGCTACTGTTACCGATTGGCGGGTATGCTTACTCAGAATATATACCGGTATCGCTGAAGAATCTGCAAATGGTTCGTCGATATAATCCAATACTCCATATACATGCTCCAGGAAATCGTTATTAGATAATGAGAAAACAGTATGATCTGTTTTGTATTTATCCGCCACCAGTTTGGCATAGCGAGTCTCATCAAAATAAGGATTGTCTTTATACCCAACGGAAAAAGTATGCAATTTGTCGGTGTACCTGCTGGCCAAAGCCACTATCACAGAAGAATCAATGCCTCCGCTTAAGAACGCTCCCAATGGCACGTCCGATATCATCCGATCCTTAACAGCCTGATCCATAAGTGTGACCAGCTTGCTCTTGGCATCCTCGTAACTTAATTGATCATACCGCTCAGGATGAGTCTGCAATTGGAAATACGGTTGCTCTTGCTCTACTCCTGCAGTACCGACGATCATATAGTGCCCCTGCTTCAATTTAAATACACCCTTGAGCATACTCTGAGGCTGCGGCACATAATTCAATTGCAGGTATTGATGAAGTACGGTATAGTCCAGTTCGCGGGGTATTCCCCAGGCCATCAGCGATTTCATTTCTGAAGCAAACGCCAGGAATTCCTCATCCCGATAAATTACCAAAGGCTTTTTCCCAAACCGATCCCGAGCTAATAACAATTTCCCGGCTTCCTTATCATAAAAGGCAAACGCAAAAAATCCCTGAAGCCAATTTAGACAGTCCACTCCGTACTCGATCAACAAGCCCAGCAACACTTCTGTATCAGAATGTGTTTTCAATCGGCCGTACTTCTCCTGATAGCCTTTCAGATATCGTTCTGAAAGATCTTTATAATTAAAGATTTCCCCGTTGAATACCAAGCAGTATCGACCTGTCGGATCGGACATGGGTTGGGAAGCTGCATCTGAAGTATCGATCACCGCGAGACGGCAATGGCCTAATGCGAGATTTTGATGACGAAAAACTCCGGAGGCATCAGGTCCTCGATCCTTCAACTGTTTTAAAGTTTGACCTATTAACTCTAATCGGCCATTTGTAACCGCACTGAAACTATAAGCACCAGAAATTCCGCACATTTAGGAGAGGGATTAAACACAAAAGTAGCTATTGACCGGAAAACAGAAAGTACATGACCAAATTTTGTACTTTTGTCAACTTCAGACCAGGGCAAAATTCACCATAAATAGATTAAAACAAGCAAACACGGATGCAATTTATTACGCTGGCAGATTACCTGTTACTGCCGTTATACCTGGTAATTATATATACACTGGCTTTTGCCGTCCGGAATCGCTTGTACCCGGAAGGCCATCCTTGGAGGCGTTTTTTCATTTCCGGTCTGACCGTAAAAATTTGCGGGGCGATTTTTATCGGACTGATTTACCAGTACTATTATGGGGGCGGAGATACTTCTAACTATTTTAAACAAGCTAAAGTGTTGAACTCGGCATTTGTGGAGTCTCCTATAAAATGGTTCAATCTGCTATTCCATATACCTGAATGGTATGATGGGAACTACATTCAATACACATCTCGTATGGACTGGTATATAGATAGTCAGTCCTATCCCGTCGTAGCCATTGCGGGATTTCTGGGATTATTCTGTTTCAATACCTTCCTGCCCACATCTGTATTGTTTGCAGCATTGAGCTTTACCGGGATTTGGGCTATGTTCCGAACCTTTGCAACGCAATACCCTCACCTTGTTCGACATATCGCTCTGGCCATTCTTTTCGTGCCCAGCACATTCATCTGGGGATCGGGCATATTCAAAGATACGGTGTGTATGTTCGCATTAGGTTGGTTGGTTTATACCGTTTTTCAGCTCCTGATTCAAAGGGCATTCTCTTTGTTCAACATCCTGATGTTGTTGATTAGCTTTTTGTTGGTTGCCAATATCAAAATATACATTCTACTCGCCTTTTTGCCGGCATTGGCGCTTTGGGTACTTTTCACCTATTCTCATAGGATTAAAAATGGATTCGCGCGAATGTTCATTAAGGTAGCAGTTTTAGCAATTGCAGCCGGAGGATTTGTCCTTATCTCCAACAAATTTGCAGCGGAATTGGGTAGATATTCGATAGACAATCTGGCAAAAACCTCTTATATCACACGCGACTGGATCGCCTATTCTTCGGGAGATCAGGGTTCCGCTTATGATCTTGGAGAGTTTGAACCAACCATGAGAGGAATGCTAACTAAATTCCCACAGGCAGTTAATGTCACTTTGTTCCGACCCTATCTTTGGGAAGCTGGCAAAGCAATTGTTCTGCTAAATGCTATCGAAGCCTTCCTATTCTTGCTAATTACCCTAAAAATATTTTTTACGGTTGGACCCATGCGTATCTGGCGCTCTATCAATAGCGATCCCAACATTCAGTTTGCACTGATTTTTACAATAATCTTCGCTTTCGCCGTAGGCATATCATCCTATAATTTCGGTTCTTTATCCCGATATAAGATCCCTTGCTTACCACTATATACCCTGTCGTTGGTTCTGATCTATTATCGTAATAACGATCCCGCCAAGCCATTCTTAAGTCTGCGTAGATAATCGCTCTCATTTTCCATACCCGTATTCGCATTAGCAACTACAATAGGTATTAATTCTGCTACCTGTTATACAAGGAACTGATTGCAGATTATCCATACATTAATATGCAGACCGGTAATGAGGACTTCTTGCTTGCAAAATCAGTATTGAGTGAAACGGCACCAGTTTCTCTTATGTTGACAAAAAAAAGGAACCACCTTCGTAGTTCCTTACTTAATTTCAGTTGTGTCGTTTATCGTAGTAGGGTTACATTCCCTTGTTTTACTATCTGCTCCCCGCAACTGTTAACCGCATCCAGTAAATAAACATACACTCCAATCGGTTGTGGCTCGTTGTTAAATGTACCATCCCAGGCCGCATTTATACCAGAGGATTCATACACTTTAACACCCCAACGATTGAAAATTGAAAATTTGTTGATTTGCGAAATACCTTCTTTAACCGGTCTGAAATACCCATTGGTACCGTTACCCGGAACAAACACATTAGGTACAGAGATTCTGGAACAATGAACCAATACATCTACAGAGTCGGTAACCTTACAACCTTGCTCGGTCATGGCTGTTACAAAATATCGAGTGTTCACGTCAGGACTTGCCAATGGGTTGGCAACATCATGGTAGTCTAAACCGCTATGTGGAAACCAGGAGAAATAATGGGCATTGCTGGTAGGATCCAGATATTTTGGTTCTCCGGGGAACACATGGATCGTATCCGCCAGATTAATAACCGCACGCGGATGCACCTCCAGAGTCATTTCAAAGGTATCGCGACAACCAATCGCATCGAATATATAAACAGTATAATTTGTGGTCTCGCCTGGGCGGGCAATCGGTCTGTCTGAAGTTGTATCGCTCAAACCAAAAGCCGGTGTCCACAAATAATGAACCCCACCGGTAGCCCAAAGGGTTACTGAATCCGGAGGACAAAATGAGGTATCTGTAATGGCATCGCCAAAGTTAGCCGGGTAAATTTCAATCAATCTATCATCTACACCAACGCAACCTGCAGGTGTACTCACCACTAATTCAAAGACACCGGATTCCGTTGCTTGCAGCAATGGTCGGGGTTGATCAGTATTGCTCAAACCAGCCGCGGTGGCCGTCCATAGATAAGAATAATCATCCCGTGGTGGCGTCACAGTAGACCATAGGAATAGCATATCACCTTCGCAAATTGCTGTATCCTGACCTATATCTACAATCGGATAATGCTGCATGTCGAAATAGATCGACAAAGACGTGTCGGGACAACCGGGATAACTAGCGGTAACAAAATAAGTCCCCGATTTTGTAATGGTAATTGAAGGCTTAATAATTTTCGGATTGCTCACTCCTGCGGCAGGGGTCCAATTGATAGCATACATCGACGAGGCTTCTCCATTGATGTTGACTATATCTCCTTCGCAGACTGCCGTATCCTTGTTGTATAAAGTCAACGAACGCGGTGCATAAGTCACCTTCATGGTATCAGTTACCGAAACACCACAGAGTCCGGGAATGGTATCCCAAACGGTTACCCAATAGGTGTTGGTGTAATCAGGATTTACTATAACCGAAGCCTGATCGGCTGCACCGATAATGCCTGCAGAAGGCCCCCATAAAAAGCGATTATTAGGAGTCGGGTTTAAAACGCGAACATTCAGAACAGCATCTCCGACTTCGCAAATCAGCGTATCAGCTAATCTGATATTTGGGGGTATTACATCGTAAACCTTAATTTCCTTCACGATTGAATCTTGTTGAAATCCGCAAAGCGTATTCGTTGAAACCAATTTCACTTTATAAACACCCGGAGTGGAATAAGTATGGGTTGGTGAAGGATCGGTAGTAGTCGGACTCCCATCACCAAAATCCCAAAGGTAATCAGCCGCTGACACGGAAGTATTTTCAAAAGCTACTTCAAAAGGAGCACATCCCTCATCACCGGGACCAATACCTGCTACAGATTTAGGAATGAAATCAGCATCGATAGGCGATGGTGGCGGAGGCGTATTCACCGATGCCTGAGCCAAAAACGCCGCATATGGCGCACCTGATGCGATATGGATCGTCAAATTATTATTCCCTTTCTTCCAGTTGTTACATAAAGTCAGCGAAACCGGATTAGCTGTAGAAAATCCCGTATGAGAATAGGGATTGGGGAATGGAATGGCACCTCCCATGGTCGGGCTCTGAGGTACGCCGTTTGCATAGATCTCATAAACCGAATTATCAGCAAAGAAGTCGAGCGTCAAACAAAACGTACCGGGAGAATCAAAGCTATTGCCACAACTATCAAAGCATGGCAAATCGAAACTAATTCTATAATAATAATCGACGTTTCCACTATGACTCCCCAAAGGCACGTGTGAAATCCAGTCACAATCGGGCCAAATGCTGGTGGTATAACTACCCGGTCTGGTAGTCATCACCACTGCAGGTACGTAGGGACCGTTGATATTACCGGTACTTACCTGCCAGTTTAAATCCTGACTACCACCCGGCAGTCTGCCGCCCGAGCCATTGGTACCTGTATTGAACCATCTTGGCAAGGGGGCCACGCCAATTCTCGGCGCTACTTTCAAATCCAACTCGCGAATGCTATCTCCTCCGCCAACTGCAGTGAACGTATCCCGGTAGATGCCGGTGAGATAATACCCCTGCAATGTATCACCACTACAGATGGTATTGCGATAATTAGTCACAATCTGCGCCTTGAGATAAAAGTCAGGACCTGATACTATTAAAAATAGTATCAATGCCGAAACGAATTTAAGAATGCGACTCATCCGATTCCGTATGTATAACTATATTTTAAATAAAAACATTTTTCTTATCGCCCGCAATCCATTTCTAATCTTTTATCCATCCTTCGGAACTATATGGATAACACACAGTATGAGCTAAGCAAAAGTAATAAACTCCGCAAAGAATTATACTCACATCAACATGTTATTGAAGTTCGCTTTAGTAATTATCGGTCACGAAAATATTGTTCAGCGCGAGAACTGTTATTGATCATTCCATCTCCCTTTGTATAGAGTAAAAGGCGCCAATTTGTATTACGGAGTTCACCGATTACTGTAGAATGAAGCAACCTATAATCTTGCACAGAAGATCCCGGTTGATAGAATAAAAATAAGCCTTCCATACTTTGCTGCGAAACGGAATAATAATGCCAGATTTCATAAGGTAAAGCCCCTTGTTCATTTCGAACGATCACCCGATCATCTGGCTTGCCGTATTTCAAGTAAACCTGCCCCCTGTCAGTTTTATAACCGGGAGTTGATCCGGTACCATACAAGCGGTTCACCTCCTTCACTCGTTCAGAAAACGCTTTCCATGCCCTTTCCGGATCGTCTTTGTCAATTTTTTGGAAGTAATTGTATATGAAGTACCGCATATACATTTCATCCGGTCGTCTCAAAAAGTTCTCAATGGCCTTTCTATTCCATACATCGGCGACGGGCAAAAGCATTTCCAGAATGGCTTTGACCTGAGCCAAATTGTATTTAGCGACAAATGTTTTACTCATGTCGAGGAAAACGACTCCCGGAGAATCGGTGGTGTCTTCCGTTTTTTTTGCGGTATCCTCACGGGAAACCGGATTTTTATTCAATAATTGAAAGAAAAAATTTTGGGCTGCTACTTCCCTGCCTCCGCGGTCGATTAAGCGGAGATTGAGAAAGTAATTTCCTGAGGGCAACGAAGACAGATCGAATGTACCTATTACAGGCAACACGGTAGCCGCCGGCATGGTGTCCCTTTTCTGAAGAAAAGGTATCATTCCGCCGTCCTCCCTTCTGGAGATATAGGAATGTTGAACAATCGGAAAGGTCGCAGTGTCCAAGTTAATAGTCTGATACAATTCAGAATAATAACGAAGGACTTTTCTGTCTTCGTCGATGAAATTAATAGCCAGTGGAATCTGGATATAACCATTACGTGCAAATACATTACTTACATCTGGTGATAAGAACAATGTATCGACAAGTTGAATGCCACTATAAAGTGGATGATTGGATTGAGGAGTCGGGATATCCAGTTCCTGTCGGTACACAAAAGATTGTGCGGGGAATTCGGGTTCGGTCAGCTTCAACTCCAGCTTGCATTTCCCATATGGTAAAGTCAAACGCCGCAAATCCATAATGACACGCTGTGACGCTCTTTCAGGATCAGCGGGGTCGGTGGCCAACAAATAACTATCTTCAAAAAGAACTCCGGTATCATTGCTGATAACGATATCTGTTTGCACCCATGCTACCAAAGCTCCATTTGAATCCTTTCTATAGTGCAACGAAAATGGGTCGATCTGCCAGTATAATTCTAAATAGGCATTACCCACTTGTCCGTTTGTATCCGGCAGATAGAATACAGTACCGGAAGCTACCCCCTGTATAGCCTCAACACGGTTAGGGACAACAGAAAAGCAGAAAAAAAGAGCAGCAAATAATACAAACTTCGACAGAATAATTCCTTTTGGTTGGATCACGGGAAAGTTTTTCAAAAATTGGCTGAACGACAAAGCTATAAAATATTGGCTATAGCTGATAGCGAAGCATAATCTGCGTATTGATACCCGGCTCCGGTAAATTCAGGATTCGATAGCGACTCATATTATTCATATAATGCGCATTGGTGATATTTCGCACCTGTACCAACAAAGTGAGTTTCCGGTTACCCAATTCCCAATCGTTTCCTGCTGACAAATTGAGTAGAAAATAACCGTCTGTTTCCGGTTCGTTCACTTCTACCCTACGCTGTGCTGCGAAATAATGACCTGCCAATCCGACAAAAACCTCACCAAATAGCTTATTGTTGAATTTAGGTTTGTATTCTAACTCATTCAACAAGGAAAACGGCGGTGTGAAGGGCAAAGGCAGACTGGTATTCAAATTTTTATTCCAAACATATTCAGTGGCGAGCAGGTAAGACCATTTATCGCTAATTGGTAAGCTCAAGCTTGCTTCTAATCCCAAAAAGACAGCGGGCGATTGGGTATAAAGGTAGATCTGACCCGCTTCCGGTAAATTAGAAAACAGCGCCGAAGGTCGCAGGTAAATATAGTTATCAAAATAATTAAGAAAAGGAGTGATGTCTAGTTTGAACTTACTGTCTTTGAAAAATAAGCCGGCGTCCAACATGTACCCCCTCTCCGCATTGAGGTTCATATCCCCCATCTCATGTCTGAAAGTGCCATGATGCATGCCGTTGGCGGCCAATTCGATGATTGCCGGTATTCGGTAGGCGGTTCCCGCATTGGCTTTTAATCTCCATGCCTGATTAATACTCCAGGACGCTCCTAAAGATCCCGAAAAATTTTGATACCGCTTATTGATATCGGGACTTCTCAAAGTGCTGTCTGTAAGGCTACCCTGGGAGTTATATTTATATACAAATGACTCCTCTGCCTGCTGATAGGCTGCATCGATCCGCAAACCGCCGGACATTAAAAACCGATCGTTTATTTTATTCTCAGCGAAAAGATAGATGCCGGTATGGGTAACGCGATAATTGGGAATTAAAAATTCAAATCCCGAGCGACTATTTTCCTGATGCTGCGCAGATACACCGGCGATAATATCTAAATGCTCGCCGGGATGGAATTTATATCTCAGGTTAGCGGTATAGGTATGTAGGTCCAGTTGCAGTGCAGTTGTACCATCCGGTGCAGGTCCCGTGCCATGGCTATGGGGTTCCGACAGCTCTTGCCTCTGATTATATTGATATCCAAGATCGATCTCGAGTACATTTCTTTGGAAATGGAAATGCGTATTGGATATAACTTTAAAATGATTGATCGACTGGCTGGGGAGTTCTATATTGCGATTATTCTTTACAGCTTTTAATTGATATGCCCGAGGTATGCCAAAAGCGCCCGGGAAAAATCCGGCTTGTTGGTTATAATTAGAAATATAGAGACTGGTATGACCCCAATCTCTACGTACCCCATTTAAGACAGAGATACTCCGCTCTTTCCCGGCAGTGTTAATCAATCTGTTGTTTTCAATGGGAAGACGGTAACCGTTATAATGAAATTCATCTGCGGGTACCCGATAGTTTCCATAATCCTGCAAAGTAGCCCTCACAATGGTGAAGAAGTCATTGACATTCTGTTCCAGCTTCAAACTTGCCCCCCAGAGATCATTATTTGATTTATACTGGGTCAGAATTTCGCCATTACGCGTGCCTTTTAATGGAATCGGAGGAGGCATAATATTAATAACACCGCCAATCCCGTCGGATCCGTACAGTACGGATACAGGACCTTTCAGTACTTCTACCCGATCTACATTAAACTGATCAATTTCCAGTCCGTGATCTACCCCCCACTGTTGACCCTCTTGTTTAATTCCATAGTCATTTACAATCACCCGATTGAGGCTAAGTCCGCGGATTACCGGTTTGGATATCCCTACACCTGTATTAATGGCTCTTATCCCGGGGAGACGCTCTAAAGTGTTGATAAAGGTATTTCCTTGATTCTTCAGGAGGGCACTTTTCGACAGATATATAAAATCGAGAGTATTTCCGGCCGGAGCAACAGATTTTCGTTCCACGCTAATTTCTACTGCGTCCAATGAAAAAACGGTATCTGGCAATGACTGACCAATGGCAATTGCGCTAACCAGCATCAGAAGTCCGCTCAAACAATATAATTTCAGCCTCAATTTATTTCTGATCAATTATTTAACAATAATTCCGTGGTATTTGGCGATGGTTTTTCAAAAGGGTAAACTGATTATTCAAGAACCCCGGCTTTCTCTACAATTATAGGAAACTCGGTAAAATCGGACTCATTGCCGCTCACATCCAGCAATCTGATAATCAAATCATAATTACCCGGAGTAGCCTGTTCCGGGACATCCAATTTAATATTTAATGTAGTATCCTTTCCTGTGAGGGAGATATTCTCTGTCAATTCCCATTCATCGTCGTCTCCTGAAGCCGCAACTCTCCCGTGACTATGGCAGTCGAAATTGCTATGTACACTCAACTTGGCTTGGGAAAGAGATTGTTCGCTTTGAAAACGAAGCTTTAAGACCAGCGAACCGGGGGCAACTATTGCTAAAATATTATCATGATATTCTCCGCAGATTACCGCACTAGTTTTTGGAACTGAGGTTTCAATGACAGAGATTACGGGCTTTTGTGGAGATGGATTAGGATCGTCGGTAGTTTTTTTACAACCGGCCACGGCGATAAGCAATAAAAAGATCAGATTCTTGTTCATAACAGGAGTTTGCAAAGTTAAATAAAAGGAAATCAGGTTTGCTCCAATAGAGCGCAATTATGTTGCAATATTACAAAACTAAAATCTAAAAGTAACAATGTTGCAATAAAATTATAGATTGCTTTGCTTATTCCAGTGCTAATCCGGTGAGATTCAATTATTTTTGTAGCCATTCAATATTTCTGAAGAAAAATTTCAGAACTGTTAAGTTAATAGGTCAAGGCTGTTTTATAGTACAGTGATTTCATTGTCTTAAGATTATATTCCGGTTAATCAGGAATATTTTTTATTTTTTTGTTGATATTCCGGAAAACTACCTTACCTTTGCAATCCTTAAAATTCAAATAATATCAACGGTAAAGAATGCCTACAATTCAACAATTAGTTCGTAAGGGTCGCCGGGTGGTTCGCGCCAAGTCCAAATCTCCGGCGCTGGATGATTGTCCGCAACGTCGCGGCGTGTGTACCCGTGTTTACACCACTACTCCGAAAAAGCCAAACTCAGCGCTCCGGAAAGTAGCAAAAGTACGTTTAACTAATAAGCTTGAGGTGATCGCCTATATTCCCGGTGAAGGACACAATCTTCAGGAGCACAGTATCGTACTGATCCGTGGAGGTCGTGTTAAGGATTTGCCGGGTGTACGTTATCATATCGTTCGTGGTGCTTTAGATACTGCAGGTGTGAAAGATCGCAAGCAAAGTCGTTCTAAGTACGGTACCAAGAAGGAAAAAGTTAAAAAATAATCGTTCATCTAATCCATAAAGTTCGTCATAAAAGATGAGAAAGGCACAAGCCAAAAAACTTCCGTTAGCACCGGATCCGAAATATAACGATAAGATGGTTACTCGTTTTGTAAACTGTCTTATGTGGGGTGGTAATAAAACCACTGTACTGAGTGCATTTTACACAGCGTTGGACAAAGTTTCACAAATGACCGGTGAAGACGGTTATGAAGTATGGAAACGTGCTTTATCTAACGTAACTCCTGCTGTTGAAGTTCGCAGTCGCCGTATTGGTGGTGCTACCTTCCAGATTCCAACAGAAGTACGTCCCGACCGTAAAATCTCTTTGAGCATGAAATGGTTGATCCGTTTCAGCAGAGAGCGTAATGGTAAATCTATCGCTGATAAACTGGCTAACGAAATCGTTGCAGCTAGCAAAGGGGAAGGCGGAGCTTTCAAAAAGAAAGAAGATACGCACCGTATGGCTGAAGCCAACAAGGCGTTCTCTCACTTTAGAATATAACAGACAGTTGAAACGGAGTCGCTACTCCGAAAACAAACTGATTCCCAATATTCAAAAGGGCAGACTTCATAAGTCTGCCCTTTTTATGCTATGCAAATAAATCATTTGGTATAAATATTTTGAATATCAAATATTTATCGGATTGCAAAGAATTTAAAAATATAAAATAAAAAGATCGGTACCGGCATATTTAGTACCCTTCTTTTTCCTACATTTGATACAATAATTAGAATTTTAAATAGAATCTGATATGGCTGCAGAAGACAAATTGAAAGCGCTTAAACTGACATTAGACAAGATAGAAAAGGACTACGGCAAGGGTTCGGTGATGATGCTGGGTGATAAGCAGACCGTAGCCATGGATGCCCTCAGTACCGGTTCTTTAGGACTTGATATTGCCTTGGGTATTGGTGGTTTCCCGAGAGGGAGAGTAATCGAAATATACGGACCGGAATCATCAGGTAAAACAACAATTGCGATCCATACAATAGCGGAAGCCCAAAAGAAAGGCGGTATCTGTGCTATCATTGATGCCGAACATGCTTTTGATTCCAGCTATGCAAGCAAATTGGGTGTCGATGTAGACAATCTGATTATCTCTCAACCGGATTATGGGGAGCAAGCACTGGAAATCGCCGACCGTCTGATTTCTTCAGGCGCAATCGATGTGGTGGTGATCGACTCAGTAGCTGCATTGGTACCTAAAGGGGAATTGGAAGGTGAAATGGGTGATAGCAAAATGGGCTTGCAAGCCCGATTGATGAGTCAGGCACTGAGAAAACTTACAGCAACCATTTCCCGTACCGGATGTTGCTGCATCTTTATCAACCAGCTCCGCGAAAAAATCGGTGTTATGTTCGGCAACCCCGAAACCACAACCGGTGGTAACGCCCTGAAATTCTATGCATCCGTTCGTCTGGACATCCGCAGAATCAGTCAGATCAAAGACGGCGACCTGGCATCGGGCAACAGAACAAGAGTAAAAGTAGTTAAGAATAAAGTCGCGCCTCCTTTCCGTCAGGTAGAATTCGATATCATGTTTGGCGAAGGTATCAGTAAGATCGGTGAAATTATCGATCTCGGTGTCGACTTGGGCATTCTCCAAAAAAGTGGATCCTGGTTTAGCTACGGCGAAACCAAAATCGGTCAGGGTCGTGAAGCCGTTAAGCAATTTCTTTCAGACAACCCTGAAGTTGCAGAAGAAATTGAAAATAAGATTCGCACTTCCCTCCAACCGGAAGCTGCCAACTAGTCTTAAAACAGAAGTAATCTTCTAAACCAAACCATCGAACCTGCAATGATTCGGTGGTTTGGTTTTTTAATTCATGGAAAATTTACCCGCCTTCTCCGCGTTATTTTTCCGATCAGGCAAACTGATCAACACCAAACTGATCAAACCCAAAATCATTACCAATGTAAATTCAAATTCAGAAAAAGCATTGGTGCCATCGATAATCGCGCGCGATTGCTCATGTAATACGCTACCCTCGCCTACCTGAATTTTACTAAGTTCGTTGAGACAGAACATAGCTTGGTTAAAATGATCAGACTCCAACAACTCATTACCACCATCCTTCTCACTCGCATCGTACATCGAAAGATGATATTTAAACGCCGCCCATTGCCGACTTTCCTCCTCAGTAAGATAAGTAGTCTCATACTGCGTAATCAAGATGGCTATCTCATCGTCGTGCCCTTGAAGCATCGCGTCCCTCTCCGCAGAATATTCCCGCTCGGCCAATAAACGATTCTGATACAAATGGTCAGTAATACGAAAAATGTAGGTTGCCGGCATTAGACGGTCATCATAGATCGAGGAAAAGGATTCTCTTACATCGCGGAGACGACGACGATCTGATATATTACTAAACAGCAATAAAGCCATCACAATAATCAACAGCGCCGTGGCCTTTTGCCGGGCATTCCGAAATTTTAAATTCATATAAATTGTTGGCTATGCATTAAATATAAAACTTTCAGACGATTCCGGAGGGGAACAATAGAATGCAATGACAAAAAAAATCTTAAAAAAATTGCCTTTTTTCCAAGATTTTATTAGTTAACCGAATTTCGGTAACTTTGCAGGCTTTTAATCAACACTAACCTCTATATGAAGCTGTCGCAATTCAAATTTGATCTTCCACTAAACCTTATTGCACAACATCCAACCAAGGAACGCGACGAAAGTCGACTGATGGTGGTTCATCGCGACACCGGAAAAATTGAACATAAAATCTTTAAAGATGTCCTGGATTACTTTGACGATAAGGACGTTATGATCGTGAATAATACCAAGGTTTTCCCTGCTCGCCTCTACGGCAGAAAAGAAAAAACCGGTGCACGTATCGAAGTATTTTTGTTGCGCGAATTAAACAAAGCAAATAAACTTTGGGACGTAATCGTGGATCCTGCTCGTAAAATCCGCGTAGGTAACAAACTGTACTTTGGAGAGAACGACGAACTGGTAGCAGAAGTAATTGATAATACTACTTCCAGAGGTCGTACTATTCGCTTCCTTTTTGATGGTGACGAACAGGCTTTCCGCGATATTTTGGAAGTTTTGGGTGAAACTCCACTGCCAAAATATATCAAGCGCAAACCAGAAGATGAGGATAGAGTAAGATACCAAACAGTTTATGCAAAATTTGAGGGTGCTGTTGCTGCTCCGACTGCTGGTCTGCACTTTAGCCGTGAACTGATCAAAAGAATGGAAATTCAAGGGGTAAAATTCGCTGAAGTCACCCTCCATACCGGTCTTGGTACATTCCGACCTATCGAAGTTGAAGATTTGTCTAAGCATAAAATGGACGCTGAATTCTTCAAGGTTGACGAATATGCGGCTAATATTGTGAACTCAGCTATTGCTCAGAAGCGTAAAATCTGTTCTGTCGGCACTACCACCATGAGAGCAATTGAAAGTTCTATCACTGCCAGTGGTTTATTGAAACCTGCAGAGGGTTGGACTAATTTATTCATCCATCCTCCTCATGATTTCTCAATAGCCAACAGTCTGATTACGAACTTCCATCTGCCAAAAACCAGTTTGTTGATCATGACTTGCGCGTTTGCGGGTTATGAACTGGCTATGGAAGCTTATCAAACAGCAATCAAGGAAAAATATCGATTCTTCAGCTATGGCGATGCCATGTTGATTCTGTAATCTGCCTTGTTGATTTTATATTTTTAGGGCTATCGCTTATGCAAAACAAACGATAGCCCTAATTTTTTCCGGAAAATGATCGAAATCTAAATTAGCTCCAGAGATGCCTTTTCTCTAACTTATATTTGCGAACTTCGGGGAACACGTCAAATATCATCGTATTAGTTTGGGCTCTTAACCGGCTGTAAGCTCAAAACCTGGACAACCTGTCCGTTAAATAAAGAAACGAGATCAGACCGCCTGACACAAAACCCGTACTTTGGGCTTCCTTTTTTATTCATCTTCTAATTTGAAGTCGCCAGTTACCGGAAATCGTTTCGTGATTTTGTTAAGCTGGTTGATAAGGTCATTTAATTCAGTCTGGTCAAACCCCATTGAAAAAGTCAGTTCGCTAGCATTAACTCCTGGTTGGTCACACGCTTTTACATTAACATCAAAATGTCCAATTCCGTCTCCAACGATTTTGAGTTTTAAGTAACCTTTCAAATCACTGAAGTTCGCTGTTCCTTTCAGGTCGTTACAAAGGCGAGAAAGTTCTTGCCTGAATCTTTCAAAATCCACAGTCAAAAAGGCACCCAAATATTGTCATGCAAACTTTCCGCCTTTAACTGTCACTTTTGTCTTTACGCAATTCTTTTCCCAGTCAATATTAGAGTGATACTTTACCACCTCAATTGGGTCAAGTCGAACGATGTCTCCAGCGTCAAACAATTCAAAATATATTTCTTGTCTCTCTGTCATTGTAGTGTTAACCAAAAGTGGCCCATACGTTTTGCGCTTGG
>CAZWPF010000021.1:263-17043 GCA_964636205.1 uncultured Chitinophagaceae bacterium | reverse complement strand
CTCTCCTTCTCAAATCCTCTCTTTCTCGCGCAGAACACTCTCTTTCTGTTTCTCTTTCTGTTTCTCTTTCTGTTTCTCTTTCTCTCTCTCTTTCTCTCTCTCTATTCCTTCATTCTCTTAATCAATTCCTCCATCGCCGCCGTATCTTCCAATATCGGACGAATCAATTTTATGAAATTGGATCGATAAAACGGATTCCCGGTACTGATGAGTAATTCATGGCCATCAGAATCTTCTGTTATCAAAACCATCTCCAAAGCACGATCGCTGGTAATCAGTACCCGAATCAATTCTTCCCAAACGGATACCTCCATTTGCAAATCATATTTTTGAAAAAGAGCATTCCATGCCGGTACGCTTCCTGCGTCTTTTACTGAAAACGCCAAATCAAAGACATCGTCCTGGTATGCTTCTAAAGGAAACGGCAGGACCTCAGACAAGACCTTTTGTCGCGACACCCTGTCCTGCCCCGAAACCTCAACGATCGAAAACATCGCCAGGATCAGTACCACAAAACCTATCCGTCTTATCAGATCGCTCAAGATGTACCGATTTTACTGTTTTCTTCTATTACCAACCTTTTTAGGGGCGCCCGATTCCGAGTTCGACTGATTATTGACTTTGGCTTTTTTGACACTAATAATCTGACCCTTAAACCAAATCTGATCTAGATTGTCAATGGCATCAAATGCCTCAAACCTATCAGCCATACTTACAAAACCAAACTGTTTGGAACGACCGGTAGTCCTATCAATTATCACTTTTGCCGTCAGTACATATCCAAATTCTGAAAAGAGCTGGAGCAAATCGCTACTGGTCGTGTCCGGACTTAGGTTGCCTACAAATAAGTTCATAGCTCCAACATTACTTGATTCAACAATCCGGGTTCATACCCGCTGTATTGCCTATGAAATTACAAGTATAAGATAAGAATCCAAAATCTAAATGCATTATCAATCAACATTCGTCATCAAATCGTCTTACCTCGCCATTTTCCCCAACGGAGATAAGCAAAGCTCATCAATAATAATACACCCCAATACACAAAATCAGCCGCCCAGGCAATATGTAACGGGCTTCTTAATCGTTCTATGAAAATATAACAATACAGCACATAGCTGCAAACGCTCAGAACCTCCATTATCAGATTAACTACTGTCTTGCCGGTACCTACCACCGCATTGAATACAACTGTTGAGACCGACATCAAAAGGGTAGAGGCTACAATCACGCGCAAGCTCGGTAAAGCAAAGTGGACCAAGTCGGGATCATCTCGGTAAAGTGATAAGAACTGAACAGGGAAGATTAACAACAATACGCCAATCACCCCGGTTGCGATCAGACACAGCTTTGCGATTCTAAATACTAATATCGATACCATCCTGGTTTTGCCCTGCCCGATCACCAAACTAACCAAAGTACTGCTGCTGGCTGCAAATGCCCAGGTGATTACCCCCGCAAGTCCTAATATACTTCTCAATATTTGCGAAGCCGCAACTTCACGGGTACCCAAATGCTCCACATAAAAGAAAAAGATTTCCCAACCACCAATACTAAATAGGTATTGAACAATTAAAGGGGCGGAAATCCGAAGGGATTTGACAGACTGAACTGAATCCAGGATTTTAACAGATCGGAATGGGTACTGCTTGCTAATACCCCGTAGATAAAAGAACAAATATGCTATGAGACAACCCGCAAATTCTCCCGATACAGATGCAATCGCGGCACCGGTCAATCCCATTGCCGGCGCACCACAATTTCCGGAGATCAACAAGAAATCAAGCAATATGGTCACAAATGCTGCAGTCCCGGATTGTATTATTAGGAGCTTAGATCGTCCGGTGGCTATATAAAATGCATTGCTGATCTGCAGCAACATTATAAAGGGTAATCCCCAAACCCTTATTTTCAAAAAATCAACACTCAGGCTCGCGTTCTGCATATCCGCCAATCCCGAATAAAACATCGAGGGTACCAGCAATAAGGACAGCAGTATTAATCCCAGGGACAATCCCAAAGACAATACTACTCCGTTTAAAAATACGCCGGCTATTCCCCTTTTATCGGCCTCCCCCGCCCTTCTGGCTATTTGAATTTGAATACCATTCGCCAAGCCACTGCCAATCATCACCAGCAACAAATAAAATATCCCGGAAATCCCGCTCACTGCCAACTCACGCTCACCAACCCGCCCCAGAAAAATATTATTGGCCAAAAAACTGATCTGAGGTATCAATAACGATAAAGAAATAGGCGCGGCAAGCCTAATGATATCCCTGTTCCTAAAACTCCTGATACCCTCTGTCGACATGATTTTTCTGCCTGATTAAAACAATCTAAACAATGCCAAATAACTCAAACTATTTTTAAAATACCTAACTGCATTCGCGGGAAATAACCCGTTCTTGGCTTGTATTTAAAACAAATTTGAAATAATCATTTTTTGAAACTAATTCCGTATCTTTCCACTATATCCCTATATACCATTAACTCATATACCTTATTCCACTATGAATTCCAGGAAAACACTGGTCTTGGGTGCCTCTGCGAACCATGACCGATATAGCTATATGGCAGTCAACAGGTTGCGCAACTACGGACATCCGGTAGTGGCCATTGGAAAGCGTCCCGGAAAAGTCGCCGATGTCGACATTGAAAGCGATCGGCCGGATTGGCAAGACATTGACACAGTGACGCTTTATCTCAACGCAAAAAATCAAAAGCAGTATTACGACTACATCCTGAGCCTAAAGCCCACCAGAATTATATTTAATCCCGGCGCTGAAAACCCTGAGTTAGCGCAACTCGCTGAAGAAAACGGAATCACCCCGGTGAATGCTTGTACTCTGGTTATGTTGAGCGTGGGTAACTACTAGATTTTCCGGCTCATCAATATCCATCCCCTGATAATAAAACCGTTAACATAAATAGCTTTACCCACTAATCCAGAGGGCACCACCTATACTATCGCGACTTGCCCCGGTCGCCGAACCATATACATTAATTTCCTCTCTCCAACGTAGGGCTCCAAAAAGTGCCATCACTATTGCTTCTTTAAATTCGACAGTCAAAGGATCCGGTACAACAACCTGCACCCCTGTCTCCTCTAAAGCTGTTGCAATCTGCTCCACCAGAAATCCGTTCAAAGCCCCTCCGCCAGTCACCAACATTTGAGCTGCTTCTAATCCAACCGCATGAGTTTGTACCGCCAATTTAATTTGTCCGGCTATATGTTTAACCACGGTATATAATCGATCTGACACTGATCCGGAAGCCGGCGATAAAGCAGGTATCGCTATTTCCATGGCAGCCTCGTTGCTAAGCGACTTTGGACCAGCTAGCTGATAATAAGCATTCTCGTCCAATTGCTGCAGTAATTCCGATATTAATTGTCCGCCGGCAGCTATTGTCCCATCTTTATCAAAGGGTTGTCCTGCTTCTTGAGCGAGCTTGTTGAGTACCTGATTCGCAGGGCAGATATCAAAAGCGTGTAGGATGCCGTTGCTTCGGATCGTAATATTGGCAATACCTCCAATATTCAGGAGCAATGGATAATCTTGAAAAAGGAGCTCGTCACCAATCGGCACAATCGGTGCACCTTGACCACCTAACGCCACATCCACCGACCTAAGATCGGTAATCACCGGCAGGCCGGTTAACGCCGTGATCGAAGCCCCGTCACCAATTTGTACGCTGGTAGAATTGGCAGGATTATGGTAAACGGTATGCCCGTGAGAGGCAATAAAATGCACTTTATGGTGCAAATTTTGTTGCTCCACGAAATCATTTATCTGTTCGCCCAAATACCTGCCAAAAGCTGTGTTCAGCTCCAGAAATTCGGGGACAGACAAGCCTGATGCATTTTTCAATTTGTCGGACCATTCTGTAGGATAAGGTTTGCATTCAGCCGCAATAACCTGGTGTGACCATTTCCCTCTAACTTCTTCCAGCTGAACAAAAGCGATATCCAGTCCATCCAGGGAGCTGCCCGACATTAATCCGATAACGTAGTATACCATCCTGTTAAAAATAAAACTGGCCAACCATAGAATTGGCCGGCCAGTTGAAGATTATTTGTTTGAATTATTATTTCAATACTCCGGCCATGGTGCTTCCGATGTTTGCGGGGCTTTCCACGACGTGAATACCACATTCTGACATGATTTTCATTTTAGCAGCAGCGGTGTCATCCGCACCACCTACGATGGCACCCGCATGACCCATTCTGCGGCCCGGAGGCGCTGTCTGACCTGCGATAAAGCCTACTACCGGCTTACGCATATTTTCTTTCAGCCACATAGCAGCTTCCGCTTCCATGTTGCCACCGATTTCACCAATCATGATGATACCATCTGTCTCAGGATCGTTCATCAACAATTCAACCGCTTCGCGAGTAGTAGTACCGATGATCGGGTCTCCACCAATACCGATAGCAGTTGAAATACCCATACCTGCTTTCACCACCTGATCGGCAGCTTCATAAGTCAGAGTACCAGATTTAGAAACGATACCGATACGACCGGGACGGAAAACAAACCCGGGCATAATGCCAACTTTTGCTTCACCGGCGGTAATCACACCAGGACAGTTGGGTCCGATCAAGCGAGAATTCTTACCTGCGAGAAAAGCCTTGGCCTTAACCATGTCCTGAACAGGGATACCTTCAGTAATACAGATGATCAAACCAATACCCGCGTCTGCAGCTTCCATAATTGCATCAGCAGCAAAAGCAGGTGGTACAAAGATGATCGATACATCAGCACCGGTCTGAGCAACTGCTTCTGCCACTGTATTAAATACAGGACGATCCAAATGTTGCGTACCTCCTTTGCCTGGTGTTACCCCACCTACTACGTTAGTACCATATTCAATCATCTGAGTCGCGTGAAATGTACCCTCAGTACCCGTAAAACCCTGTACCAGGATCTTGGAATTTTTATTGACTAAAACCGCCATGAGCTTTCGAAATTTAAAATGATATTGATTTCAGCAGATAAGGTCTGCAAATAATTGACGGGCGCAAAGTTAAATGAAATTAACAGCAACACCAATCAAATATGATGTTTATGACAAACTACAATTTTGTTCTTTAAAATTCCATAATTTCAATGTAATATATTTTAAAATAAAAAAAATGTAAAAACATACCAAACCAAATTCCTCTAAATCCGGTCTTATTAATGTAGTACAGTCCCTATAAACCCTTCCGATTTTAAGTAAACCCTTTCATGTTACATTGGATGTATTTCCTGTAAACCCTTTAAAGAGGCCAACAATCCGTTGTGCCTCTTTTGTTTTATACCTACATCTCGATTGGGACATCTGAAAAAACCTTGTACTTTAGGGTCTTTGTTCTAAATCAAATTTTCGTCCACCCATGAGGAATCATCAGACGATCTCCCTGTTGATCATAGGTTTACTGTTCTCCATATTCGGTTTTGTCACCTGGCTGAATGGTACATTGATAAAATTCTTACAGACCGCTTGCGAGTTAAATCATCAACAGGCTTCGCTCGTTACGTTTGCTTTCTTCATCTCCTATTTTGTAATGGCTATCCCCTCCTCGCGCATCCTAAATAGGGTGGGATTCAAAAATGGAATGTCGCTTGGGTTGATCATCATGGCGCTGGGTTGCCTTATTTTTATACCGGCAGCCTCAGCCCGGAACTATTCTTGGTTTTTGGCGGGTTTATTTACTCAGGGGTTAGGATTAGCCATGTTGCAAACCGCTTCCAACCCTTATGTTACTATTATCGGTCCGATAGAAAGCGCCGCGCGCCGTATCAGCATTATGGGTATTTGCAATAAACTCGCCGGTGCTTTGGGCGCTTGGATGTTGGCGCGTTTACTTCTTCGACCGGTGGGTGCATTGCAACTACAAATCGAACAGGTTCAAAATGCGGCGAGTAAGGAAAGCCTGTTAAACGAACTGACACAACATATTGTACTGCCTTATTCTGTAATGGCCATTTTCTTGCTTTTGGTGGCAATCGGCATCAGAATTTCTCCGTTGCCCGATCTGAAAGATAATCAGGATAATGTCTATAATGAAGCGACCGACCGACCGCTCTGGTCGCATTCTTATTTATTCCTCGGCGCCATCGCCATTTTCGCTTATGTTGGAGTAGAAGTAATCGCCGGTGATTATATTATTCAATACGGTACCTACCTTGGGAATTTGACGGAAGACGAAAAATTACAGGGATTTGCGAATTATCTCACCTCCATTACGTTGTTATTTATGTTGGCCGGATACGGACTGGGGGTGTTGCTGATTCCTAAATATATCAGTCAGGAAAATGCACTCAGGTTCAACGTCATCGCAAGTCTGATCCTAACTATCTTAATCCAAGTTACTACCGGTAAATTCTCAGTCTTTTGTCTGGCTTTTCTGGGCTTTTTCCACGCCATTATGTGGCCTGCAATCTGGCCCATGTCGATCGACCGACTGGGTAAACATACCAAGACCGGAGCAGCTTTATTAGTGATGGCCATAGCTGGGGGCGCTGTTATTCCCTGGCTTTTAGGAATACTCACAGACAAATATCACGGGGATATGCGGACAGCACTCTGGATCATGATCCCCTGCTATTTATACCTCCTGTTTTTTGCTACCAAAGGATATAGGATCGGCAAAAAATAGCGGGTTCTCGTCTTTACCGTAGCGGTGATAATCTAATAAATACCCGTCAAAAAAGCGACGCTACCGACTAAAAAACAGTATCAGTCAAGCAATATTAAAGGTGCACAACTGGTGCACCTTTAATATTATAATAACGTATCCATTTTCCGTTAACCCGGTAGACGCGACATATATTTTTCCATTTCCTTAAGCTGGGAAACGATTTGCGGTTCCGTAGCCTTGGCGGCACGCGCCTTGTTGAAATACATTTTAGCAGCGCGAAAATCGCGACGCTGCATGCTGATATTCGACAGATACAAATAAGCGGCGGCAGAGTTATTGGCATCCGGCAATCCGATCTTAATCGCCTTCCGCAACTGCTCGTAAGCCTCCTTCATATTGCCCTTCTGCATAGAGATGGTACCCAGCTGCAAATAAGCTGTCCCTTCGTACTCTTTCTCCGGCATACCTGTTTCCAGGCCTCTTTTCAGATCCGCTTCCGCCTTGTCCAAATCGTTATTCATTGAAGATAGATTGGCACGTAGCATGTAATAAGAAGAACGAACCGGCTTGTAGAGCAATTTGGGAAATTTTACCCGATCCAGTAATCGCTGTGCACCCTCCATGTCGCCTTCCTCGATATACCCCTGTATCAGGGACATCGGACCGATAAAGAAATGAGCAAATACCAAAATCAATGCGACCAGAAACGGTATCCAAGCCAACCACCAAGTAACACTAAACCCCAACCAGAATCCAATGGCAATTAATGCCACTGCAATCGGCAAACGATAAAAAACAATGAAACGACGAAAACTCATGTAGTTATAATTAGGCGCAAATATAGGTAATCAGAACTTGTCTACAAGGGAGAACAATGGACTGATTCTACTACTATTATTACCAAATGGGCTTCAATCCAAATTTAAATAATTGACGCGATACCTGGTTTTTGCTCCCATTGAAGAGCATACAGCGGCGGTTACCGACCGATATCCTGCATTTACCGACAAAACGGGTTCATTAACCGCCTCTCTATTTCTATAGGTGAAGTAGGTCAATAGATTTGCGTTAAGAATCAAAAACTATGAACAGAAATTGTAATCATCGGGGCGGGAAAGATCATCTCGCATTTGGAATCGGCATTGCAATTGTCGGCATTTTAATATTCCTCAATATGACTGGATTGGTTCCTATAAATATCAAAACCAGTTGGCCCCTTATCCTAATTTTAGTCGGTCTCCTCATTGGTATTAAAAATCGCTTTAGAAGACATGCCTGGTGGATCCTGATTCTGATTGGAACCGCCCATATGATCCCCGGTTTCGAAATAAACGGCACCCCGTCGAAAAGATTGGTATGGCCCGTGATTTTGATTGTAGTCGGATTGATCATTGCTTTCAAACCAAAAAGATGCAGGAAAAACCATCATATGGAAGTGGTCACCAATAGCGACGATACGCTCAAAATAGATGTCACATTTGGGGGCAGGAAGGAAATCGTCACCAGTAAGGAATTTACCGGCGGGCAAGTCAGAGCTTCTTTCTCCGGTTGCGAGATTAATCTGATGCGAGCCGATAACAACGGCACCCCAATGGAGTTGGATATGAAAGTCTCTTTTGGAGGTGTAGAACTGTTAGTGCCTTCTCATTGGGAAATAAAGAATGAAATCACGCCCTTTGCTGCCAGCGTTGAAGACCACCGGGTACTGAGGAGCGGCAACGTCAACGAGGAAAAAAGGACGCTCATTCTCAAAGGTTCGGTTTCCTTTGGCAGCATAGAAATCAAATCTTATTAGAACAGTTAATGAATAACTGATTAAACAAAGTTTATGAAGAACTTCTTGGTTTGCATAATATTTAAAATAGAGTGCGAAGGTGTCAGCACCGAGCAATATGAAGAGCAGTGGAGACTTTTTATTGCTGATTCCGCTGAATTCGCCCTTCAAAATGCAAGGTCGACCGGTAAAGAGGAGGAGGAACAATTCCTCGATAGGCACGGGAGACTGGTACGTTGGCGATTTTTGGCAGTAAAAGACATCAGGGAAACTAAATTAACTAATGGCGAATTGTTAGTTTCGCAAGTGAAAGAAACCAAACCGGCTATCGGAGTGCCGAAATCCCTCGAACCCGCCACCATTAATTTATTTTAAAAATCAATGGGATACTTCAGGAAATATATCAGGCCTGTATTGCCCATTATTTGCTTGCTGATCGCAGGTATAAGCCTATTTTATGCCTATACTCCTCAAGGACTAAGTTATCAGGAGATTGTAATCGATGCTTTGGTTGGGGTGCTGATTTTGCTGACAGCATCCTGGCCACTCCTACATTTTATCCGTCGCTACCCCACTCGGGTCGGAGTTCAACTATACGCGATCCTTCCGGTCGTGGTTATGGCAGCGGCCTGTTGGCTGCTCAATTTGTTGATTATGGGTTGGATATTTCCCGACAACCAAACGTATAAGAATTGGCTGGAACTCACCATGGGCGCACGACTGTTGGTCAGCCTTCTATTTCTCGGATGGATTTCCTCGATCTATTCCATGAAATATAAAATCGAGCAAACAGAAAATGCCCTCCGACAGCGCGCAGATGCGGAAATGTTGTTGAGAGATGCAGAATTTTTCAAACTCAGACAACAGCTTCACCCGCATTTCCTATACAATAGTCTCAACTCGATCAATTCACTCATTCTGACCCATCCTGAGAAAGCTCAAGAGATGGTAGGTAAACTTTCAGAGTTCTTGCGAAGCTCCGTAAAACGAGATAGTGACGAACCGGTGAATCTGACGGAAGAACTTAATCATATCGGAAACTATTTGGATATCGAATCGATCCGATTTGGCGACCGTCTTCAAATAGTATATGATACTCATCATGATGAAAATGCGTTGGTTCCTCCTTTTCTATTGCAGCCCATCGTAGAAAATGCAATTAAGTTTGGACTTCATAAAGCAGCTGAGATCGTAACGATTACGATCCATACTTATACCACAGAAAGTAGTCACTATATCAAAATTAGCAACCCCTTCGATCCGGCTATGCAAAGGCCACCCGGAACGGGTTTTGGACTGGAAGGGGTGTCTCGCCGATTGTTTCTCCAGTATGGTCGAACCGACCTTCTGGAAGCAGTTAAGGAACCCAATCTGTTTACCACCACCTTGAAAATACCTATCAGTAATGTTTAGAGTGATCATTATCGATGACGAACCTTTGGCCAGGCAACTCATCAGAACTTTATTGGAATCGTTTTCGGAAATGGTAGTGATTGCTGAATGCAACGATGGATTTGAAGGATTTAAGTCCATCCAAGAACACCGCCCCGATCTGATTTTTCTAGATGTACAAATGCCCAGGCTCAATGGATTCGAAATGTTGGAAATGATCGACCAGCCACCGTCTGTAATCTTTACTACAGCATTCGACCAGTTTGCAGTTCAAGCATTTGACGCGCATGCTATTGATTATTTATTAAAGCCCATCACCAGAGAGCGTTTTAATCTGGCTGTTAAAAAATGGCTGCAACACTCAGAATCGGTTAATCTGCAACTAGACCAATTGTTGCTCCGTCCCGCAGGGGAGAATTATGAAAATAGAATTGTGGTGAAGGACAATGGAAAAATCAGAATCGTTCCCTTAGAAGAGATCCATTATTTGGAGGCCAGCGATGACTATGTGAAAATCGTCACTAAAGAAGGCAATTTTCTGAAGAAAACGACGATGACTAGACTGGAACAGCAAATCGATCCAAATCTGTTTGTACGTGTTCACCGTTCCTTTATGATACCGGTAACGCAGTTGCTGCGGATCGAGCCGTACGAAAAGGATAGCCATATCGCCATACTACAATGTGGCGCTCAAATTCCGATTAGTCGCAAGGGGATGATTACTCTTAAAGACCGACTCAAATGGTGATAGAAAAAAAGCGAACCCATAAAGAGTTCGCTTTTTATATTTAAAGCATTATTCTGTCGAATTCCGGGCTCTCTTGATTAGCAAGTGCCTCACCCAGAGATAGCCACCAAAGCTGCAAACCAGATAAAACAACTCCATAATCAATGGATTTACCCTTTGCATCAGTGCTTCGGTCACAACCTGTTGATTTCCTGCTGCCTCAATGGCAATTTGCTGTAGTTCGGGAAAACGAACCATCAGTATTATAACTGAGATCAAAATCCCCAAAAACCCAGCGGCGATCGCTGCCACGAACGTATAGACTGCCCAGGAGATTCCCAACAAATTCTGAGCTTTTGCTCGTCTGAAATTGGAGAAACAAAGAATTATTACCAATAATAACCAATACATCAATTATACCAATTTCATGAATTCGTCCACACTGCTCTTAATATGATCGATCTGCTCTTGGTTCAGACCGTGGTGACAAGCTACCAACATACCACCGCGCATTACTTTATCTGCTTCAGGGTATCCACCTTCGGCAGCTCTGAACGGACGATTTTTGAATCCGGGCTGACGGGTAATATTTCCGGTAAAAATTGTTCTGGTTTGAATATTACGACGTTCCAGGAAGATTTGGAGATCTCTTCTGATAAAAGGAGCATCAGGTCTAACCGTTACCGGGAATGCCAACCAACCTGTACGAGAATCAGGTAACTGTTTTGGCATAATGAAGTGCTCTTCATACTTCATAAAGTAATCCCTCAGCTGATTGTAGTTCGCTGTACGATCATCAATATTACGCTGTAGTTTATCTAATTGCACCAAACCAAAGGCAGCGCCCATTTCTGAAGGCTCCATATTATATCCCGGTTCTTCAAACACAAATTTTGCGTCATATGGAATACCATCAACTTCCACATTGAAACGGTTCTCTACTTTCTCGCTTTCTACAAACAAAGAAGAACTCCGTCCCCAGCTACGTAACAATCTGGCGCGATCGTAAAACGCTTCAGAATTAACACAAAGCATACCACCATTACCGGCACAGTTGATCACGTGCGAACCGTAGAAA
This sequence comes from uncultured Chitinophagaceae bacterium, assembly GCA_964636205.1. Classification (GTDB taxonomy): domain Bacteria; phylum Bacteroidota; class Bacteroidia; order Chitinophagales; family Chitinophagaceae; genus JBEBVQ01. The sequence continues at coordinate 5,444 of CAZWPF010000021.1, read as the reverse complement.
CTGGTGACACTCATATCGGTATAATGACCTGCAGAAACACCGCCTATCACGGCACCCAAAGTGTCGCACGAATCTTCCAGTACAAACAAATTATACTTATCCGCTATCTGACGAAGTACTTTCCAGTCGGGCAAATTACCAATCAGGTTAGGAATGATCATAGCCTTGGTTTTAGGACCGATCATAGCTTCTACCTTATTGACATCGATATTATATGTTCCTTCTTCCACATCAACGAAAGCAGGAACCCAGCCTTTTTTTACTTGTGGTGCTACAGTAGTAGAAAACGTCAGGGCAGGTGTAATAATTTCTGTGCCCGGCTCAAAATCAAGCAGATCGGCTGCAATGTAAAGTGCAGAAGAGCCAGAATTGAGCATGATGCCATATTTTTTCTCGTACAAAGCTGCAACTCGAGCCTCAAACTCACGCACGTGCTTACCCATTTGAGTAGAAGTACGAAGTACATTTACTACTGCTTCGATTTCTTCTTCCCCGTGAACTGTTTTACCATAAGGTACCGGAATGTATTGTGTCTGTAACATAGTGAACAATTAGAAGTGCGAATATAGCAGTTTGGAGGCGAATAAATCCAATTTTATATTTTACTAAATACTTCCCGCGGGGTTCCCTTTCCAGTATTCGTTACATTTGCATTAGGAAAGCACATGGCTAAGAAAGAATCAGGGTCTACACCCAAAAATATAAAGCAAAAGAGTATAAATAAGCAGGGCGGCAGGAGTAAATCTTCGACAAAAATAGTCAACGACAAGGCACCTACAGAAGATGTAATCTTTATTAAGGGCGCCCGGATGCATAATCTTAAAAATGTCGATGTTGCTATCCCCCGCAATCAGCTCACCGTTGTAACTGGTGTTTCCGGCTCGGGCAAATCCTCATTGACGATGGATACGCTTTTTGCAGAGGGTCAACGGAGATACGCGGAGAGTTTGAGCGCATATGCCCGTCAGTTTTTAATGAGGATGGACAAACCCGATGTGGACTTCATCCGCGGAATTTGTCCGGCGATTGCCATCGAACAAAAAGTAACTACCCGTAGTCCGCGATCCACCGTCGGTTCGATGACAGAAATTTACGACTACCTTAGACTACTCTTTGCTCGGATCGGTCGTACCTATTCTCCGATATCCGGCAAGGAAGTCAAAAAAGATTCGGTTGCTGACGTAGTAGATTTCATACGCCAACTACCTGCAGGTACCAAAGTACATATACTGATCCCGTTTAAAACGCATTATGGCAGATCTATTGCCGAAGAACTGAACATATTGCTTCAAAAGGGATTTACGCGGTTATATCTCTCTGAAGGCAAATCGCATTCCACGGTCAGAATTGAGGATTTTATCGAAGATTCAGCCACAACCAATAAAGACCAAAAGCGATTTAAAGGAGGGTATCTGCTAATAGACCGGATTGTAGTTAAAGACTTTGAAGAAGATGATCTGCATCGTATCGCCGATAGTGTTCAAACTGCTTTTTACGAGAGTGAAGGCGAATGTCTGATTGAAACAGACGGTTCTGTAATCGATGTATTCAACAATCGCTTCGAGGCTGATGGTATCAGCTTTGAAGAACCGGTGCCTAACTTGTTCTCCTTCAACAATCCCTACGGTGCCTGTCCCGAATGTGAAGGTTTCGGACAAGTCTTGGGGATCGATGAAGACCTGGTCATTCCGGACAAAACACTCAGCGTTTATGAAGGGGCAGTAGTTTGCTGGCGCGGTGATAAGATGAGCGAATGGCAAAAAGCTTTTATCCGAAGTGCAACCCGTTACGAATTTCCGATTCATAAGCCCATTGCGGATTTGAGCAAGAAAGAATACGATTTGCTATGGAATGGTAATGACAAGGTAGAAGGGATTCGGGACTTCTTTAACATGGTCGCGGAGAACTTGTACAAAATCCAATACCGCATCATGCAAGCTCGGTATAGAGGTCGGACGACCTGCCCTACTTGCGATGGAGCGAGATTACGGCCGGACGCGCTTTATGTAAAGGTGGCGGGTGAGAATATCGCCGCACTGATGCAAATGCCTACATCTGATTTGTACGAATGGTTTCAGAACCTAAGTCTAGATAAGCATGAATCTGCTATTTCTAAAAGAATTCTAATTGAGATAAATCAGCGCTTACAGACCCTTTTGGATGTTGGTCTAGGTTATCTCACTTTGCTTCGTGCCGCCAATACCCTAAGTGGTGGTGAGAGTCAACGAATACAGCTTACCCGGTTCCTGGGTAGCAATCTGACCGATTCCTTATATATTTTGGATGAACCCAGTATCGGACTGCATCCGCGGGATACCGCAAGATTGATCAGTGTGCTACAGTCACTACGGGATTTGGGCAATACTGTGGTAGTAGTAGAACATGATGATATGATGATGCGCGAAGCTGACCATATTATCGATATGGGTCCGCTGGCGAGTCATCTGGGGGGAGAAGTAGTAGCTACGGGTCATTTCACCCAATTGATGGAACATCCTGACAGTCTGACGGGCAAATACCTTTCCGGCAAGTTGAAAATAGAACCTCCAAAGACGCTTCGAAAACCCGGTGGTTTTATCCGATTGGAAGGATGCCGGCAGCATAATCTGAAAGGAATAGATGTCGATTTTCCGCTGAATTTGTTTTGTGTAATTACCGGTGTGAGCGGATCGGGTAAGACAACCTTGGTAAAACAAACCCTCTACCCTGCCCTGTTGCAGCATTTGGGCTCAGGTAGCGATCGCCCCGGCATTCATAGAAAAATGGGGGGCGACTTACACCGGATCACCTCGGTGGAAATGATCGATCAGAATCCAATAGGCAAGTCATCTCGAAGTAATCCCGTGACTTATGTCAAAGCCTGGGATGAAATCAGGAAGCTATTTGCCAAGCAGCCCTTGTCCAAAATGAGGGGGTTTGCCGAAAAGCATTTTTCATTCAATACCGATGGAGGCCGATGCGATACCTGTAAAGGCGAGGGGACGGTTACGGTAGAAATGCAGTTTTTGGCAGATGTACACTTACTCTGTGAAAGTTGTAAAGGAAAGCGCTTCAAGGATGAGGTACTCGAGGTAACTTATAAAGAAAAGAATGTCTTTGATGTTCTGGAAATGAGTGTGGATGAAGCGATTGGTTTCTTTGAAGATCAACCGAAGGTACAGGCAGCAATACAGCCTTTAGCGGATGTAGGTTTGGGCTATGCTAAATTAGGTCAGAGCAGTGATACCTTGAGTGGTGGAGAGGCGCAACGGGTAAAATTAGCCTCCTTCTTGGGTAAACATAAGAATAAGGAAAAGATCTTGTTTATTTTCGATGAACCGACTACCGGCTTGCACATGCACGATATCCGGAAGCTATTGCAATCGTTCAACGCATTAATTGACCAAGGTCATTCTGTGATTGTAATCGAACATAATACGGATGTGATTCGTTCCGCAGATTGGGTAATTGATTTGGGTCCTGAAGGTGGGGCTGGTGGTGGTCATCTTTTGTATTCGGGCACCCCGGCTAAACTGAAAGATTGCGCTGATAGCCTTACCGGTCGGTATATATAATCCAGTTGTACAGTTTCCAGCAATGTCGGAAAACCGCATATCGGCGACGTAGTCCGAGATTCGTACGTCGAAGATGAAATCCGAGACTCTATCACAGATTGCGTCAGCAATTTATCCGCAGGCTTCCGCGTGATAGCCCGGAAACTCGTCCTCCTACTGTGTTGACGCTTATGCAAATTGCTATTTGATGCAATTGGGTCGCAGGTTTTCGAGCGATATTGGAAAAACAAAAAGAAACAAAAAAACGGAGCAGTTTTTCAACATGCTCCGTTTTTTATTATTAAAAGGTCAATTATGCGTTTGTCTTACCTTTTGCTTTGGCAACAACTTCTTCTTCGATGTTGCGAGGTGCTGCAGAGTAATGGCTGAATTCCATTACAGATGTTGCGCGACCTGAAGACAGAGAACGAAGTTGGGTTACATAACCGAACATTTCGCTCAAAGGCACTTTCGCACGGATCACCTGCAGGTTATTACGGCTATCCATACCTTCCAGCATAGCGCGACGGCGGTTCAAGTCACCAGTAACATCACCCATGTACTGATCAGGAGTGGTAACTTCTACCTTCATGATTGGCTCCAGCAATACCGGCTTAGCCTTGCGACCAGCCTCACGGAAACCTGACTTAGCACACAATTCGAATGACATAGAGTCAGAGTCAACCGCGTGGAAAGAACCGTCAAAAATACGCACCTTCATGCTTTCTACAGGGAATCCTGCCAGAGCACCAGTGCCCATTGAAGATTCAAAACCTTTTTGGATTGCCGGGATAAATTCACGGGGGATAGAACCACCGAAAATATCGTTGATAAATTGGAAGGTTCCTTTTCCTTCTTTCAGGAATTCTTCGTCGGCAGGTCCGATTTCGAATTGGATATCGGCAAACTTACCACGACCACCGGTTTGCTTCTTATAAATTTCGCGGTGTGTAACCGTTGCAGTAAATGCTTCTTTATAAGCAACTTGAGGAGCACCTTGGTTGATTTCCACTTTAAATTCGCGACGCATACGGTCAACGATAATTTCCAAGTGCAATTCACCCATACCTTGCAGGATAGTCTGCATGGTATCTTCGTCGGTTTTAACACGGAGAGTAGGATCTTCTTCCACCAATTTGGCGATAGCCATCCCCATCTTATCCACGTCAGCCTGAGTTTTAGGTTCGATCGCGATCGCGATTACCGGCTCAGGGATAAACATGTTTTCAAGAACGATCGGATGTTTTTCATCGCAAAGCGTGTCCCCGGTCTTGATATCTTTAAAACCAACAGCCGCACCGATATCACCAGCTTCGATGAAATCGATAGGGTTCTGTTTGTTAGCGTGCATCTGCATGATACGGCTGATACGTTCGTTTTTACCTGAGCGTACGTTCAATACATAAGAACCTGCGTCGAGGTGACCAGAATAAGCACGGAAGAACGCCAGACGTCCTACGAATGGATCGGTCATAATCTTAAACGCAAGCGCTGCAAATGGTTCTTTCGCATCCGGCTTACGGCTGATTTCTTCACCAGTATCAGGATGGCTACCCTTGATAGCTTCGATGTCGACAGGGCTAGGCAAATAACGAACTACGCAGTCCAACATTTTTTGAACGCCCTTATTTCTATATGAAGAACCACA
>CAZWPF010000021.1:0-239 GCA_964636205.1 uncultured Chitinophagaceae bacterium | reverse complement strand
GGAATGATGCTGAGGTCGATAGTTGCTTTACGAACCGCTTCATGAATTTCATCTACAGAAATACTGTTGGGATCTTCAAAGAACTTCTCCATCAGGGTGTCGTCATATTCCGCCACGGCTTCAATCAACTGGCCACGCCAATGGTTAACCTCATCAAGCATATCGGCAGGAACATCACTCTCTGTATAAGTCATACCTTTTGTAGAGTCATCCCATACGATTGCCTTCATTGTGATCAA
>CAZWPF010000020.1:2146-34061 GCA_964636205.1 uncultured Chitinophagaceae bacterium | reverse complement strand
ATTGTGGCCGGCACGCACAAGGCCGAGAGCATACGAGTGGCCGAGGCCGCAAAGCTGGGATTCGAAAAGATATTTATATCCAAATACAGCCTGAAAGACGAGGGTAAATTTGTGAAGAATATAGAGCTGGTTAGGGTTTCGAAGATTGAGGAGTGCTGATTGCTGCTCGTGGTACCCAATGCTAAAACAGTTGCATCAAAGCGTCTAAGCTGCGAATTTCATAAGTAGGATTTCCCTGATGGGGACGTCCGGAAGGATTGAAGTAAACCTGATCCCAACCGGCTCCGGAAGCACCCAAAATATCTATTTCTAGGGCGTCTCCAATCATTATACTTTCTTGTACTGTAGCACCGGTGGACTTTAAAGCATATTCAAATATTTCCCGGTGTGGCTTTAAACTATTACTTCGCTCACTAGTAATTACCTGATCAAAATAATCTGCAATTCCGGCATTCCTCAGCTTTTGCCACTGCGTCAATTCAAATCCATTGGTAATCAGGTGCATATTGTAATTATTCCCCCGACAATATTCCAAAAGCTCCTTCGCATGTGGCATCAGATGCGACTGGGTAGGTAAAATTTCTAAGTAAGCGCTTCCCATTTCCTTCGCCAATTCAGTATCGGCCAACTTAAAATCCAAAAATGTAAGCCATAACCGTTTCCATCTCAACTCATCTCTTCGAATATAGCCATTCCTAAACCGCTCCCATAAGCGATCGTTATGAGTTGTATAAACTGCAAAGAATTGATTGAAATCCGCTATCCCTCGTGATGGCAACTGAAATTCTTCGAATAACTGCCTGAGCGTTAATTCAGAATTCCGGTCGAAATCCCAGAGCGTATGATCCAAATCAAAAAAAAGATGGCGATATTCAGGCATTCCTGATTTTGTATTCGACGGCATAAAAACAAAAGAGCCACCGGAGCAGCTCTTTATAAAATGATAATAATTAATTTTTAGTCTCTGTAAGTATGGCTTTAAATTCCACCGGCAGGGAGCGCGAATTATTTCTTGCGATAATAAATCTTATCATCAAAAAATTCGTTGGTAGCTAACAATGCTGGATTAGCCATGCGCTCGTACATACGAGAGATTTCGATCTGCTCTTTATTCTCATGTACTTCTTCCAAACTATCTGTATGGCTACTAAACTCATCCAACTTCTTATGTAACTCCTCTTTTACAGTTACTGAAATCTGATTAGCGCGACGAGCCATAACCACGATAGATTCGTAAAGATTACCGGTCTTCTCTTTAATCGCGATCACATCCCGTGTTTCCACCAGAGGATTTACTGAAGCCAATGCCTTTTTATTACTCATTTGCGTAATTTTTTTATACTGTTGTCTGCCTTTGTAAAATACACTTCGGCGTCGCGAAGATACGTAGATTTTGGATATTCTTCTTTTAATTCATTAAATGCGCTTACAGCGTTGGCATAGCGCTCCTCTTGTTTGCTCTCCACACTCTGTTTCGCGTAATAATACAACGATCTGATTATCATATATTGATAATAATCAGCCGAGGGCGATTCCGGGTAATTTCTCAACACAGATTTGTAGGCGACCCCGGCAGATTTATATTGACCGATATCAAAATACAATTTTGCGGCACCGGCTTCCTTGCGTTCCAACTTCTTTCGCGCTTCATCCACATAATCGCTGGCCTCCTTTACACGTGAAGAACCCGGATTCATATTGATAAAAGCCTGCATCGCCTCCACCGCCTTTATGGTATTGGTTTGATCCAGAGAATATTTGGGTGACATTTTATACAGACTGACTGCATGCATAAATTGGCACTCCTCAGATTCTTTACTGGTTGGGAAGAAATCAACAAAATTCTTGAAATGATAAGAAGCACTCAGATAGTCCTTCATATTATAGTACGACCAGGCATACCGATAATACATGGGCTCAAAGTTGCGAGTACCCTTCACCATGGGTAAAATACCCTGGTAAATCTGACTCGCTTTATGATACTCCTTCTTCTCATAGTATTCGTTTGCTTTCTGCAACTTATAGTTCACGTCCGAACTTTTCAGCACCTTTTCGTACGGGCTGCAAGAAGCGAACATCAGTAGCATCACTACTGCAATCGACGATATTTGGGCAAAAACTCGCATAGTAAGCGACAAAAATACAAAAAAGCGTTATTGCCTGTTCCAATGAATAGTAAAACTCTGTTAATAAACTCATTTCACCGAGCAATTCTGTTTTCCACGACAGTTAGGAGCTGGCAACATTCGAACAAACTGTAAAAACGCACTCTGCTGACTAATCCTCAGACCAATAAACGCCGAAACAATATATTATGGGTACATTGAAGGAAATCCCCCCCAATTCCCCCCATCCCCTCCCGTTGCTTTTATTACTTTTGCGATCTGTACATCTAATTTTTAATCGGGGAAATTCTCGTATAATGAAAAAGCTATTATTATCACTATTCGCTGCGGCCAGTTTGCTACAGGTCCGGGCAGACGAAGGCATGTGGATTCCGATGTTGATCGGTAAAAATTATGCCGAAATGGAAAAATTAGGACTGCGTCTGACCGCTGATGACATTTACAATATCAACCACAGCAGTCTGAAAGACGCTATTGTCCAGTTCAATGGCGGCTGTACAGCTGAAATGATTTCCGGATCAGGGCTGCTGTTGACTAACCACCACTGCGGCTATGACGCCATCGCCGGGTTGAGTTCGGTAAAAGACAACTATTTGGATAATGGCTTCTGGGCATATAGCCATAAAGAAGAATTGCCGGCAAAAGGTTTATACGTTACTTTTCTCGAATACATGGAAGACGTAACCGAAGAAATCAATAACGCTACCGGCAAATCCAAAGGTGAGAAATTCGATAAAAAACTTAAAGCAGCAGTTGAAAAGATCGAAAAAAGAGCCGGTCAGGATGGTAAATATGTAGCACAGGTAAGGGAATTCTTTAATGGCAACCAATACATCCTTTTAGTATATAAAAAATACACCGATGTACGTCTGGTTGGTACCCCTCCCCGCTCCATTGGAAAATTCGGAGGTGATACAGACAACTGGATATGGCCACGCCATACCGGAGACTTCTCTATGTTCCGGATCTATGCGAATAAAAACAACGAACCGGCAAATTATTCAGCTGACAACGTTCCTTACCAGCCGAAAAAATTCCTCCCAATCTCCATCAAAGGAGTACAGGAAAATGATTTCGCAATGATCTTGGGTTATCCCGGTCGTACTAACCGTTATGAAGTATCCTACGGCGTGGATCTCGCTCTGAGAGAAGTAAACCAGTCGATCGTGAACATTCGCGATAAACGTCTCTCGATCATGAAAAAACACATGGATCAGGACAAAGAAGTTTACCTCAAGCTTACTTCTAACTACTCGCGCATTTCTAACTATTGGAAATATTATATCGGTCAGACCGAACAGTTGAACCGCTTGAAAGTTGTGGACAGAAAGATCAGGGAAGAACAAAAGTTTGTTCAGTGGGCTCAAAAGAATGCTCCTGAATATAAAAACCTGATGAATCAATATGCCGCCATCTACGCTGCATACAAACCCTATGCTAAGCATGTCACTTATTATTATGAGTGCTTCCGTGGCGCCAGCCTGGCAAGAATGGCTGCAGTAGTAGAACCGCTATATACCGAATTACAGAAGAAAAAACCAGATGCCGACTCTATCAAGCATCATGTTAAAATGCTAAAGCAAGCTCGCAGAGCACTTTTGACCGAATTCGATCTCAATGTTGAAAAAGAAGTCTTTGCAGCAATGAGTAAAATGTATTACGAAGATGTTCCAAGAAGCCAACATCCTGACATTTATCAAAAGGAAATATTCTCAAAATTCGGTGAAGGAAATCTCGAACAAACTTTTAATAACTACGCTAATTATGTGTTCGAGAATACTTTCCTGATCAATGAAGATCGCTTTAATGAATTCTGCGAAAATCCTTCTATCGAACGTATCGAAAATGACCCCGCAGCGCGATATTCAATCAGCTTTGTTAGAAACTTCCGCGATTACTATCAGCCTAAATCAGAAGCTTTCGCAAAAGAGAAAAAAGAACTGTCTAAACAATACGTAAAAGGTTTGATGGAAATGAAAGGCGACGGTCTCATGTATCCTGATGCCAACTCTACCATGCGCCTTACCTATGGTCAGGTAAAAGGTTATGAACCCCAAGACGCAGTTCAATTCAACTACCTTACAACCATCGACGGGATGATGGATAAATACAAGCCCGGGGATGATGAATTCGACTTACCGAAGGAATTGATAGAGCTGTACAAGAAGAAAGACTTTGGCAAATACATGTCTTCTGACAGCACTCTGTATGTAAACTTCATAACCACCAATGACATTACAGGCGGCAACTCGGGTAGTCCGATTATCAATGGCAAGGGCGAACTTATCGGCTGCGCTTTTGATGGTAACTGGGAAGCAATGAGCGGCGATATCGCGTTCGATAAACAATACAAACGCACTATTGCAGTAGATGCTCGGTTTATCCTGTTTATCGTAGAAAAATTAGGAAAAGCTCACAACCTGATCGAAGAAATGCAAATCAATAACTAAAGCATTCAGGGCACTATATAATAAAACGGGCAGCTAATTAATCAGCTGCCCGTTTTATTTAAATCAAACCTAACCAACTATTGCACCGACCCCATCCTCTTTGTTTAGAAGGATCTTTGCTAATTGCTATTCTTCACAAACCGAACCACCCCTCTCATTGTTCCGGATCCCTCCTGCTTGATGCGCAATATATATACGCCGTCGGGTAGCTGACTAATATTCAATGATGTTACAGCTTTTTGCGCCAGCATTATCCGACCATCCAGACTCAATACCTCTGCATCGGCTTTAACCGAGATATTGATTACGTTATTCGCAGGATTCGGATATACTTCTACCATACTCCGATAGTCGTCCCATCGATCTATTCTCAGATTATTCACCTCATAAGCCGGAGATACGGCTTCACATCCGTCAGTATTAGTAACCTTCACCGTATAAACACCGTTTTCAGTTGCCTCATAAGTTCGGCTAACCGCCCCCGGGATCGAATCATTATTCAAATACCACTGGTAACTATCATAAGCCTGTGTAGTGCTCAGGATATTGTCCTGAACCGTGATCGTCGGACTAGGTATCTCTTTTAACGTCAATTTCAAATAAACCAAACTGTCGCACCAGTTTTCAGCAAAGAAAAACTGCTCATAAATACCGGACGCTGTATAATTCACCCCATTAAACTCAAAAGAAGCAGCACACTCAGCCACCTCAATTGTATCTTGAAATCCTTCTACACACGCCAGTTTCATCAGATAAGGATCTGCGTTTTTATTGGTCGAAATTTTGGTAACCGCTGTGCCCTCAGCATTGAAGTTTACTGTGTCGAAGAAATGGCCACCCACATAAACATGCCTCCTATCGGTAACCGCAATGGAATATCCCATGTTAAAATCTCCGGGATATGTCTTGGCCCAAGCATAGACACCGGCGGAATCAAATTTAGAGATAAATGTATTGGGCACATTCGTCTTTGGAGTGTTTACAATATGCGGAGGATTGTTATTGGGATTTAGGTTTATATCATTGGTAAAATGACCGGTAGTATATACACTTCCCGCATCATCCACGGCGACACCTCGTCCTTGTTGCAATCCAAAAGCATTTGAAGTCAGCGCTTTCACCCATTTGAACCGAAATGATGAATCGTATACGGCAACATAACAAGCGACATTGCCATTACCGACAATTTGCGAAGCGGGGCCCGCTCTTAAAGGATCAAAATCAGCAGAAACCTGGTAATATCCGGTAATGACAATATTCCCAAATCGATCAGTAGTGATGTCATCACCGATTGAACCCCGCTGTGGCGTAGTACCTCCGACGCCTACTGCTCGAATATGCCGACCTGCTGAATCCAGTTTAGAAATAAATACATTAGAAGCCGGCGCGGATGCAGAACGTAGTATCTGAACACCGGATCCGGGATCGAAATCTGCAGAATCCGCAAAAGAGCCCGTCGTATAGACAAAACCTTTGGCGTCTACATGCACTGCCAATGCAATATCAGGCCATTCCGGACGACCCATCTGACGCGACCATATATAATCTCCCTCACCGCTCAGCTTAACAATATACACATCAGGATGAGCGGGGGTGGTAGTATGTAGATTGGTACGGGTACGCCCGTTTACATCTATAGTGTCCTGAAAGGCTCCAACTACATACACATCGGTCTTACCATCCTTATCAAAAACAGCCACATCATTGGCCACATTTTGCTTACCATGAAAATCTCGCACCCATTTAAAAACACCGTCCTTATCCAATTTCACCACAAAGGAGTTCTGCCTATAATCTTTAATATGTCCATCTGATCCAGGAGTTCCTTCCTCAAAATAATCAGTAGCCCGAATTACCTGGGCAGTACCCGGGTCGAAATCAGTTGAATCTTTATAGTGTCCCGACACATAGACATTTCCACCGGCGTCGACAGCAATGCCCGTGCCGTCCATCTGACCCTTTCCGGTCAACATTTTAGCCCAAATAACACTTCCCTCACTATTCGCCTTCAACACGAAAACATTGAAGCCATAACCAGCCCTTTTGGTCTCTCCAACCAGCAAAACCGGTCCGCTCAAGGTCTGAATTTGTAAAGAATCTTCAAATATGCCAACCATGTAAATTTGCTCGTCAGCATCTGTTACGATTTCTCCCGTCGCAGCAGCTTTGGGACTGGAATATTGACCCACCCATTCCAGGCGAATGTCTTGAGCACTCACCATGTTAGCGGTCAACAAGATCGACAACAAATAAAATAACCTTGGTACCATAGTAGTTGTTTTTTTAGGATGAAAGGGATTATTAAATTTAAATTAAATTTAAAAAAAATCCTACTACTATCGCAACAAATGTATTTCACCTTTCAGGGCATTTTCTATAACTTCAGAACCAACGCCTGTCTGAGACTTAATATAGTAATAGTAAACACCCACAGGTTGTTGCGCTCCTAAGAAATTCCCATCCCAGCCTTCATTCGGATTAATTGTCTGAAATATTATCTGTCCCCACCTATTGAATATCTTCATCTCAAACGATTGTACGGGACACCTTAAAACTGCACGGAATAGATCATTCTTACCATCACCCCCGGGAGAAAAAGCATTCGGTAACCAAACACAATCTTCACAAGGTAAGGTGGTCAGCTCAGCCTCAGAACGCACCGTGCCGCAGCGATTACTGATATCCACGTAATATACTCCGGCATCCTTCAGACTCACACAACAGGAGGAAGCTCCGTTGTGCCATATATAAGTATATCGCTCATCACCTGCACTGAGCTCCAGCCGATCCCCTAAACAGATGGTCGTATCATTAAAATCAACAGCCTTGGGCATTCCCTCAACATGCACTTCAAAAGAAACTCGTTCACTTTCACACGCTCCTACCTTACTACTTACCCAATAAATTTCGCTTCGCTCTTCTGTTGTGTTTAAAACCGGTGGACTTCCGGCAATCCCACCCGACTTATCTTGATACCACACCAAATTTGCAGTATCAAATGGCCAGTCGGTTGGTGCCACCCCCTGGCATAAAAGAACGTCCTCCACGTGAGGCAGGTCCACTTTGGGATGAAAATTTATTTGTATTGTGTCAGACGCTGTCTCGCAACCATCTGAAACCGTCAGTATATAAGTACCGGAAGCCTTGACCAATATCTCCGCGTCTGTCGATCCTGTATTCCATCGATATTCAGAATATACATTCCCAACTTTTAACCAAACCTCGGTACCGAAACAATAACTCGTATCCGATCCCAGTTGAGGAACCGGAATCGTCTCTCTATATACTATAAATGTATCAGTAATAAATGCACATTCTCCTGCACTGCTCACCCAATAGACACCGGTATCAGTTACAGTAATACGGCGAGTAGTATCCCCTGTATTCCACTTATAACTTCTTCCGGCGGGGGCCTCCAACCCAAGCCCTCCATCACCTTCACATTTCCGTATTCGTTGCGATCGCAAGCTGTCTGTTATATCGACAATACATACATCGTCGATATAGAAATAGCAAACTGGAACTGAATTGTCCGAGGGGTTTCGAATAGCTACAGTCGTGTAATTGTTTATTGGATTGAAATTTCCAATAGTAATAAAGCGTTCGCCACCGACAGCTTCGATTACTCCCTCAACCTTGGTCCAAACGGTATCAATATAGTTTCCGACGGGATTTCTTACCTGCGGTGTATAGCTCAACGGCCGATACTGCGGTTCATCTACCCTCCGTTGAGAAATATATGCCCCTATATCATCAGTGGTAGATATGTTTTCATTACTATACCAAGAAGCAGCACCCGATCTGGTATCCATTCCGGCACGGTGGACAAAGAAACTGACGTAATATTTTCTTCCCGCCTGGAGGGGTTGGGTTAATTGTGCCATTATGTATTCTCGGTAATTACCATCGGAGCGTTCCTCGATCGCATAAATACCGGCATAAGCATTTCCCGTACGTGCCATCGTATTTCCGAAACCATTAAAGGGCACGCTTACCATCGATGATATAGGAGCACAAGCATTCAGATAATCTGGCGAAGAACTGTTCACCGGATTACTCCAATCAGTCACTGTCGGATAAGGATTAGCCGGAGGATTGGGCGGATACAGGATTCTGCCAAACGAACCCGGGCAAGCATTAAACTGCTCAAAAGACGGATTCGGCACCAGATTTTGTCCATTCAACTTTAGGGGCAACCAAATCAGCATTCCGATCAACAACACTCCAATGACACCGACTGCTTTCATTTGGATTCAATTGTTATGTTTATTTTAAAATTACAATTTTCGTTGATCCCAAATTCAATCCTTCCAAATTCCGGCATTGCAGCCAATAAATACCGGGCGTTAGTGCCCCTAAATCTATCCGATCTTGATAAACACCTCGCAACACTTGCCTTCCATCCATACTACTGACTACCACACTCAATGCTTGAGGATAATCAATATAAACTACTTCGGTGGCAGGATTGGGATAAATCACCGGTTGTCGACTTGCTACCCGACGCACATCCTCAGGGTCCAGATCTACCCTCTGTACAGCGGATACACCTTTGCATCCGTTCGCATCTTCTACAACAACGGTATAATCTCCGGAAATTGATGCGGTATGAGATGCAGATTGCGCTCCCGGAATATCATTGCCGTCTAAACGCCATTGATAGCTTAAGTAGGAGCCGGTGCTAAGGATCGCGCCATTTGGACCGGCGGCAGTAATTACCGGAATAGGCGCAGGATACACCTCTACTTGTACAGCTTCTGAGGTGTCGGAACAACCAGAGGTAAAATTAAGTACTACTCTATAGGCACCGGACTCGTTCACGGAGATGAGGCTATCCGTAGCACCACTGATATCATTACCATCTTTCTGCCAGATGATGGATGTTGCACCCATCTGATTAACACTTAACAATACGCTATCCCCTTCACAAAAACTCAGCGAACCCAGAGCTGCCACCTCAAGGCGACCACCACCTCTCGTTGTTCCCACAAATTGCAGCGCACCAATATCTGGTCTGTTGCCGCGCGTTGCGCCGAGAAAGTCGGTGCTTACCGGTGAAGAAACACCACCTTCCTTGGCAAACGAACTGCCTGTTGGTGTATAATTCCCATCACTATCAACACTCAGATTCTGTTCAGAATAAGTTGCCAGCTCCCTCGGTTGCATAAATAACTTATAAGGATCACATCTGTAGTTCACTTCGCTTGCGGTAAATGCATTTACCAACTTGGCGCTATCACCTTCTGCATATACGTAAACTCTCGGTGCGTCCGGGGCATAAAGTATATTTCCATTGGTAGTCAGCGCCAAATTAAAAGGCACCACATTCGCATCTCCGGTCTTCCGACGGATCGCAGCAGTTATACCTCTGAGTGGTCGGGAATCCACATGTATAATATTGTTGCGGATATCCACTTCATCTAATATGTCGGTAAAAAGTATCCCCGAAATGGAATAATCATTCTTATTGGGCTCAGCCGGCACCAGGTTCAATGTATTGTGATAAATCCGAATGGTGTCGCCACGCTCTGCTGCTATACCGGCCACATTAAAATCAAGTAATCCAGGGGTAGAAGGTGCTCCCAAAAATCCGATCATATTATTACTGACTTCTGCCACGCTTACACTACCGAAATGAATGCCATAAACAAGCGTATTTAAACTCGGATGTCCACAAACAATACGCGATATCTTATTGGCGTTAATCCGAATATAATCCCCGCCCAATATCACGATTCCCTTTGATTGCGCAAGGCTCATTCCTGTATTGTGAGCGGAATCGATTAAATTATTTTCGATAATTGCCACTTGACCATTGGTCGCATTTATCTGAATTCCGTAGTTCAAACCGTAAATATTCTGAACAACATTATGACTAATCCTACTAGTATCAGTTGCATTAACTCCCATCTTGGTGAGATTAAATGCGCGGAATTGCACACCCGCTATATTCTGAAATCTGTTTCCGGCAATAATCTTAGGGGCAAAGGGTGCGGCCGTTCCTCCAATAGTATCCTGGATGCCAACTACTACCTGAACCTTTAATGGATTTTTGTCCGAGACATCGAAATTGGAGAAATCATTCCCAATAATCGTATCCCGTAATAAAGCTCCTGCTATATTCCCGGCATTGTTAATCAGAATTACCTGACCGGGGAAACCTGCTGAAGAACCGATTTGATTGATACGGAATACTCCATCCAATTTATTATCCCTGATAATAATGGTGCTGGCATCCGGAGAGTTATTCATTGTATTATTAATGAAGTAGCAGTTCCCCAGTCCGTTAAAATGAATATTCTTAAATACATTGCTGCTAATGTCCGCATACTTTACAGGTCCGGTATGAGAAATCAGCTGAAACTGTCCGCCCCCTCCCATACTACCGCGGGCTTCAATTGTATTATTAATAATAGCCAGCGTGTTATCCTCCATGGAGGAACCGCCACTTGTGACGGCACCGCCAATCTCAGAGCGAATACCGTAAACCGGTGACTGGTTCACCGTACTATCCTGTACCAAGCCCAATTCGTTCGACTCTGCACGTAAATATCCTCCGGCAGCAGGACCGACAAATATTCCGTACAATATGCCGGCCATGTTAGCTCCCCCTCCACCATAGGTATTGTAAATGGAATTCTTGGCTAAATATGTCCACTTAGAACCTGTAATATAAATGCCTGTAGCGGTAGGATAGACACCAATTCCGGCAACAGCATGACCAAAATTCTCTACTCTGTTGCCAAGGAGGTAATAACCATAATCCAGCAGCGCATCCGAACCTCCTGAATACCCCGCAAGTGAAATTCCTCGAATTACGTTGCTAATAACATTTCCCGTCAATGAATCATTGCGGTGCGCACCTGCGGCCGTGGTCGGCGTAACCGCGGTTTTAGATCCGGCAGCATGATTCGCCGCATAAATACCGATACTGTTCCGGTTGTTTTTATTTAGGGTAATATAGCAATTCGTAATCGAAACATGCTGACATCCATCTATGCCCAAAGAAGTGGTGTTTCGCTTCAATAAGGCATACCCCCACTCCATTTGTGTGGTCTCTGTGGTATTCGCTGCACTCTCTCTTAGATCTATCCCATCTATATAAACATAATCCGCGCCTGCTATAGTGAAAATTGCATCCGTTGTTCCCGTGCCAGTAGGAGCAATCAATACCGGATTAGCACCGGTGCCGGTTTTCACAATGGTAAGTTTTCGGGTCGAGCTTAGGCTATTTGCACCTGTATTGAGTTTGTCGCTACCCAATATATATCCGCCCGCAGGTGCCGTTTCGGTAAAGCCTGAGGGAAGATTAATGGTAACATTTCCAGAAACCCCCTGATTATTCAGCGCATTGATAATCGACGCCAGTGAAGGATATGCGACAGATCCGGGCGAATACACCCCCGACAACTGACCATAAGCAACAGTATGGATGATCCCTGATAAACCAAGGATCAGACAGCTCAAGATGTAAACCTTTGCTTTCATAAAACTATTATTTTACAATTCTGCTTAATTGAAAGATACTCACATTTATCCATACACATAAACAAAGTTATCATTGTGATACGGGATCTTTTAGAGCACAAATACCTAATTATTAAGAGTATTTTTACTCATTGACCTAAGCGTAAAACAGCTTAACTTGAGATTAATAAAAATATGCAAGCGCTGTTAATTAGAATATTATTTCCGGCTATTTTTTTAATCTCCCTGGATTACGCTTCCCCGGCGCAGGAAATGGGGAATCATCCCTCTAATATTGATCTTAGTACGGGTGACACCATTCATCTCCGGGAGCTGTTAAAGCGGGCAGCAATGTTAGAAGTAACAGACCCGGACAGTTCACTAAAGCTTACCAAAACAATTCTCGAGTCCCAAACCAACAAGATTTCCAATTTCTACATTTCGGAAGCACTATACCAGACAGGTAAAATATTTACCCATCAGGGTCAGTATGATAGCGCTGAATATTATATCCGCCGGTCGATAGAGTACTTGACAGAACCGACTTCGACGCGACGAATCCTTCCCATCTTATACAATTTGCTCGGTTATATGTACGAGAAAAAGGGTGAGTACGAACTTTCGGCCGATATGTATATCAAAGCCGCGCTCATGGCAGAAACGATCAATCAAAGTCCGGTGCAGTACTACAGCAACCTGGCATTGATACTGATGCGACTTTCCAGGTATGACCAAGCTTTATATTATTTGCAGCAAGCCAAGCAACAAATGGACAGTACTACCCACTCGGAAATCAAAGGTGCTGTTTTAGCCAATCTCGGATTGATCTACTATCAAAAGGGGGATAAGCTTAGAGCCCTCCCCTATCTGGTCCTCGCACATGATTATGGCAAAACTCGTAACATCCCCCATATTCAACATGTTGCCCTGCTCAATATGAGTGTCATGATGATGGATAACAATCAACCCTTAAAAGCGCTTTCCCTGCTAAGGGAGACGTTCCGTCTACAGCATCAGGTGTTACCCATTTATCATAAT
This sequence comes from uncultured Chitinophagaceae bacterium, assembly GCA_964636205.1. GTDB lineage: Bacteria > Bacteroidota > Bacteroidia > Chitinophagales > Chitinophagaceae > JBEBVQ01. The sequence goes on along the minus strand of CAZWPF010000020.1, from coordinate 20,980 downwards.
GCCACCTTACGTAAACTTGGAGAATGCTATTTGATGTTGAAAGCCTATGATTCCGCCGACTATTATCTGCTACCCGCGCTGGAAATGGCCACCAAATATAACATTCCAATCGGCCGTTTGGAAGTTTACCAGCTGCTGTCGAAGAGATACGAAGAAACCAATGATTTTCGACAGGCTTATGACTATCTCCGTCGGCACCACGCATTGGAAGACAGCTTACTCAATTTGGAATCGGCGAATAATATCGACAAGTTAGAAGTAAAATACCGCACTGCGCAAAAAGAAAAAGAAAACGCGGAAAGCAAATTGCTTATAACTCAGCAGCAGAATCGCTTGATCCGTACCCGGATATTATTAGGTGCCACAGGAATTCTACTATTCGTTATTAGCGGCGCATTCTTACTTGTCTATCGTTACCACCGAAAATTACAATCTGAAAAGATTGGCCGCTTAGAGGAACAACAAAAAATAAGTCTGCTGCAAGCCATGATGCAAGGGGAAGAAAAAGAGCGAAAGCGTCTGGCAAGGGAATTTCATGACGGAATCGGAGGGATGCTCGCTTCTGTAAAAATGCACTTGGCAGGTTTGTATAAACAGCACCCCGAAATCGATTTGTCGAATGCCATTAGCATGATCGACGAAACAGCTCATGAGGTAAGAAAGACTTCCCACAATCTGATGCCGGAACTGTTATATAGAAATGGGTTGATCAAGGCAACCCAAGCTTTTTGTAGCAACCTTTCTAAGGATAGCGGACTTCAAATTGAATTTCAGGCAATCGGGGAGCCGAAAAAGTTAAATCGTAATTTTGAGCTTTTTTTGTACCGGACCATACAGGAGTTGATGCAAAACGTGATCAAACATGCTTCCGCAACTTATGTGCTCGTGCAAATCAGCGCTCATGATAGAAACTTGAGTATCCTGGTGGAGGATAACGGCGTGGGATTCAATCCGGATGTGAATCCCACAGGCATGGGGATTAATAATTTACTCACCCGCACAAAGCAAATGAATGGTCATATCCATTTTGATGCTGCACCCGGAGTCGGCACAAGTGTTTACATTGAATTTGATCTGAACAATATAAAATCAATTCCCGATGAATAAGATCAAGGTTATGATAGCAGACGACCACCAAATGGTCATTAGAGGCCTACGCGACATGTTACAGGAAGTAGCGCATGTTGCCGTCATCGGAACTTGCGAGACCGGGAAAGAGTTGATGGCGGCACTGGCCGACAATCAGCCTGATGTATTGATTCTGGATATTCAAATGCCCGAGTTGTCGGGTGATGAGGTAGCACCCATTATACATCAAAAATACCCCGGGGTCAAAATCCTTATTCTCACAAATTCCGACCAGGTTTACCATACCCAAAGCTTATTACAAAAAGGCGCTCTGGGATATTTACTAAAAAACACAGACCCGGACACGCTTATTCAAGCCATAGAAACGGTTTTCAATAATCGGCAGTTTATCGATCCGTATATGAAGGAAAAACTAGTTGATGAAGCCGTACACGGGAGAAAAGAAGATTCCGGCAGCTTTACGCTTAGCAGAAGAGAAAGAGAAATTCTCCAATTAATTGCTTTAGAGTACACCAGTCAGGAAATTGCCGACAAATTATTTCTAAGCCAGAGAACTGTAAACAACTACCGATTGAATCTTCTCTACAAACTTGATGTTAAAAACACCGCCGGACTGGTTAGGAAAGCTATCTCATTAGGGCTTGTCGAGTAAATAACAACAGGAATTTCAAGGATTTGCTGAAAAGTCTGACAAAAATCATGTTTCCCACCTTCAGGGGTCATATTTCAGCACTGAGCATGGGCATACTTTCGCTATCAAAGCTTAGACATGTCCAGAGTCTTATTTTCTCAATATCATAAAGATGAAGCTCGTGCACTTTCGGCACGGCTCCGAAATGATTATTATAATCTGATCGATTGCCTCTGCAACTGTATTGGAACATTGACGGAAGAACCCGTCACGGAAGAACAAAACGAACTGTTCTACAGCCTTAGTAAACACCTGGTTGGCGAAATCAAACAGGAAATGAATTATCGTGAACTGCTGCTGATTCCATATATCAACGAACTGAGAGACAAGCAATTGAAAGGACATAATTGCTTGCACTGTGCCGGGGGTTGCCAGGTCGATCATAGCATTCATCTGCACCAGATCAAGGCCGGCCATCAGAAGATCAAAGAAATCCTTTATCGTATTCATCAGATCACCAACCCTGCACCCCAGGGGACCAGACATTTACATCCAAAAACAAGGATTCTGGCAAATGAAATAGCACAGCTGGATACAACATTAACGGAACTGTTTTACATAGAAGACGCTATTCTAATTCCAAAAATCATGGAATTGCAAAGTCAGATCAACGCCGATACCAATCGCTAAAAATCAAGTTATGTCAAACTCCATCACAATAACTGAGCCTGCTATTGCACTGTGCTACCACTGCGGCACAGAATGTCTTTCTCAGGAAATAACCCTCGAGGATAAAGCATTTTGTTGTGATGGATGTCGTCTTGTATACGAATTGATAAATGAAAACGGACTCTGTAATTATTATGAATTACAGCGACATCCGGGACTCGGACAGGTGAAAATCATTCGGCAAGACAAATATGCATTTCTGGATCAGGAGGAAATTGCATCCCGACTCTACAAGTTTACCGATGGCAACAATTGTATCGTAGAATGGCATATCCCCGGCATCCATTGCAGTTCCTGTATGTGGCTGCTCGAACATCTATATAAGCTCAATCCTGGAATTACAGAGAGTCGCCTCAATTTCAGCAATAAAGAGGTAACCATTCGCTTTCAGAAAAAAAAGATTAGCATCAGGCAATTAGCTGAGCTGCTGACAAGCCTGGGTTACGAACCTGCGATTAGTCTACAGGATGCCGAATCGACCGCGAAACCCCGCCCCGATCGGAGTCGGATCTATAAATTGGGGATAGCAGGCTTTTGCTTCGGAAATATCATGATGATGAGTTTGCCGGAATATCTGGCCGACACTTCAGGTACACAGGTTGGTGAAATGGAACATGCCATGCTGTTCCGAATACTCAACCTGATACTCTCAATTCCCGTATTTTTCTATTGTGCTTCAGAATTCTGGACCAATACCTGGGTTAGCCTGCGAAACCGCATTCTTCACATAGATGCACCCATCGCACTGGCGCTTATCATTACCTATGGTCGAAGTCTATATGAAATTGCAAACGGCATCGGCAATGGCTATCTCGATAGCATGAGTGGCATTGTGTTCTTTATGTTGGTGGGCCGAGTAGCACAAGATCGCACTTATAAATCACTGGCCTTTCATCGGGATTATAAATCCTATTTCCCGATTGCAGTCACTGTCCAAAATAAAAATGGCTTGGAAGCCAGGAGTTTACACGAATTAAACAAGGGTGACATCGTCTTAATCCATAGTCAGGAATTGATACCGGCCGATAGTATTGTAACCAGAGGAACAGCATTAATCGATTACAGCTTTGTAACCGGTGAAAGCGATCCGGTTACTGCTACCGTCGGACAAACGGTCTACGCAGGTGGAAAGCATATCGGAGAACAAATCGCCCTAACAGTGGAACGTCCTGTTTCCGGAAGTTATCTGACCTCACTTTGGAACCACTACACTTTTCAAAAAGATAAATCGGAAGAAAGAGATAAAACTAGCTTTGTACATATACTGAGCAAATATTTCACCTGGATCTTATTTGCCCTGGCTGCGCTGACAGCAATTTATTGGTGGATATTCGACCCATCGGTGATCCTCCCCGCAGTTACTGCCATGTTGATCGTTGCTTGTCCCTGTGCCTTGTTGTTAGCCGCTACATTTACCAATGGCAACCTGCTGAGAATATTCTCCGATAAAGGGCTTTATCTAAGAGATGCGGGCGTTGCGGAACAACTCAGCAAAGTAGATCATATTGTTTTCGATAAAACCGGCACTCTCACTGATGGTGTAACCGTTACTGCCGATTTAGCGAGCAATTTCAATAAAAAAGAAAGACAATGGATTTTTAACGCAGTTCGATCCAGTCAGCACCCCTACAGTCGCGCAGTTGCCGCGTACATGGAGGCATACCCGCAAGTCAAATTCGACTCCTGGAAAGAAATTGCCGGAATGGGCGTTGAAGCAATAATAGATGAAACGAAAATTCGTGTCGGAAGGGCTGATTTTGCAGGATTCACCACAGACAAACCCGATCCGGCAACGGTTTATGTAGATGTCGATGGTAAACGCGGATACTTTAACTGCGCTCCCAGGTATCGGGAGCATATGCCCGAAACAATTGCTTCGCTTAGTAAAAAATACAAAATCTCACTGCTCTCAGGTGATCAGGCACCCCAAAAAAACAATTGGGTAGCGGTGTTCGGAGAGAGCGACAGGCTACATTTCGCTAAAACTCCTGAGGAGAAATTGAAATTCATCTCCGAATGCCAGGCGAAAGGAGAAAAAGTACTGATGGTTGGCGACGGCTTAAACGACGCGGGTGCCTTGCAACAAAGTGATGTGGGCATCACGCTTTCTGAAGATGTCAACAATTTTACGCCGTCTTGCGACGCGATCTTGAATGCGACGAAGTTCGAAAAAATCCCTGCTTTGATTCAAATGGCAAAAGCGGGACAGAGGGTCATTCATATCGCTTTTATCGTATCTATATTGTATAATATCATCGGATTATATATAGCAGTTCAAGGTTTAATGAAGCCGATGATAGCGGCGATATTGATGCCGGCAAGTACATTGAGTATTGTATTGATAGCAACCGGCCTGACTACATTTTATGCAAAAAAACTTAGGCTGTAGACTAATGAGAAAACGCCTCCATCCGGAAACTGTCCGAAAACTTGATAAAAGTCATGTTTTCAGGTGCCACGGGTCATAGAAGCCCCCACCCCGGTCAAATAGCTTTGTAATTGTAAAATAAGAATCGATATGAGTGTTTTAATCATCCTGGTTGTAGTCAGCCTTGCCGTTGCAGGAGGCTTTCTGATTGCTTTTCTATGGAGTGTGAGAAACAATCAATTCGAGGATCAAAAAGGAGCGGCAATGCGCATGCTCCATGATAATGCTGAAGTCAACAAACAATAACCAGATAAAACCAATCCAGCTTTATGCATACAATGAATCCGTCATCAGACCATACGATTGATGCAACCATTCCGCCGGCTCAGGGTACCGAAAGCTTCTTTTACGATAATAAGATCGTAAAATGGTTTGCCTATGCCACCATATTTTGGGGTATAGTCGGCATGCTTGCAGGGCTTCTTGCAGCAATTCAATTGGTATATCCTGTATTCAATTTCAACACAGCGGAGACCACCTTCGGTAGGGTACGTCCCGTTCACACCAATGCGGTGATTTTCGCCTTTGTAGGTAACGGGATTTTTATGGGGGTTTACTACTCATTGCAGCGACTCTGTAAAGCCCGCATGTTTAGTGACAAACTCAGTTGGCTTCACTTCTGGGGTTGGCAATCAATCATCGTACTCGCGGCCGTCACTCTTCTTGCAGGTTATACTACCGGTAAAGAATATGCGGAGTTAGAATGGCCGATTGATATCCTGATCACCTTGGTATGGGTGGTATTCGGATGGAACATGTTTGGCACCATTCTTAAACGTAGAGAACGTCATCTTTACGTTGCCATCTGGTTCTATATCGCCACCTTCGTAACCGTAGCGATGCTCCACATCGTCAATTCCGTGGAAATTCCTTTCACCTGGATGAAATCTTATTCCTGGTATGCGGGTGTGCAAGACGCACTGGTACAATGGTGGTACGGACACAATGCGGTCGCGTTCTTCCTGACAACACCTTATCTCGGATTGATGTATTATTTCCTGCCAAAGGCAGCTAACCGTCCGGTATACTCTTACCGCTTATCCATCATCCACTTCTGGGCATTGATCTTTATTTATATCTGGGCAGGCCCTCACCACCTGCTTTATACCGCGCTGCCCGACTGGGCTCAATCTTTGGGTACCGTATTCTCCTTGATGCTGATCGCTCCGTCCTGGGGAGGTATGCTTAACGGACTGCTTACCCTACGGGGTGCCTGGGACAAAGTAAGAGAAGAACCCGTATTAAAATTTTTAGTGGTTGCTGTAACCGCCTATGGTATGGCCACTTTCGAAGGACCCATGCTCAGTCTTAAAAACGTCAATGCCATCAGTCACTTTACCGATTGGACCATCGCTCACGTGCATGTGGGTGCACTCGGATGGAACGGGTTCCTGACGTTCGGTGTATTGTACTGGCTGATCCCAAGAATCTTCCAAACTAAACTTTGGTCTACCAAACTTGCCAACCAACACTTCTGGATAGGGACACTGGGTATCGTATTTTATACCATCCCCTTGTACTGGGCCGGGTTTATGCAGCGAATGATGTGGAAAGAATTCACTCCTGAAGGGACCCTGAAGTATCAGTTCATGGAAACCGTAGATCAACTCCGTCCCTTCTACATGATGCGGGGTTTGGGTGGTGCTCTTTTCCTTGTCGGTGCGTTGATGATGGTGTACAATCTGTATAAGACCATTAAATCCGGTAAGCTGCTGGACAATGAAGCTGCTAAAGCTGCTCCACTCACCAAAGATTTCGTTCCTCACGGCAAGGAACACTGGCATCGCTGGATTGAACGCCGTCCGGTACAATTACTGGTAGGTAGCTTGATTGTAGTAGCCATCGGAGGTTTGATAGAAATAGTTCCAACCTTCCTGGTTAAATCCAACATCCCTACCATCAGCAGTGTACAACCATACACTCCGCTGGAACTACACGGTCGGGATATATATGTAAGAGAAGGATGCTACACCTGCCACAGTCAGATGATCCGTCCTTTCAGAGACGAAGTGGCCAGATATGGGGAATACTCTAAAGCAGGAGAATTCGTGTACGACCATCCTTTCCAATGGGGTAGCAAACGTACCGGACCCGATCTGGCTCGTGCAGGTGCCGGTAACAACAAGAAATCAAATGCATGGCATTTCAATCACATGTACGATCCCAGAAGTATTTCTCCGGGCTCTATCATGCCTGAATACACTTGGTTGTTCGAAAAAGATATCGATACCGCAACTACCGGAGCCAGAATTAGAGCCATGCGAAAGCTCGGCGTTCCTTACCCGGAAGGTTATGATCAAGTGGCCAACGACGACTTGAGAAAACAAGCCGAGGAAATCACCAATAACCTGGCCGGTGAAAATATCAACGCTAAGAGTGAAAAGGAAATCATTGCACTTATCGCTTATCTGCAACGACTCGGAACAGATATTAATGTAGAACAAAAAAGCAGTAATTAATCCATCAACCGAATCAAAATGAAATTCATCAATTATCTGGAAAGCATCACCGGTGTGGGGATATTTCCGCTGATATCGCTGCTTATATTCTTTATCTTTTTTACCGGATTATCCATTTGGGCATTCGGTGCCAGCAAAGAATATATCACTTCACTGAAACGAATTCCTTTTCCTGACGATAACGATCAAACACCCCTGTAAATGGTTTTCCCTATGTATCGACACATCAGAAAATTAGTACTGGTTGCTATCTGCCTCGCCCCCAGTTTTGGGTTTGCTGCTGATGGTACCGCAGAAAGCAATTACAATATAAACCCTGTTGTTGCAGGATTGGTCTCACTGATAATCATCCTCTTGCTCATCATCGGTATCGCAGCAAGGGTATTGATTCAACTGTCATCAGTATATCGGGATCGGATCAGAAGTCAAAGGAAAAAGTCAAAGGCGTTGGCTCCCGCTATCCTAATAGCGCTGATGCTGTGCTCGGGCACAGTAATGGCAGAGGATACCATTGCCACTAATACCTATATCAGCGGGATAGTCGCAACTGATTTTTATACCTTGATCGGTATACTTGCACTGGAACTGCTGGTACTGTTAGCCCTGCTGATCTTGATTCGCACCATGATTCAGGTAACGACAGGCAAACCCGAGAAAGTCCGCAAGGCTTCCGCCAGCGCTTTAAAAAGAATCCCTTTCCTCGATCGATTCAATAAATCGGTGTCGATAGAAAAAGAACAAGACATCCTGTTAGATCACGATTACGACGGGATTCAGGAATTGGACAACAGTTTGCCACCTTGGTGGAAGTATGGATTCTATCTCACTATCGTAATTAGTGTAGTATACATGTGGTATTATCATGTTGCCGGAGGACCTAGCTCGCACGAGGAATTTGTAGCCGAAGTACGACGTGGAGAAGAAAGAGTAGCTGCTTACCTGGCCGCAAATGCAGGTAATATTGACGAACATAATGTGACCGTAGTAGAAGATGGGGGTGAGCTCGCGGGAGCTGCTAAGATCTACCAAATGGCCTGCGCAGCATGTCATGCAAACGATGGTGGAGGTGGAATCGGCCCTAATCTGACTGACGAATATTGGATGCATGGCGGTAGTATCAACGATATCTTCAAGTCAATAAAATACGGTTATCCAGACAAAGGGATGAAGAGCTGGAAAGACGATTATTCCCCAAGACAAATCGCGGCACTCACCACATACATTCGCAACCTTCAAGGCAAAACGCCGGCTAATCCAAAAGAGCCACAGGGCACATTGTATTCAGAGGGAACCGAGGTAGATGTCGCAATACAGGAATAGCCACCGGCTTTTGTAAGAAATCAATGGGGATACAAACCCGGTTGTATCCCCTATAGATCAAAAAAACCAAATCAGGAATGGAAACGGCGTCGTTTAGAGATAAGGTAGCAACAGTTGACAGTAAAGGGAAACGAATCTGGCTCTTCCCACAAAAACCAAAAGGTAAGTACTATAATGCACGTACTTGGCTGAGCCTGGTTTACCTTGCCATCTTCTTCGCCCTGCCTTTTATCAAGCTAAACGGGCATCCGCTGTTTCTCGCCAATATTCTGGAAAGAAAATTTATTCTTTTCGGGCAAATTTTCTGGCCACAGGACTTCTTTATCTTCGGACTAGGCATGGTCATCTTTGTAGTGTTCATCGCTCTGTTTACCATGATCTTTGGACGAATTTTCTGTGGATGGGCTTGTCCGCAAACTATTTTCATGGAAATGGTATTCAGAAGGATCGAATACCTGATTGAAGGGGATGCAGCTCATCAAAAAATACTAAAAAATGCCCCCTGGAATCTGAATAAGATTGTCAAAAAATTCAGCAAATGGGCCATCTTCTGGATAATTAGTTTCGTAATCGCCAACACCTTCTTGGCGTATATCATTGGCATTGACGAACTGAAACAAATTGTCGTAGAACCTGTATCAGAGCATCCGGTAGGCTTCACCGCGATCGTCGTTTTCACCACTGTATTCTTCTTTGTATTTGCTTGGTTTCGCGAACAAGTTTGCACTGTTGTTTGCCCTTATGGCCGACTTCAGGGGGTGTTGCTCGATAAAAACTCTATAGTTGTTGCCTACGATCACAAAAGGGGCGAACCCAGAAAAAAATTCAACAAAAAAGAAACCAGAGACGCCGGCGACTGTATCGATTGCGCACAATGCGTTAAGGTTTGTCCCACCGGGATTGATATCAGAAACGGAACACAGTTGGAATGTGTTAACTGCACAGCCTGTATCGATGCTTGCGACCGGATTATGGATGCCGTGAACCTGCCGAAAGGACTGATACGTTATGCTTCTGAGGACAACATCACCTCCGGCAAAAAACTCACCCTGACTCCCAGAATTAAAGTCTATTCTATCGTAATGCTCCTGTTGCTTGGTGTCGAAACCTGGCTACTGGTAAGTCGTACCGATATCGACATCTCATTATTACGTACACCTGGTCAGTTGTACCAAGAACAGGAAAATAATCAGCTGAGTAATCTTTACAATTTTAAGTTGTTGAACAAGACCTATAATCGAAAGGAGATCAAGCTGGTACCGGAAAATTTCAAAGGCTCAATTAAGATAGTGGGCAACACCGCGCTTTCTGTACAGGAAGAGGGATTCTTATCCGGATCATTGTTTATCTATATCGATAAAAACGAAATCCGGGATCGCAAAACACCACTTAAAATTGGAGTTTGGGAAGGCGATAAAAAGATAAAAACTATTAAAACAACATTTCTTGGACCGTTTTAATTAATGCAACTATGAATATAGGATGGGGCGCTAAAATCGCCATGTTATACGGAGGTTTTGTCTTGATGATCGGCATTTTGGTGTATAAAAGCACGCAGGAGGATTTCGATTTGGTAGCGACAGATTACTATCAGAAAGAACTCGATTATCAAAATGTAATTGACGCGGGCAGGAATCAAGCACAATTGTCCAGGCCAATTGATATAATGGCAACAGAGCACGTTATTGGTTTTGATTTTCCTCCGGAATTTCAGGGCAAGAATCTCAATGGCACCATCAAGTTTTACGCCCCGATGAATGAAGAGTGGGATAGAGAATTCCCTATCGAAGGCAGGAATATCAACTATGAAATACCCGCCGACCTAGTGGCAAAAACCCGATACCTGGTTAAAATAAGCTGGGAGGCAGACGGGGTAAACTACTACCAGGAGAATGAACTGAACATGCACAACTAAATCAAAGATTCTATGCAAACACTGACTTGGATAATGGCGCTTTCTATGGGACTAGCCGGCAGTCTCCATTGTGCAGGCATGTGCGGTCCGATCATGTGGGTCATGCCATTTCAGTCGCTGCATGGAATCAGAAAATGGGGAATGATCCTTCTTTATCATTTGGGAAGGGTGAGTGTATATGCTTCAATGGGTGTCATCCTTTTTAGCTTTCGCTCCGCCTTCACACCTCAGATTCAACAATATATTTCAATAGCTGCCGGCTTACTTTTGTTAATCCTGGGTCTCTTATCCTTCCTACCGAATAGAGGTTTCTCCCCCCCTTGGACAAACTGGGTAAGCCGACAGCTAAGAAAATTTCTGACCAATCCCCACCCTATATTTATGCTAACAGCCGGGGTATTAAACGGGCTACTTCCTTGTGGGTTGGTATATATGGCCTTGGCCATGGCTACCACCGCGGGCTCTGCTGCCGAAGCCGCCGGAATGATGTACCTATTTGGAATAGGAACTATGCCTATCCTGTTTTTGATAACAATCATGAAGCAAAAACTGATCCCCACCCGTATTCAGAATTTTAGAAAATACCTCCCTGTTGTGATGTTCTGCATGGGCGCCCTATTTATGATTAGAGGGATGAACCTGGGCATCCCCTATTTAAGTCCGGCTATCGATACCCAAACCAAAACCATCTCCGGCTGCTGCCACAAATAAGCCGGAAACACATCCTAACCAAAGGAATACACCAACTCTAAATCCGTTGCCGACAAATGTAAAAGATTAACTATTCAGTTGTCGAGGGGTTGAGCATTTGAAAGGGATATCCGCTAATTTTGCGCTAATTTTACCCCATGCCAGACTTACATTTATATAACTCCTATACAAGACAGAAAGAGAAATTTGAGCCTTTAACTCCGGGTCATGCAGGTTTATATGTCTGTGGGCCAACAGTATCGGGCGAATCTCACCTCGGGCATGCCCGGCCATATATTACTTTTGACGTGGTATACCGCTGGTTGCAACACCTCGGTTATAAAGTACGGTATGTAAGAAACATCACCGATGCCGGCCATTTTGAAGAAGAAGGACGGGAAGCACAAGATAAGGTATCGGAAAAAGCTCGGCTGGAGCAGTTGGAACCAATGGAGCTGGTTAACAAATACACTAATTTGTTCAGATGGGGCATGCAGCAATTCAATTGCCTGGATCCGGATATTGAACCCACTGCAACCGGGCATATCATCGAACAGATTAGCATGATCGAAAGCATCATAGAAAAGGGTTATGCCTATGAAGTGAATGGTTCTGTTTATTTTGATGTAAAAAAATATGCGGCCGACTATCCTTATGGAAAACTTTCCGGCAGGGTCCTGGATGATCTTTTGGAAACAACCAGAGATTTAGAAGGCCAGGACGAAAAGAGAAATAAAGTAGATTTTGCCCTTTGGAAGAGCGCTCCACCGCAACATATCATGCGCTGGAAAAGTCCTTGGGGCGAAGGATTTCCCGGTTGGCATATAGAATGCTCAGCGATGAGCAGCAAATACCTGGGTAGTCAGTTCGACATTCACGGAGGTGGAATGGATTTACAATTTCCCCACCATGAAAGTGAAATCGCCCAAAGCACTATTGCCCATGGCCATCCACCGGTACGCTACTGGATGCACAACAATATGATTACCATCAACGGTCGTAAGATGGGTAAGAGCTATAATAACGTGATTAAGCTGACAGAATTATTCAGTGGTGATCACCCCTTATTAGAGCAGGCATACCATCCAATGGTCGTGCGTTTCTATATTCTACAGACACATTACCGTTCCACACTCGACTTTTCAAACGAGGCACTTCAGGCATCCGAACGGGCGCTTCGCCGACTATGGGATGCTTACGAGGTTTTGCAACATCTGAGAGTCCCCGAAGGGCAAGCCAATGGATCTGATGCTAACCTCGATCAGAAAGTACAGCAATGGTGCAACGAGTGTGAGACATTTATGAACGATGATTTCAACACTGCAAGAGTAATTGCTAATCTGTTCGAACTAGTACCGGTTATAAATGGAATCAAAGGTGGTCAGATTGCTAAATCAGCACTTTCTACTGCTAGCTTTAATTTATTAAAGGACACCTTCCGCCTGTATATCGAAGAAGTATTAGCGCTACAATCGCTCGTTAAGGATGACAATAATAAACTAGACCAGGTAATGTCTCTGTTGATTGAGATCAGAAAAGAAGCCCGAGCAAGAAAAGACTACGCTACCTCAGATCAAATCCGCGATAAGTTGGCCGCAATGGGCATCTTGCTCAAGGATGAAAAAGATGGGAGTATCTCCTACACGATAGAAAACTAACGGATGAGAAAATTAATGAAGCTACTGCGGTATCTTGGACACTACAAGGGCAAGATAGCGATCTACTTTGTTACCAGTATGCTGGCCATTTTATTCGGCATTTTCTCCCTTGGGATGCTGGCGCCAATGCTGCAGGTACTTTTTCGTGACTCTGCACAACCGGTTGTGGTGACCGATGGCAACCTATTATCCTATGTTTCTGCCTTCGTGCAGGATCTAATGGAACGCGAAAGCAAGATTACTGTGCTCACCTATGTCTGCGTCACAGTCGTTGTCTTTACGCTGTTAAAAAATCTTTTTCTATATACCTCCGTTTATCTGCTCAACCCGATTAGAAATGCAGTATTACGGCGTCTGCGAGACGATCTCTTTCGCAAGACCCTTTCGTTGCCTATAGGCTTCTTTACAGAAGAACGGAAGGGTGATCTGATCTCCAGAATGACCAATGATATCAATGAGGTAGAACTATCGATCATGGCAACCCTGGAAGTATTCATCCGGGAGCCACTGACGATCATCTTCACGTTCACTTCCATGATTATTATCAGTCCGCAGCTCACACTATTCCTGGTGGTATTTTTGCCGATAGCCGGACTGATCATAGGAAGAATAGGGAAATCACTCAAGAAGTCATCGAACATCGTACAAGAACAGCTTGGACTGATGTTGGGTGTAATTGAAGAAACACTTACCGGCATGCGGGTGATAAAAGCCTTCAACGCTGAGAAACATCAACATCTGAGATTTACCGAAATCAATAATCTTCTTTTCCGCACTCGCAACCGATTGGCCTCAAGACGAGAACTCAGTTCACCGGTATCCGAAACCATGGGTGTTTTCGCAGTGAGTGTAATTCTATGGTATGGAGGAAATCTTATCTTCAATAATCAGGCAACTTTACAGCCGGAACAATTCATACTGTATATCGCGCTGTTTACGCAGATTATCAACCCATTCAAGAATCTATCCACCTCATTCTTCAATATCCAAAAAGGATCTGCTGCATTGGATCGAATATCCAAATTGCTGGATGCGCCTAATACAATTGTCGAAGCACCAAATGCACAAGACATCCGCCGTTTCGATAAAGAAATAGAATTTAAGAATGTTTCTTTCTACTACGGGGAAAAGAAAATTCTGGATGATATTAACCTTAAAATCGGCAAAGGAAAAACAGTGGCTCTGGTAGGAGCTTCAGGTGCAGGAAAATCTACATTGGCCGACTTAGTACCCAGATTTCACGATGTAAGCGAAGGCGCCATCCTAATCGATGGTATTAATTTAAAAGATTTGAAAATAGACGCGTTAAGGCGTTTAATGGGGATCGTGAGCCAAGATCCCATTCTATTTAATGATACCATCTACAACAACATTGCGTTGGGAACCGGGGGAGCCAGTGAGACACAAATAATCGACGCTGCCAAAGTAGCTCATGCTCATAATTTCATTCTTCAAAAACCGGAGGGCTACGATACTATTGTGGGAGATCGTGGAACCCGATTGAGTGGAGGAGAAAGGCAAAGAATTACTATCGCCCGCGCAGTATTGAAAAACCCTCCTATTTTGATCTTAGACGAAGCGACCTCTTCTCTCGATACAGAAAGCGAGCGTATAGTGCAAGATGCTATCAACCAACTGATGCAACATCGCACTTGCTTGGTTATCGCCCACCGCCTCTCCACCGTCCAACACGCCGATGAAATCATCGTACTGGACAAAGGGCGAATTGTACAGAGAGGAAGGCATGAAGAATTGATGCAACAATCCGGGCATTATCGTAAACTCGTGGAAATGCAGCAGGTAAAATAAATTTAAGTACAACAGGTTGATTCGGAACGTTAATTAAATCGAAAACAGGCTTATTACTTCCGTATCTTTGCAATAAGAATTAAAGCCATGAAAAAAATACTTGTTACCGGAGGCTGTGGCTATATTGGCGGTCATACGATCGTAGACTTAGTCAATAACGGATTTGAAGTTATCTCGATCGACGATCTTTCGCGAGGTTCTTTGCGCATGCTCGCAGGAATCGAGAAAGTGATTGGGAAGCCGATCAAAAACTATAGAGTTAATCTAACCAATCTGGAAGATACTCAGGCTGTGTTTATGGAAAATAAAGACATAGCCGGAATCATCCACTTTGCGGCGTATAAATCAGTACCTGAGTCGGTTGCCCATCCACTGATGTATTTTCAGAACAATCTCAATTCACTGGTCAATATCTTACTCTGCGCGCAAGAGTTCAATGTTCCACATATCGTATTTTCATCCTCTTGCTCCGTGTATGGCAATGCTACCCAATTGCCGGTAGACGAGGCCGCAAAACTGGCGGAGCCGGAATCTCCGTACGCTCGTACCAAACAAATGGGTGAGGCAATTTGTAAGGACTTTACATTTGAAAACGATAAGTTCAACACAATTCTGCTACGCTATTTCAATCCGGTAGGTGCGCATCCGTCTGCAATTATTGGGGAACTGCAGGAAAAACCTGAAAATCTGGTCCCGGTAATTACGCAAACAGCAATCGGAAAACGTCCGGAGATGACGGTATTTGGCTCCGATTATGACACCAGAGATGGCTCTTGCGTCCGGGATTATATCCATGTGATGGACATTGCCAATGCCCATACGCGCGCACTTCAGTATATGCTTGAGGGTCGGAATAAGGAAAATTGCGAAGTGTTTAATTTGGGTTCCGGTAATGGTGTTACCGTACTGGAATTGATCCAGGCATTTGAAAAAGTATCCGGTAAAAAGCTCAACTACAAACTCGGGCCGCGCCGACCGGGGGATGTTGTAGCTGTATATGCCAACAATACTAAAGCACGTGACTTACTCGGCTGGGTTCCTCAGTATTCATTAGACCAAATGATGGATACTGCCTGGCGTTGGGAACTCGCCATGCAACACGAAGCACAAGTTCAGTTTAATTAATCATCACGATTTGAATATCGTACCAATATAATTGTTCTTCACGCAGAAGAGGTGCCTCATCAGCCACCTTTTCTATTTCAATTAATGAAGTTTTAAAAATGCCACCCGGCACTACACCTCGAATGGTAGCATGCCCAAAGCAAAAAACGCCCCACGACTTTACAGGGTCGTGAGACGTTAAGAGGGGGAAACTAAATATAGGAGAACACTATAATTTCAAAATCTTAGATTGGAAGCGACCGCTGCCAGTAGTAACCGTGATGATATAGATACCTGCATTTAAATTTGAGACCGGAACTACACCACCAGTTACGGCCAATTCGTGTGCTTTGCCCAATAGATCTGTAGCCACCACCTTTACCAGATCAGCACAATCAATTATCAAAACATCCTGCACCGGGTTGGGATACAAGTTTACTGAACTCTGCTTCGAATCCATCGATGGTATGCTCTCTGTTACCTGCTCATCTTTATTGTTGAAACGGGCAATTACAGTATTCCAAGTATTGGTAGCAATGCCTGCACTATCTCTAATCGGCCCTACAGTGACGAAACTTGTGCCTCCAGATCGCATCGCAGCGTGAAAACGACCTTGCACATTCGTTCCGTTATTATGCTGGTAGGCGTTCAAACTATCCATATTCTGATTGCGCACCTCCACAAAGGGATACCATTTATACGGACTTGCAGCGGTATCCACGTAGGCTCCAACGAAATACAGAGTATCTGCTACCGAAATCAGATCATAAAAATCCTTGGTCTTATCTCTTGTTTCAGACACCAGGTCCCCTGATGCATCCAAAATGATAACTCTGTCGCGCATCGCCAAAACAATCTCTCCATTGTCTTTCTCAAAAGCAGCAGCCTTATTAAAGCTGATAAATAAGTTTTCTGTATAAGTCCAAACCGTATCTCCCGCAGCATCAAATTTAATCACCAAAGGATAGTCATCCAGATTTCCTGAAGCGAGATAGTTGCCATCTTTCAGTTTAATCAGAGAAGAAAGATTAGCAAAGGTAGTTTGGGGGTATACCTTGGTCCAGATGATTCCTCCGGAATAATTCAACTTGGCGACAAAAGTGTTACTACTGGAATGGCTACCGGCGACATAGAGGTTCTGACTGTCTATCATCATAGCAAAAACCCCTTCGGCAAAAGAAGACGTAAACAAAGAAGTACTCCATAATATATTCGCATTGGTATCCAACCGCGAAATAACAGGTTCGTTATTCACCACGCTACCCATAAAAATCAAGGAATCCTCCGACCAGATACTTCTCACGACATGAGTATTATCGAATGCTCCGCCTCCCAGAGAATCTCCTTCGCTGCTGATAAAATAAAAGTCGTTGCCATGATGAACCAAGTATTTTTCCTCGCTAATCGAAGCTACACCCGATTGGTTATTCGGCGGATTTAATTCCCCGTATTGCCGGACCCAATTAGTATCTAATAACTGAGCCCGGATATTGGGAGAAAAAGCCAACGTTGTGATCAAAAACAATAAGTAGAGTTTTTTCATTTGAATAATTTTTTAGGTTTTCATTGTAGGGGTTTCTAAATCCTCGCACCAATTTGTGTTCTATTCAAAAGTACAGCCCCTTTACACGAAAAAAATACCATTAATGTGGTATTTTTTATACCATATAATTCCATTTATTATGAAATAATTATTCAAAAAAAACGAACTCAAATTCCGAAGTAAATTCTACTAAGAAACAAACTCGACCTGCTCTCATCCTGCAATTATTCGAATATTATCGAAAAGCAATGAGAACCGTTTTTCACTCCCCATTTCCATGGTAAATTGCCCCATCCATGTCTTTGCAGGCGAAACATTCTAATTGTCAAAAGGAGAATATCAATACACCGCACATGGAGGCAGAGCCGGCCACTCCCAATTTCCAGTCTTTCTTCCAGTCTCATAAACTCCCGCTCCCTTTACTGTCGCTTCAATAGGCGCATAAACACAAGCCAGAAGAATTGCCGCCTCCGGAGGAATTGCCCTCATCTCAATAAATATCACTCATGTTGATCTGTCGTCCGTTAATCACCAATATATATCCCGGTCCACCTTCCACAACTTCAATCTGATTACACCCCCAAATCCGAATCGACAACGAATCCCTCATCTTCAAATTCCCAAGTTCCGGGATTACCACTCATTGAATAAGCATAACGAATAACTTTTAAGGTATAAGGTTGGTACTGCCGACCCGCTTCGAGTGCGGATGTTTCACTACATGACTCCAGTGCGGAAGCAACCGATAGAGGCCTATATCTTCCCAAGGTTACATACACGTCGATACTGGTATATTCGGGTAAATTATCCATGATAGATGTAAAAAAGACACCATCTTTTTCGGCGGCTCCGGCTTAGGACTGTCGCTCTTAGTATCCTTACTACAACCCACAAATTGGGTTAATATCAATGACAAAACGAGGGCAAAAACTTTTGTTGTTCGCATAAAAATTGATCACGTTAAATAGTGAAAGTCAAAATAAGAGATATGATCGCAACAGGACAATACCCAAGAATAGGTATTTTCAGTTCATATACTTATCTACTAACCATACTAATAAACTCCGGGAATAAATCGATATTTCACTTTATTGCAATAGGCCTGGTATTCCGGATCCTGCAGCAGATGCCTTTCCTCGGTAACTGCTCTCATGAAATAAATCGAAGTCCATACCAACATACCCAGTGCTGCTGCCGGCTTTTCGACTATTACCGGAATCAATGTAATCCACCAGACCAAGACTTTTGAAATATAGGCAGGATGTCGGACCAATCTGTAAGCACCTGTTTGCACTATTCCACGATTGGTTAAATTGGAACATTTTGCACCCAGTGATATAGAAGCAAAAACATAAAAGAAAAGCAATATCACCACCAGAACTCTAATTATAAACGTTGCTTCGATCGAAAAGAAATAGACGTAATTCGAACTATAATGAGGCGCCCATCCGGAAACCAT
>CAZWPF010000020.1:0-2136 GCA_964636205.1 uncultured Chitinophagaceae bacterium | reverse complement strand
ATGTTATCGATTGAACCCGACGGTATACTGTTGCCGGAAACCATGTCATTAAAAGGAGGATAGCAGGCCAATGTGACCAACCAACCCGACCAGCTACTGTCGACCGATCTCACCTCATTTCGAAGTTTTCGGGAACTGACCAGATATCCAAAGCAAAAAACTAGGGTATCCAGGAGAAAGAAAAATGTAATTGCAATCGGGAAAAGCAGATTATTGAACCAGATAAAGAAATTAGGAAACGACTTAAGCTGGCTGGCTCGGCTAATTTCCCGCTCCAGATCATGGTAATTGCCAACCGAGAATTGAATCATTACCGGAATGAAAAATAGTTTCACAAGTATGAAGAGGAATTGAACCTGTTCCTGCCGGTTGGCAAAAATCTTATCGCGGGAAGCCGGATTTCCTAAAAACTGTTCTACTAGGCGCCTCAAAACAGCAAAAAAAAGATAACCATAGGCTTTACCCGGATCGGCATCATTTCGTCTGTGCACATGTTTAAAAATGCTAACGCAAGTATAGCCAAGCGCGGTTCCCAGCAATATTAGACTGGCACTGCCACTGAGGAAACTACCGTACCAGTTGTTAAAAACATATAGCAGATATGCACCCCAAATGAGGCTGATATCTGCTATAACTAAGCTAACCCAACCGGGTCGAATTGGATGTATTCCCGAATTTTCTGTAACTGACATGCTATGTCTAAGGCTATTTAATTTCGCCCTTAGCCCTATCTAAGCTCAAATAACAAACAACGATCAGAAGTGATAGTAATGGTACTTGGTCACCAGGTATAACTACCACAAGAGGCAGAATAAGAATACTGACCAGCCGGCAAGGTAAAGCTTGCGCAACCTGATGCACCGCATTCATCTATACCATCGGGATAGTAATATGAAACCGATCCTGATCCGTAACCACTCACATTCACGGTAATAGAGCCGCAACTAAAATCCTTCTTGGCATAGAAAGTTACAAATCCATAACCCGAACTACCACCCGAGGAAGATCCGGAGGAAGAACCAGAGGAGCTACCATAGCCAGAGGAAGAACCAGAAGATGAGCTTCCGGAGCCGGACGAAGAGCTTCCATATCCCGAGGAAGAACCGGAGGACGAGCTACCGTAACCAGATGACGAGCCGGAGGAGGAACTACCATACCCCGAGGAACTACCATATCCGGAGGATAAGCCTCCACCCGCCATTCCTTGGTATGTCGCACACCATTTTCCTCCATAATCTGTGTCGCAAATGCAATCACCTTCAGAACAATACCCATTCAGGCAATTCTCTTCACAGGGATCCTCTTTTTCACAACCTGTAAAAATTACTGAAACAAACAATAAAGTGGTCAAAATAAAACCTATCCGGCGTAACGAATTTTTCATATAAATCAATTTAAAGTCGTTATAAATGTTCATTCCCACATGGAAACTGAGACAAATGTATTATCCGGTATAGGCTATTACAATACCCAAAAATGGGTATTCAGAAAAAGCATTTTAATAAAAAATCAAAAGACCGATACGGAGTGGATTGACAATCAATTCATTCTCATCTATTATTTAGAATATTTTACGCAGCCTATTTTTTCAGTCATTTTTTTTTCCAATTTTTATATTTGCTACCATTCATTTTTGAAACAGTTACACTGTTTTGAAAATGAATCCAATAAGATATAATCTACTAATTGTCAAATATTAATGCTGGGATGGTTTATTCTGAAAAAGTAAAAGAAGCTATCAGGCGAATTCAGGAAATAGAAGATCTATTACCCGGTGTGGTCGTCATTCACGACATTTCCAACTGGACGGTACTGTATATTTCTGCCGAGGGTAGAAAGAACTTAGGTCTAGACGAGAGCAATTGGCAAAAATTGAATATCGAATCCTACCATAAGCATCACTTCAACCCCGATGATGCTGCCTTTTATGCACCGAAGCTAATTGACATGTTAAAACGCAATGAACCCGGAGAGGTATTTGCATTCTTTCAGCAAGTTAGGATTGCTCCCGACTTTGAATGGGTTTGGCATTCCAGTGCAATCAAAGTACTTGTTCGTGATGAAAACGATGCCCCTGTCGTTACTATCACCCTTTCTACTCCTGTAGATCCGGAAAACTAAGTCACGGCCAAGATG